>CAZSLN010000007.1:52381-60566 GCA_964607645.1 uncultured Anaerolinea sp.
GGGAAGCCCGGATTAACAATGTTCTGACACTTCAACAAGGTGAGAAGAGAGAAGCATCACTCATTTTTAGGTATCTCAACCCTAAATACACAAGGCGCAATACGGTTATAATTCAAAACGGTCGAAACAATTGATACCAACATCACATAACGGATTAGGAAGAAATGGCTAAAATTTGGAAAACAATTCTCGATAACAAAATTCTTCTGTTTATCCTTATCCTTGGGGGGATCCTGAGGTTCTTAAATTTGGGCTATTCAGATTTTCAGGGAGATGAAATTAAGGCCCTCTATCTACCTGGGCTCAATGAGAACTTGATCGATTTTCTTCTGCGCCAACGGAAAGGGCCAATCCAATTTCTCATCACTTATTTGTTGAAATTCCTTGACCCCAGCTATCAAAATAATTTTTTTCTACGCTTCCCCTTTGCCTTGGCAAGTTTTGTCAGCCTTCCTTTTTACTACTTGTACCTTAAAAAGGTATTTAACAAGCTTGTCGCGGTAGCAGCGACTTTATTGCTGGCGACCAATGGATTTTTTGTTGCCTTTTCTCGCATTGTTCAATACCAATCGTTCGTTCTTTTGTTCGCTATTCTTTCACTATATTTGCTAAAAAATAAAAAGATGGTTGGGGGCTATGTTTTTTGGAGTTTATCCATCCTGGCGCACTATGATGGCGTTTTTATTTTTCCACTCGTCCTATTATATACCGTCAAATTCGCGATCGATCCAGAGATGAATTTATCGGTTCGGGTCAAAACATTGCTTTTTTCTATGGTATCCTTCCTCTTTTTATTAGGCTGCTTCTACATACCCTTTGCATTTAATATTTCCACTGAAACCCAGGGATACTGGCTTTCTCGGTTTGAGGGATCGGAAGACACCGATAAGATATCTGATTCGGTGATGTTATTTAGGGTGTACCAGCCCTATTATGCTACCTACTTATATCAATTCTTGTTCTATATCGGGTTGGGGTCCTTGGTGATCCGTACCATTGATAAAAAGAAGGTGACCCCCATTGGCGGAACTTTCTTCGAAAATTTTTCGCTCTTAGAGATGATAGCTTTTGGCGGATGGTTACTAACTCCATTGTATTTTTATGAAGGCATCATGTCCTCCCCCGGAACTCATATCTATACCTACATTCTGCCTCTTTTCGTTTTCGCTGGGATCGGAGCGGATCTCATATGGGCGGGTTTAAGAAAAAACAAATTATCGATGGCGGCATTCGCGGTGTCCGCAGCAGCCATGGGTCTTTTCTTGTTTGCCCAAAGCTATTCCGTTTTTGTTGATCACGGACAAGAATACCCTTTTGAAAAGGAAAGTATGTCCGTTTGGGTGTTTGAAAAACCGGAAGATAAAAAATACCACCTTAATATATTTGGGTTTCCGTATCACCGAGATTGGCGTGGGGTAGCGGCTTTCTTAGAACAATATCCCACTCAGACCTATGGGTTTTCCTCCAACGAAAACCGAAGTATATCGAGTTTTTATATTAAGCACACTGAGCCAAAAGGCAGACCGTATCTATTCGTCTGGATCGAAAATCCGCAAAGCTTCACGACAAAATCAAAAATTGAATTCACGTCCGCGCCGGTCTTCATCTACGAGAAGGATGGACAGACGCTGACAAAGATCTACCTAATGGAACCATAAAGCCGTCGTTAATCCGCTTGGGTGAAAACCCGCAGTTACTACTGTTGTGGTAACCAACCGCCTCGATCCTTCGCTCGGCGGTTGGTTTTTTTGTGGAGAGGAGTTTTGAGCAGAGGCGGGATGCGACTGGTTTCGCTGAGAACTTTGTGAGAGGTGAAATATTGCCCCTTGCAAAAATAGAACAAATGTTTTATTATTAGGACATAGGTTCGATCAAGAAAGGAAGGCGCTATGATGGAGATCGGGATGTTGTGGTTCGATAATGATAAGAACAAGCCCTTGACCGAGAAGATATCGCAGGCCGCCGAGTATTACACCAAGAAGTACGGCAAAAAACCAGATACCTGTTTGGTGAACAGCCTTGAGTTGGGTCGGTCCGGCCAATCTGGCGGCAATGTGGCGGGTATTCAATTAGCCGCGATGGATTCTGTTCAGCCGCATCATTTGTGGATCGGGCTGGATAAATAGGGGCCTGGGGTTTGTGGCGGGATTGGCACAGCGGATAGTGCTTCTGTAGGAAAGATCAGTCCTTGATAGGGGATTTAGTGGGGTTGAGCGGGAGCTGGTGGGGAACTTTGGGAACTACGTTCACCTACTATGTCGCAAGACCGTTTCCGTTTTTGCCAGCCAACCGTATTCAAAGGAATCATCTGTTTCATCGGCCGCTTTGGTCGGGACAGTTTTTGAGAAGGCAGTTTTCAGGGCTGCCTTCTTTTTATTTATTTTTGGAATTTTGGATAAGGGAATTATTAATCTGCTCCATTAAAGGGTGAATAACTGAAAATTTATCCCATACTGAATCAGTCAATTCACCAATAAATGCTTCTTTGTCGGTAAACATTCTTCTGATGAACACTTCTGAATTCGGCACTATACCAAAGTACCCCCAATTAACCCAACGCCAAGGTTCTTCTGTTGTGGCGCCTTTGCTATTAATAATACTTTTTAATTGAATCAATTCTGGGCTTCTAAAGATACCTGGATTTGAACTCCAGCTCAACCCCCAATAAATTCGATAATTATTTTCTTTGGTTCCTTGTCCAAGAATGAAAGATAAGTGAGGAACGTTTTCTATTATATCCTTTGGGCGAATGGAGCATTTTTCCCAATCTGTTTTAATTCTCTTTATATTGAAGTTATGGTATCCCCAATTCTCTGTAAGATTTTGGTTCGATAACATGGGTGCAATCATTAAATTTGTTTCTTCCCAAAATTGTTGATGGGTTTCTTGTTTTAATGTATTCAGATTGTCGCACATTTCAAGGGCGGCCTGCAGATTGCCTTCTTTAGTTAAAAATTCAAATACTTCATTTGATTGATCCATAATGTCCCTTTAAATTTTTTGAATTATTCCTGCATATTGTCGTACAACCTCTTTAACACTTTGAGGTTTAATTCTTTCTATAGTCGATGCTAACCAAAAGAGGATATCTTTTCGATAAGATAAAGGGAGGTAATTCTTTCCATTGGAAGTTTTTGAAGTATCACCTTTAATTGTAAGGTAGAGCAAAACATTGTTCGGAAAAATATTCTCATGTTCAATTATCCAATCTCGATATCGGCTTACTTGGTTCTCTCCCTCGAAAGCGTCAATTTTATTTTCAATAACGCATAAAAAACCTGAGTTTGGGTTTTGAATAACGATATCCATTCTGCCAAATTGGGAGGTAACTTCTTTAGCGACAAACCAGTCAAAGGAATTAATTTCTTCAAAAGATGGAATTTGAGGAAAATTATCTGGATATTTGTTAGCGCAAAATTCTAAGAAGGATTGAAGAAAAAGAAACCCTTGCCCGTGAGATGCTTGTGGAGATAAGAGGTGGCAAAGAAATGCGGAATGTGTTCTAACCTCATTACGTTGGACACCTAAGATTTCAAAAATGTTATAAGATGGCGCTTCGAGAAAGAGGGTCTCGACATATTTATGTTTTATCTCTGTGTATTCAATAATTAAATCAGTTAGCTTCGATAAATATTTTTTGGAATTAGCAAGCCGAGGAACCAAAAACATTTGCTTGTATTCATCTAGTAATAAAACGAACGAATCCCATTTTTTGTTCTGTTCATTATTGGAGGCCATAAAAAATCCGACATAAATAAGATGTAGAAAATAATACTTAGTAATTATTATAATATGGAAATAATAACCTGGGGGCTTAGCTTCGCGCAACCACCATTGCTACGGCGTGCTCGCGGGTGTGGCTTAGGCTGATGGACCATTCCACGATGCCGAGCTGCTCGGCGAGCAGGCGGGCGTTACCGTATAGGTTTAGTAGGGGTTCGCCGGCAGGGCCGCGCAACACTTCCACTTCCACCCAGCTGATATTGCCAAAGCCGGTGCCGAGCGCTTTGGATACCGCTTCCTTGGCGGCAAAGCGCGCCGCCAGCGAGGGGATGTTGTTGTGGAACAGGTCGATCTCGTTTTGGGTGTAAATGCGTTTGAGGAAGGCGTCGCCTTGACGTTCGATGGCGGTGCTGATGCGATAGATCTCCATTAGGTCCACACCGGTGCGCAGGCTCATGCGGTTTCGTCCTTGGATAAAGTGGGGGAGTCGAGGGATGGGTTAGCGCTTAGAGCTGGACCGCAAGTGGCGATGGCGAAATTGCCGGGACCGAGGTACTTGCGAGCGGTTTCCACCACCATCTCGGGGGTAACTGAGCGAATGCGTGACTCGTAGGAATAGTAATAATCGAGGCCAAGGTTTTTGCGCTCAATGCTCACGAGCGCTTTGGCAACCCCGCTGTTGGATTCCAGCGAGAGGGGCAGGCGGCCGATGAAGGCTTCTTGGCTGTCGTTCAGTTCTTCTTCGGTAACGCCTTCTTTTACGAACAAGCTGATCTCTTTTTTAATCAGGTCGATGGCTTTTTCGAGGTTACTGGGGTTTACGCCGGCTTGCACATCCCATGTGCCGGGCAGGGTGCCGCCGCTGACGCTGGAGGAGGCGTAGTAGGCCAGCCCGCTGCGTTCGCGCACCACTTCACCGATACGGCCCATCATGCCAAATTGGCCTAGCACCGAGTTGCCTAAAATGGCGGGCAGGTAATCGGGGCTTTTGCGTTCCACGGCAAGTGTGCCCATGACTAGGTCGGTTTGCACTTTGCCGGGCAGGGCTATATCTTGCCGTTCGCTTTTGAGGAAGGGGGTGACGGGGGATAGCTGCACCGGGGGGAGCTGCAGCGGATTGCTCCAATCGCCGAGGGTTTTTTGCACCAGGTCTATGGCTTCTTGGGCTTCTACCGCGCCGACGACGCAGACGACCATGCCTTTGGGCCCATAGGCTTGTTTGTGAAAGCGGATGAGGTCGTCGCGGGTGATGGCTTTGATGGTTTCGGGGTAGCCTTCATCGGGGCGGGCGTAGATATGGTCGCCGTAGATCATTTTGTCGAAGGTCATATCCACGATAGCGCCGGTGTTTTGGGCGCGCAGGTTGAGCGAGGTGAGGAATTGCCGGCGCATTCGTTCGAGCTCGGCATCGGGGAAGGCTGGGTTGCGCAGTTCGTCCGAGAGTAGGTCGAGGATGAGGGGTAGGTCTTCTACCAGGCTGTGGCCGTTGAAGGCGGTGATGTGGGTGCCGCTGCTAATACCAAAGCTGGCGCCAACGCTCTCTTGCAGGTTGAAGATCTCTTCGAAGCTGCGGGTGGTGGTGCCGCGGCTTAGGGCGGCGGCGGTGAAGACCGAGCAGCCCAATTTTTCAGGGCTATCGAACAAGCTTCCGGCGGTGATGTAGCCCTTGATGGCTACGGTGGGGCTGTTGAAGTTGGACCGAACCAAGACCACAATACCGTTGGTCAGTTCCACACGGGTGGTATCTTCCGAGCCGGGTAGGGATGTTTTTACCATTCGCCTTCCTCCTCGGTGGGTTTGCCATTGGGGCGGTAGATGCCGATGACGCGGCTATTGGGAACAAAAAGGGTTTGCGCGACGTCTTGTACATCCCGCGGGGTCACTTCGCTTAGGCGCAGCAAAAAGGTTTGGAACCAGTTGTAATTGGCGAACATTTCGGCGTGGCCCAGCCAAAAAGCTTGATTGGTGATGTTTTCGGACCCGAAGGCGAACATAGCGCGGGCTTGCTTGATGGCGCGACGTATCTCATCCATTGAGACAAGGTCATTTTGCAGGCGGGCGATCTCATCATCCAAGGCTTGTAGGGCGGTTTCTACCGGCTGGTCGGGGTGGGCGGTGATGGAGAAGGAGTAGGTGAAGGGGTCGATGCTGGTGGGGGCTCCGCCGCCAACGCCAACCGCAAGGCCGGTATCGATGACGGCACGGTAGAGGCGTGAGGTTTTGTTGGAGACGCCGCCACCGCCAAACATATTCATATTGGAAGGCCCGTTGAGCAGGCTGCCAAGGACGGTGAGGGCGTAGTTATCGGGGTGGGCGGCGGGCAGCGAGCGGTAGGAGATCTCCATAAAGGTGGTATCGCCTGGGCCGGTGTCTTCCATCCTCACCTCGCTGGTGATGGGCGGCTCGACCACGGTCGTGCGTGTAGGTATCTTTCCGGCGGGGATGTGGGCGTAGAGCTCGGTAATCTTGGTGAGCATTTCTTGGGTGTCGAAATCGCCGGCGAGGGCGAGGACGGCATTATTGGGGGCGTACATGCGCTGATAATGGGCGTAGAGCTCATCGCGGGTGATGCGCTGGAGGTCCTCCTTTTCGCCGATCACTTCAACGCGGTAGGGGTGCTGTTTGAAGCATTCTTTTTGCATGGCCTGCGAGAGGCGGAAGGTGGGGTCGTTTTCGCTGCCTTCCAGCTCGGCGATGATGACGGTTCGTTCGCTTTCCACTTCCTCGGGGAGGAAGGGGCTGTTCACCATGCGGTCCGCCTCAAACTCCATGATCTGATCGATCTGATTGGCGGGCAGGGTGGCGTAATAAGTGGTCCAATCCATATAGGTGAAGGCGTTCCACACACCGCCCTTGCGGGCAATGGAGCGTTCCATCACGTTGGAGGGGAAGCGGGGGGTGCCTTTGAACTGCATGTGTTCCACCCAATGCGAAAGGCCGGTAGCGCCGGGGGTCTCATCACGCGAGCCCACACGGTACCACAGCCACTGACTGATGAGCGGCGCGGTATGGATCTCTTTTAGCATTACTTTGAGCCCATTTTGCAGGGTAATTTCGGTAGGTTCAGACATTATTTGAAGTAGTACTCACATATTCCTGGAAAGGTGTCACAGAATGGGATATCCTGCGGGGATTTTACCTCGGGCAGGGTTACGTTGTAAAAGGTAGAAATGACCGTTTGCAAGCCGGTAAACGGGGCGTGCAGGTCGGTTTGGTTGAGCGGGATATCCACTGGAACGATCAGATCGACCGGTACGTTGGTGGTGACCGGAACGGTCATTTCGAGGTGGATGGGTAATTGCACGCCAGCTGGTAGGACGATATCGGCGGTGCTATCGATGGCAAGGCCGCCGGTGTTGATGACCACATTTGCGCCGCTAATAGGCACGGCCCCGTTGAGGGTAACCACCAGATCCTGCGAGATGGGCAGGTCGAAGGTGACTGGGATGTCTTTTTTGACGCTGATCTCGGTGGTGATGCGGGCTTGGTCCATGAGGACGAAATTGCTATACAATCCGCTGAGCAGCTCATCGGCGACGAGGGATTTGAGAACGAATAACTCGCGGCCCACTAAGAGCAGCACGGCGATGAGCACAATATTAAGCAGGAGAGAGAACCCCGAGGCGATCGTCCAGAAAGCCGGCAGGAAGGAGGACTGTTTCGACTGGGCAGCCGGGGCTTTGCGGGCACGGGCGGCTGGGGTGGGTTGATCTGGCGGGGGGTTGTAAGCGGCCGCTGGGATCTCGCCGATGGGGTCGAGGTTTTCGCGCAACATGCGTTCATCGGTATCGAGGCTATCGGGGTAGTCGCTGATCTGGGCTTCTTGCTCATATTGCTTCTGGGACTTCTGCCCGCGGGTCTGCAGCCCGTTGAGGATCGATTGAATGGCCTGACCGATCAGGTTGGTTGGTTTTTTCATGGCATTCTCCGTAGGAAGGAAGAAATTGTTGGATTGTTCATACCTTAAGTATAAAGGCAGAATGCGCCTCTTTTTGAGGTGGAAAATGAATGTGTTGGAGTAATTTCGAAAAGCGGGTCAGTTGCGTTTTCTTAGTTTCAGTTGCGGGGGCAATGACGTGGTGAGGGTTCATTGGTTATCGTTATAGTAAAGCTGATCAAGTGGATATCCTATTTCCACACTGAAAAAATGTTTACTAGGATGACCCTCGATAGATCGACGGCTAATGAAAACTCTTCGACGGGACTTGGTTACCTTGAACTAGGATACTTGGCGGTTGGTCATATGGTCCAATTTATATAGAGCAAAATCACCCAGCTCTACCAAACCTCATCGTCATCTGATTCTTCGTCATCTTCATCTTCGTCCCAGTCGTCTTCTTCGCCGTCGTTGTCATCGTCTTCTTCTGCTTCTTGTTCCAACTCTTCCTGTAATAACTCTTCTTCCAACTGCTGGCGGCGTTGTTCGTCGTCGATTAGGGGGAGGAAGATGCGTAGGAAATCG
>CAZSLN010000008.1:0-50735 GCA_964607645.1 uncultured Anaerolinea sp.
GGGGGCCTTGGACCGCAAGTTAAAAGAAAAATTACTTGATGACCTGCGCATGATCTTGAAAAAGAGCGAACTGCCAACAATTTATGTTACCCACGATCAGGGTGAAGCGTTCACTGTAGCGGACCGCATCATCCTTCTTCACGATTCTCATATAGCGCAAGATGCTGCGCCAAGAACGATCTATGAACAGCCCGCGAACGAGTGGGTGGCTAGTTTTATGGGCTTGGGTAATGTTGTGCGCGGAGTAATTACCGTAAATGGCTTGGATACGGGGAATGGGTGTATTAATTTGTCTCTCACCCAGCCGATCGCAACGAAGATGAAGGTTCTATTGCGCCCAGAGGTTGAAATAGTAACTGAAAAGGAATCGTTACAAGGAATTGTGACCGACGTTCTCTTTTCGGGAAGCAAATTCAAGATTGTAATCGACAACCGCTATCATTTTCTGGTAGAAGAAATGCCAGCGATCGGCAAACCCTTGAAAATCAAGGTATTAAAATATTCGGTCTTGTAGAAGCTACCTAACCGAATCGTGGTTATTTCCCTAAAAAAATTCAGCTTTATCCAATAATAAACCTAACTATAAAGCAACGCCTGCTTGAAGTGTTATTCAATTCAAGCGGGCGTTGTATTGATCGGGACTATCGATCGACAAAATCATTTAAGTTCAAAATTTCTGGTCATTCCTCATCGAGTAATATTCGCCTTTCGACTCGATCAATTGCTTATGCGTACCTCTCTCCACAATGGTGCCTTCTTCCATCACCAAGATCTCATCCATCTTTTCAAGCCCTGTTAGACTGTGGGTGATCCAGATCACTGTTTTTGATCGGGCAATCCGGTCGATGGTTGTGATGATCTTTTTCTCGGTGACCGGGTCAAGGTTGGAAGTAGGTTCATCCAAGATCAGGATGGGTGTGTTTTTGAGAACCGCTCGTGCGATGGCGAGCCGTTGCCTCTCTCCGCCGGACATCTGGTGCCCGCGCTCGCCAATGACCGTATCTAATTTCTTTGGTAAGGAATCGATAAAAGCGTCAATTTCGGCGATCTTACAGGCGGTGAGCATATCCGCTTCGCTGGCTTTTGGATAAGCAAGCCTTAAGTTTTCGCGGATACTGGTGTTAAAAAGATAGGTGGATTGCGAAACAAGGCTGATCAACTTACGCAGGTCCTCTGACCGATAACAATTGATGTCTATGCCATTGATCAGGATTTGGCCAGATTCTGGTTCCCAAAAGCGCAGTAGTAGGTTGGTAAGGGTGGTTTTTCCCGCGCCACTTTTCCCCACGATCGCAATCTTTTTGCCGCTTGGTAGGTTGAGGTCGATGCCTTTGATCACTTCGACTTCACCGTAGTTGAAATAGAGATCTTTAAAAACAAGATTTGCCTCAGTTGGCGGCGTTTCTGGATCGGACGGTTCAATAATTCCGGCGGGCACCGATTCCAATTCAAATAAGCGGTTCGCCGAGCGCAAATTGGCTCCCAATAAATTCATCGCTTGCGGAAGGTTTTGCACCGCTTCAAAACTTGCCATCGATCCGAGTATCACTACAGCTAAATGAACGCCTTCGATCGTCCCGTTATTTACTAAGGGGATAGTGACATAAAGGATGAACCAAATGATAAGGCCCATCGAAAGAGTCGTTAATGCTGATTGGGTTGCGTTGATCAAGCCCAACTTCTGCTGGATCTTGTAAAACTGGTCCGAGGTGGTGTGTATTCGATTGATGAACTGTTCCTCTTGTCCAAAGGATTGTATATCCGGTAATCCTTGAACAAAATCCACGATCTCTTCCCGTAATTGTGAGCGAATATTGGTCAGCTGATTCCCCGGTTCGCGGCTAAATATTAGGGTAAAGACGGAGATTATGATCCCGATGAACAACAAACCACTAAACAAAATGATCGATATGCGCGGAGAAAAAAAACTCATAAACGCCGATACGCTGAATACAACGATCAGGGAGGTTGCGGGTGGAAGAAAAACTCGAACGAAGAAGTTTTCTAAATTATCCACATCTGCCATAATGCGGTTGAGTAGATCACCGGTTTTGAAATTGGAGATGCCCGCTGGGGCTTTTGGTTCGATGACAGAGTAAAGCCAAATCCGTATGTTTGCTAACACCTTGAATGAGGTGGAATGGCTTACGATGCGCTCGAAATATCTAAAAATCCCTCGGGTGATACCAAAAAACCGAACGCCAACTACAGCTACGCCAACAACGGAAACGGATGGCTGTAGTGCCGCCATTGAGATAAGGAAAGCTGAGGTAGACATAAGGCTGATGCTAGCGCCTATGGTTAGCGCGGAAAGCAAGACGGATAGGAGTACCTGGTATCGTTGCGGCCAGATGAACACCAATAGTTTCTTGATGGTGGTCATAGCTGCTTCTCCACGATCTCAGATTCGAACGCTGAGCTGGCTTGTTCTATTATGAAATTGGTGTAGCGGCCTTGTTTTTTCATTAGCTCAAGATGAGTCCCTTGTTCTACGATCTCTCCCTGTTCTAGAAAACAGATCTTATCTGCTGTGAGCACTGTTTTAAGCCGGTGAGCAATGACCAGAACAGTTTTTCCTTTGGCCAATTCTTGAAGAGATCGGATCAGGTCATTTTCTAATTTGGGATCCAGATTGGCGGTAGGCTCATCAAAGATCACGATCGGGGCGTTTTTAAGGAATCCCCTCGCTAAGGCGATTCTTTGGGCTTGTCCACCACTGAGGCGGCTGCCTCTTTCGCCGATCTTTGTATCAAAACCTTGCGGTAAGGCTTCAATGAACTCTAGGATGCTTGCCTTGGCGCATGCTTGTCGAATCTCATTGTCGCTGGCATTAGGGTTAGCGACTAGGAGGTTGTTCTTGATGCTGTCAAAAAAGAGGAATGGATTTTGCGGCACCCAAGCAATCTGACTGCGATAGGCTGCCAGAGGAATTTGATCAATATCTATATCATTCCACAGAATTTCACCCGACTGAGGTTGGCTGAAGCGCAGAAGCATATTGATGATGGTACTTTTACCAGCGCCGGTTTTGCCAACCAATGCTGTTAGGGAACCCGCGTTGATCTCAAGATTGATGTTTTTTAAACCAAAAGCATTACGGCCAGGGTACTCAAAATTTACATTGGTGAAGGCTATATGGTCTAAAGTGGATAGTTCGACCTGAGGTTGGTCTGAATCAGCGGCTGTTTTTTCCAACTCTGGTTCGTCCATGATCTCAAACACCCTAGTCGCGGCAGTGATCCCAGTCATGCCGGCATGAAATTTTAGGCCTAATTGCCGCAACGGAAAATAAAACTCGGGAGCGAGAATGAGTATGAAAAAAGCGGGTTGAAACTCCATATATCCATAGATCAAACGAAAACCGATCTCTACCGCGATAATAGCGGTGCTGAGTGTTGTTAGTAATTCTAGGGCAAAGGAGGAAAGGAAGGTGATGCGCAAAACCTTCATTGTGATCAATCGGTATTGTTCGCTGATCTCTTCGATTACACCAACTTGTTTTTTTGATTGGCCGAATACCTTTAGGGTGGTGATGCCTTGCAAGACATCAAAGAAATGAGCTGAGATGATCGAAAGGGAGGAGTATTGCTTTTGTGTCAGCGATTCGCCATATTTACCGATCATAATCATAAAGAAAGGAACCAACGGGGCTGTCAGCAGAAACACCACGCCAGACAAGGAATCAATAGGAAAGACAAAAAATAGAACCGTCAATGGAATGGAAGAAGCGAAGATCAACTGAGGCAGGTATTGGCTGAAATAAGAATCGATCGATTCGATACCATCGATACTCGTCATGGCTAATTCGCCAGTGCGTTCACTTTGTGAATACGACGGTCCCAACCGAGACAGTTTCTCTAATACCTGACTTCGCAACGCCTGCCTAATTCGGATGGATAACCGTGAGGAAGAATATTCGGAAATAAATACAAACAGAGATTTACCAATGGTACACGCCAGTAAGAACAGCAAAGGTTCAGAAAGTTTATCGAGGGTAACTTTGTCTAAAAAGACGCCGTTGACGATGCGCGATAGGAACCACGCCTGAAGAATAGTTATAGCGCCGCCTAACCAGCCGAAGAGTACCGTTAGATAAAATTCGAGATTAGAGAAACGGGTAAAGGATAGGAGTCGTTTTGAAAACATCGCCTAATTATAAACGAAGGGACATTCCGCGTTTTATTTGGGGTGGGATATAGAGTAAAATATTAAACCAACAGGAGTTAATATGTCAGAAATGATTGAAGTTACTATCGACAACATTCGCGTTAGTTTAATGTCACCCCAAAGATTAGTGATCTTGAGAGAATCGGGTGGGCAGCGCTTTTTACCTATTTGGGTTGGCCCATACGAAGCCGAGGCCATTACCGTCGCTTTAAACGAGATCGAGATCGTGCGACCACTAACCCATGACCTCATTCGTAACCTTTTCAGCATCTTCGAAGCCCAGATCAAGCGAATCGAAATCAACGCTCTTCGCGAGGATATTTTTTACGCAAATATTGTTTTTGAGGCAAATGGACAATCCTACAACCTCGATTCCCGTCCTTCCGACGCGATCGCGATCGCGGTACGCGCTAGGGTTCCGATACTAGTGAACACCGACGTTATGGACGAAGCTGGCGTAACCCCCGAGGCGGATCTAAATACTCAGTCCAAGCCAAGTTCACAGGATGACGTGACCAATATTTCGCAACGAAGAAGCGAAAAGACCGAAACGAAACCCGCGGAAGTGGATCAGGATGATTTGGGACGCTTATCCATTTTTGAAGACTTTCTTAGCAAGCTCGATAAACCAGATGCCAACGAAGGTGATAAACCGAAACCTTAGTCGGAGGGGGTAATCAATAGATCCTTCTCCATTGGGAAAAACCATGGCAGATTTTAATTCGAACGATTCGACATTGATCGAGGATAGAGCGCCTTCTGGCGGCCAACCGCACAGCCTTGAAGCGGAAGAAGCCGTAATCGGCGCGGTACTCATCAATCCTGAAGTCTATTACGACTTGGCACAGTTCTTGCTGCCTGAGGATTTTTATATTCATCGGTTGCGCTTCATTTGGGAAGCGTACATTGATCTGCACGAACGCCGCACCCCCATCGATATCCTCACAGTAAACGAAGAATTGATGAACAAAGGCCGCTTGGAGGATATTGGCGGTGAAAGCTACCTGATCACCCTGCTCAATCGGGTTCCCACATCACTCCATGCGGAAGCTTACGGAAAAATCATCGAGGCGGCATCTATTCGGCGGAAGCTGCTCACAGCTGCAAATACTATTGCTACCTTGGCATATAATGAAAAAGAAGTAATCGAAACGGTGATTGGGGAAGCTGAGAAATCCATCTTCGATGTGGGTGAACGGCGGATACGCCATGATATCGTCCCCATCAAAGATGTTCTCTCTGAATATTACGATCATATTGGCGAACTAGCTCGCCGGGGCGATGATATTGTTGGAGTGCCAACGGGTTTCACAGATCTGGATAATTTGTTGGGTGGTTTACAGCCATCCGATCTGCTGATTACAGCCGGTAGACCAGGTATGGGTAAAACCGCCATGTTGTTAAATATTGTTCATAACGCTGCCATCGTTCACAAAAAACGGGTTGCGGTTTTTTCTTTAGAAATGTCGAATGAGCAAGTGGTTCAAAGGCTCATATCGCAGCAAACTGGTATCGATAGCCAAAAACTGCGAACCGGTAAGTTAACGGATGAAGATTGGCCGGTATTTAACCATGCCATTGGCATTCTTAGCGATTCAAAAATCTATCTCGATGATACGCCAAGCCTTACCCCAATTCAGTTGCGCACCAAATGCCGGCGTTTGCAAATGGAATTTGGTATTGACTTGATCATTTTGGATTACCTACAATTGATGTCATCCGATTCTCGAAACGATAATCGCGTTCAGGAAGTTTCTCTCATCTCGCGGTCGCTAAAACAACTAGCGCGCGAATTGCGAGTGCCTTTAATGGCGGCGGCTCAGCTTTCTCGTGCGGTTGAACAACGATCTGACAAAGAACCTCAGCTCTCTGACCTTAGGGAATCTGGTTCCCTTGAGCAGGATGCTGATATCGTTATGTTTATTTATCGTGAAGAAAAAGATCCGACCATGTCGAATGTAACACACCTTAAAGTGGCAAAGCATAGGAACGGTCCAGTGGGTCAGATCGATCTGATCTTTAAGGGGAACTTGACCAAATTTGAGAATGCAGCTACGCGCAATTATAACGTTTCGGGATTGTAAAAAATCGCGATGGCAGTATTTCCCGGTTTCACCTCATCTGAATCTTTTGTACCTATACCAGAATCTCTAATTCGCGATCTTTCATCGATTTCTGATTTAAATGAACTAAAGATCATCTTGTATGTGATTTGGCGCGTAAACCTGACCGAAGGAAAAATTAAGAAAGTTAGCCGCAACGAGATCAGCTTGGATTACAACTTGATGAAGGGTTTCGCTAACGGAGAAGCCTTGCGGTTAGCCCTTGAAAAAGCGGTTCAGGATGGCTATTTACTAACAACAACTCTGGAAAACGAAGATTATTTCTTCCTAAACTCCCCGGGTGGCAAGATCTCTATGACTGCTGTTCTGGGAAAAGAGGAACCGATAGGGACGGATCATTTACCGCCAAACTCAACCCCGAACATCTTCTCGCTCTATGAACAGAATATTGGCCCGCTAACACCGATGATGTCTGAAGCATTGATTGATGCTGAAAAGACCTATTCTGCTGAATGGGTTGCGGATGCGATGGAGGTTGCTGTTAAAATGAACAAACGTAACTTTAAATATATTGAAGCGATCATGCGACGCTGGAAGGAAGAAGGCCGTGCCAAAGAGCCGTTTAGACGAGACACTAAAAAAAGTGATTCACCAAATGAATCCCTCAGAAAAGTCCAAGACTTCCTCAAGCCAAGATCACGTAAATAGTTCTGTGGATGACACTGTCTGCCCCATTTGCAATGGGTCCGGCTACCTCCGTGAGGATCTGCCGGTAGGGCACCCGAAATTTGGAAAGGTGGTACCTTGCGAATGCCAGCACAAGATCATCGCGGATCAGGTTCGTGGCCGGCTTTATTCGTTGAGCAACCTCGATGAATTAGCACACCTCACTTTCGAGAGCTTTAACCCTAGGGGCCAAAAGGGGCTGGGAAATTTACAAGCCAACTCCATCGAAATTGCTTATAACCAATCCAAGATGTACGCATCCTCCCTAACCGGCTGGCTGTTCCTAAATGGTTCCTATGGCTGTGGAAAGACCCACCTGGCAGCGGCTATCGCCAACTTCGCGGTTCAAATGGGCATTCCCACTCTTTTTCTTACCGTCCCAGATCTATTAGATTCTCTCCGTTTTGCCTACGATAGCAGTGATACGACCTTCGAACAGCGCTTCAACCAAATGAAGACAGTAGAGCTGTTGGTGTTAGATGATTTTGGAACCCAAAATTCCACAAGTTGGGCCCAAGAAAAACTATTCCAAATTGTTAACTTCCGCTACATCAACAATCTTCCGATGGTAATTACTTCGAACTTGGTGATGGAAGAAATTGAAGCACGAATCCGTTCGCGCCTACAAGACCCCTCCATTGTGAGTTTGGTTAAGATTTTAGCGCCAGACCACCGCCGCCCAACCGATGAAATGGGTCACTCCGAGATCTCTTCGCTCGATGTTTTATCCAAGCGCACCTTCGCCAATTTCAATGATCGCACCGATGAAAAATTGACCAGAGAACAACAACGCTCTGTGGCAGATGCCGTAAAAGAAGCAGCCGATTACGCTAAAAACCCAACTGGCTGGATGATCATCACCGGTGAGTATGGTAGTGGTAAAACGCATTTAGCGGGTGCCATTGCCAATTTTCGCGCTCAATTAGGCGCGCCACCCCTGGTGGTTCTCGTTCCCGATCTATTGGATCACCTAAGGTCGACCTTCAGCCCTAACTCATCAATTTCCTATGATCGATTATTTGATGAAGTGAAGATCGCGCCATTATTGATCCTGGATGACTTAGGCTCCCAATCTACAACTCCGTGGGCAAAAGAAAAATTATTCCAATTACTAAATTATCGATACAACCTCGAGCTACCTACTGTTATCACGATAGCTACGGATACCCTTCCGATGATCGATGAACGCATCGCCACCCGCCTGCGGGATGACCGTCTTTGTAATATGGTTGTTCTCCAAGTGCCCGCTTATGCCGGTGCCTTACCACGTGCGAACAGAACAAGGAAAAAAGCATGAAGGCTCAAGACCATTTCTTACCAGCGTTTTATAAACCTGAAAACGTTCCTTCGGTATATCGGGTAGATTACGCTGCTTTGGCTGAACAGGCGAAGATGGATGCCGCCGCCAACGAAATCAAGCCAGCGATATATGACCGGGTAAAAACATCCCTAGTCTTAATTGATGTTCAAAATACCTTTTGCGCTCCGGGTTTTGAGTTGTTTGTCGGTGGTAGAAGTGGCAACGCCGCGGTAGAAGATAACACCCGATTGTGCGAATTTATTTATAAGAATCTCAATGGCATAACCGATATCACCGCTACACTGGATACACATCGGACTGCTCAGATATTCCATCCCCTCTTTTTTATCGATGCCGCTGGTAACCATCCTAGCCCCTATACCGATATCCATAAAGAAGACTTGCTTTCAGAGCGCTGGGTCTTCAACCCAGCGCTGGCAGACCGATTTAAAATACCCCCTACATTTGGGCAAAAGCAAGTGATCGATTATGCCGAGAAACTTGAGAAAAAAGGCAAGTTCGCCCTAACGATTTGGCCGTATCACGCTATGCTCGGTGGAATAGGACATGCCTTGGTTTCCGCTGTAGAAGAAGCGGCGTTTTATCACTCCATGGTTCGTGGTTCAATATTCGATATCAACATTAAAGGTGATAACTCCTTTACCGAAAACTATTCGGCTCTCGCACCTGAGGTTTTGGTAGGGTTCGACGGTGAACCTATTGGACAAACGGATGATTCCATCTTCAAAAAACTGCAAGTTTGTGATCGGATGATCATAGCCGGCCAAGCTAAGAGCCATTGCGTCGCTTGGACTGTAGCTGATTTGTTGGAAGAAATCCAACGAAAAGACCCAGCTTTGGCAAACAAGGTC
The DNA here is from genome assembly GCA_964607645.1 of uncultured Anaerolinea sp. Classification (GTDB taxonomy): domain Bacteria; phylum Chloroflexota; class Anaerolineae; order Anaerolineales; family Villigracilaceae; genus UBA5195. The sequence continues at coordinate 9,129 of CAZSLN010000008.1, forward strand.
TACTTGTTGGAAGATTGCACCTCTCCTGTGGTAGTACCAGGCGTTGTTGATCACACGGATAACGCAAATTTAAGCTTCGGCAGATTTGCTGAAGCGGGAATGCACATTGTTCGATCGAGCGAACCAATTACGACTTGGTAATTAGAAAAGGAATTGAGAATGTCATTATTTGATGGACAGCGGCTATCCAATGAAACTTTCAAATTAGATATTGAGCGTATGCGCGGTGGTTGGTATTCAGATAAATATTTTGCCAATATCAATAAAATGCTGGTCGCGCTGGCAGCTGAAGGGTACAAATATTCGGGAACTAAGAATAATTTACCGGTGGGTATTACCCCCGAGGATATTCTAATTGGTGATATGGAAGTGGAAATGCAATGGTTTACCCGAAGGTTGGGTTCTACCGTTGTTGTTGGTGTTGACAAAGCCCTTGCCATGTTACGGCATTGTACTGGAGATTTTGTGAACGGTACCTTTGTGGATACTTCGGATAAGTTAGAAGTGTGGGCTGTTCAGGATGGTGATTGCGTAACCTCTGATGGTGATCCGCTCAAGATACAGCCGGTGATCCGTGTGCGGGGTCGTTACCGCGATTTTGCTCTACTCGAAACGCCTACCTTGGGCATCCTTACCCGGTCAAGCCGAATTGCCACTAACGTCTATGAGACATTTGTCGCCTCAAGGGGTAAACCGGTGCTCTTCTTCCCGGCCCGCTTTGATAGCCATGAAGTTCAAGCATCAGATGGGTACGCCTACAACATTGCCTTACAGCGTTTCAATATCGATCATGCAAGCGACCTAGGCGCGTTCATCTCTACCGATGCCCAAGGTGACTGGTGGGGCGGTGCTGGTGGTGGTACCGTTGCGCATGCTGCCATTGCTTGCTTCTTAGGCGATACCGCTGAAGTAATGTTAGCCTTCTCGAGATTGCTCCCTGTTGAGATCCCGAGAATTGCCTTGGTAGATTTTAATAATGACTGCGTAAATGACTCCAAACTTGTGCTAAAAGTTATGTTTGATGAGTACACCCGCCTAATGGCTAAGGGTGAGGTTATTGAGGCTGAAAAGTATATTCTGTATGGTGTTCGTTTAGATACCAGCGGCAGCTTACGTGACGAATCGGTTCTGCCTTTAGGTGATCCGGCCCTAGATCTTGGCGTAAACCCGCGCTTGGTGTTCAATGTTCGTGAGGGCTTGGATAATGCGTGGAAAGAATGGCAATTATCGGACGCATTGATCGAATCGGCGCGGAAATATTGCGCCGAAGTTAAGATCGTAGTTTCTGGCGGCTTTTCACCCGATAAGATCAGACGATTTGAGAAATTAGGCGTTCCTTCTGATATTTATGCGGTAGGGTCTTACTTATTCAATAATAACGGAACAACAGTGACAGATTACACCGCTGATGTTGTTAGAATTAAGTTGAATGGGGAGTGGATCGATATGGCGAAGATCGGCCGAAAAGCGCAGGATAACCCAGACTTGAAACGGGTTTGGTAGAGTTTAGCGTACCCGTCGTTTCCAAAACTCTTTTACCGCAAGACCAGTTTCGATCGTTGTAGAGTCACCGGTTAGAAACTCAAGCAACAAGCGATTGAATTCTTCAGCATGGGTAATCATAGGAAAAAATTCTCCTGTGGCAAGTGGAATTGTTTTTTTGTCTATTCCACTTCCTATGGATAAGTGGGGAAATTGAATCTTAGAACTTTCTGTTATATCATTCTGAGCTAGGAATAGCTCAATGGAACGAGTGATAGCTAGTGGATCAGCTTTGAGGCTATCTTTTAGAATGTCCTCGTCCACATTCTTCCCTGCAATCAACAAATCCCCCACATGCGTTGTTTTCGGCCTTTCCTTTTCTATTACCGAAAAGAATCGATCGACTTGATAAGGGTGTTGATTGGCAAACGTATATCCAACCAATGAGCCAAACCCATGCCCTACTAATGCAATTTTTGGAATACCCAATTCCTTTAAAAAGTGAGAGATCAGATTGGCCTGGGTTATCAGATCATAATGAGATTCATGTTTCGATGAGTCACCGAACCCCCATAGGTCTACAGCGTACGTTCTAAAATGACCGGAAAGATACTCCATCGTTGGAACCCAATACCGCCATGAGCCTATATAGTTATGCAAAAAAAGCACAGGCTTCCCTCTGCCAACAGATTCATAGTGAATAACAGAATCCCCGATAATGATCGCGCTCATTCTTCCTGTTCTTCTGATTCGACTGTGACTTCTTCTATAGGTTCTTCATCATCGATTTCGGATATTTTGATTTTTTGGGAGGTGCTTTGTTTTTCGATGATCTTGTTTAATTCCAAAACCAGTTGGTCTGGCGCGAATGGCTTAAGTAAATACGCTGCCGCTCCAGAACTTATGCCTTGTTCAATTTCAGATTCTTGGCCTTTTGCTGAAAGGAACACCACCGGAATGTGTTTTAGGTCAGAGTCTTCTTTGATCAAGACACACGCCTCATATCCGGTCATTTTGGGCATTCGCACATCGAGTAATACTAGGTCAGGTCTCTCGATACGGGTCAATGCAACAGCTTCCAAGCCATCTCCACATGTAACGACCTCATGGCCAGCATATTTTAGGGTAAAAGCGATCAGTTCGCGAATATCTTGTTCGTCTTCTGCGATAACAATTTTTGCCATAAGGTTAGCTCACTTGTGATGGTAATGTGAATGAAAAAGTAGATCCCTCGCCAGGTATACCGGAACTCTCAACCCAAATCCGTCCGTTTTGAAGCTCAACCAATTGTTTTACGATAGGCAGCCCCAGCCCAACGCCTTGAAGTGTTTGGGGTGATGGATTATCTGCCCAGCTAAAGTGATCAAAGATCTGTTCTTTTTGTTCTTTGGTAATCCCAATACCTGTATCTGAGATATTGACTTGCAGACCATCTTGATAATTCTTCAGAGAAATGGTGATCTTGCCTTCCGTTTCAGTAAATGTATAAGCGTTGTTCACGAGGTTTTCGAGAATTTGTTTGGCACGCTCTGGGTCGGCTAGCACCAGCGGAATGGAAGAATCGGTTTCGAGATAGAACTCGATCGCTTTGTTTTCCTTTTCAGATCTGATCCTAAATCGAGCGAGAACGTCTTGCGCTAGCTCAAAGATATCCGTAGGGTGGATGGTTAGGTTAACCTTGCCAGCTTCAATGGTAGTGAGCTCTAACATATCATTGATCAAATTATTCAGGCGCTCTGAGTTACTCTTGACGATCGCCATAAAGCCGCGCTGCTCGTCCGAGAGGTGCCCTGCTACCCCCATTAACAAGAGATCAACGTATCCCTGTATCGATGTAAGGGGGGTGCGAAGTTCGTGGCTGATAGAGGTGATGAAATCCGTTTTGAGTCGATCGAATTCAAACTCATATGAAACATCCCGGAAGATGGAAACTGTGCCTAAAAATTCTTTTTTCCACATTACCGGAGTGAGGTGGATGCTGAGAACTCGGCCGCTTTGCAGCTTGACCTGTTCAGAATAACTTTCACCGGGGTTAATCGCGTCAGGATTGATGGACCAATCTAGGATCTTTTCTTTCCAGCTTGATAGAGTTGTTTTGAAAAAGGTATTGATCGTATCAATATTGGGATCTGCCATCTGCGAAAGAGGCATATTCAGGTATTTGGAAAGGGCATTGTTAGTGAACTGAATTCTGTTTATCGAATCGGTTACCAAAATGCCGTCGAAGATGGCTTCCCATACTGCGTTATTTTGGCTTAACCTTTTTTCGTTCTGATGAATCATTTCTGTTTCATCACGCTGATCGCTTGAAGGAAGGAATCGATCCTTGGATGAGAGCTTATCCCGTAGGAATTTTAGGAACAAGATCGCGGTATTAATATGCGCGGAAGTGAAGAAATTCTCTTCCTTTTTCGCTAAACAATAAACACCCGCCAGCGATCCATCGCGATAAATTGGCAGTAGTAAATTCGATAATTGTTGATCAAGGATAAATCTTTGGAAGACCGCGCTATTGTTTTCGCCGATCAAAACCGGCGTATTTGGCTTGAAAAGATGTTCCTGTGCGGGAGAGATTCTCTCGTTAGCCCGGTCCCCGCTCTCGGCTCTTTGAACCAGGTCGGTTGTAGCATTGACCGAGCTTGCGGCGAAAAAAGCAGTTCGGTCACATGGAATCAGAAAAGAAAGCTGTTGATTTAGTGATCCAATAAGGTCAGCGTTTGGCTCGATGGAATCGATGAAGGTGTAGATCGAATCGATGGCTTGTAGGTGAATATCAAATTCTTTTTGGTTCGATTCGTTGGGCTTTTCTTCAGTTGAGGATATCTGTGTGATGGCAGCGAGTAATTCAGGCAGCCCATCTTCACTAAACGCGTCAATGGAATCGTAATTCTCTAAAATTAATACTGATCGAATGGCGTTTTCCGCTGGTAAAGGCAGTAGCAGTGCTGATAATGGCAGTTTGCCGCCTGTGGCGAAGCGATATTCAAAAATGGACGCTGGGTCTAGAGAATAATCCTCAAAAAAATTGAGCCTATTGAGCAGCAGCGGTTTGCTTTCTTGGATCGCCCGATAAAATCGTTTGTTTTCGGAAAGAACAATTTTCTTGATACGGTTATCGTCCTGAAACCCTCTTGCAAATTGGGGAAAGAGAGCTTTGGTCTCAGGTTCTAGTAGGTAATAGGCGCAAGTTTGGGTAGTAGTTACCTTTTCAAAAATGAGATCGAATATTTTGATCAGATCGAAGGGTTTAATTACGGAATTACTTGCTTGGGTTAGGGGCTTCAATTCAGCATTATGTTGGATCTCTTCGGTATCATCACAGATCTGCTGAAAAGTAAGGATCGTTTCTTGTCCTTGGTTTGATTTTTTCGAGACAATTTCAAACAATTTCCCCGAGATGGTAAACAGCCCAGTACCTTCGGTATTGCAAAGCGATAAAAAGATGTTCTTTGGTTGAATTGATGCGTATAAAGCTGGAAAATTCACTTTTTCGTTTTCGGGAAGTTGCAGGATGGATCGCAGAGCCGGGTGGACCGATAAAATATACCCACCTGGACCAAGGGTCAATTCGATGCGTGCTTTAGGAAAACGATGTTGTTGCATAATTTCCGCTTCTATTGTTCCTAAACATCTTTGCGGCGTTCAATCACAGAAAGCTCGGTGATTTCGCGAATGTCCGCAATCGGCATTTCGGCGGGATCAACAATACCAATCGAGAAAGTCATGAAGGGTTTCTTTTCAACGATCCCGTTTTTATCAGGAACTTGTATGAATCCATTATTGCGATCAGTAAAGGAATATTGGGATTGGATATCCGTTGCGAATTTTCCTTTTAGGGTGTTTTTCAACGCCTTGCTTTTTTCGGAGCTAGTGATGACAACAAAATTTTTACCACCTGTATGCCCCAAAAAATCACCTTTGCGTTCTGCAGTTTCCAAAACATCATTTATAAGCATGCTAGTGAACCTTAGCGCATCGTCAGCTGCAACAAAGCCATACACTTCGCTAAAACTTTCGAACTCATTGATCGAAATATCGAGATATGCCCAGTCAGCTGTTTGGATTACCTCGCGTAATTGTTCTTCTATCAGCCGGCCGGAGGGTAAGCCGGTTCGTGGATCGGTAAGCCTTTCTCTTTCCGCCCGTCGAATTGCCCCTTGCACGCGAAGTTTCAGTTCGTCGAAATCAAATGGCTTAGTAACGTAATCATCCGCGCCAAGCTCTAGCCCTTGTAATCGGTCGCTTCGTTCATCGCGTTGGGTTAGGAAGATAATTGGAATATTACTGGTTCGCATTTTTCCGCGTAATTGGCGGCAAACCTCGTAACCATCAAAATCAGGTAAATTGATATCAAGGATGATCAAATCAGGCAAATTGGATTGCGTTTTTTCCAATGCCTCACCGCCTTTATAAGCGGTCTCGATCTCGTATCCCAAATTGGAAAAATAGATCTTTAATAGATTTGAGATGTCAACTTCGTCTTCAACAATCAGTAAACGCGCGTTTTCCATGGATCAATCTCCGAAAATTCCAATAACCTGCCTTGCTGTATATTTTAGTTTTTTAAGTATAACCGAACGGAAAAGACTGTAAATAAGTAACGATCTACCACTTTCCCAAATTTTCTTGGCTATCACCACTGTACTGTGATCTATGGCTTTCTGGATATTTGGTCTTTAGGTGGTCACTTTCCTTGCTACTTACGTTTTTCCTCACAACGTGGCGCTCATCAGAGCCAATCAAAACAACATCAGATTCGATCATTCGACCTGGGTAAATTACTAATCCAGCACCTATTCGGCAATTATGGCCAACCGCGCTCCCTAATACCGGTCTATTTGAATTGGATAGTACATTCTGACCATTCATCGCTCTGATCGGAATTGGGATAAGGTTGAAATCGGTAAAGGTTGTGCCAGCCCCGATGAAGGTATTGCGACCGATAACACACATTTGTAAACAGGCGTTTTGCGAAATGATTGATTTTTCCATCAAGGTTGTCATAAAGACAGCGGCATTAAATGGCAGAAAAGTACCATCCCCCACCACGCTCAGCATCACCTGAACACCCTGAGAAAGATTTGTGTTGCTGCCAATGATCGAATTTTCAATGACGACGCCTGCTCCGATGGTCACATTATCGCCAATGGTCGTGGGTCCATGCAGGATCGCGGTAGGGTCAATGACGCAGTTTTTGCCGATGCGGACCAATTCGGAGGTTTGTAACAATTGGCGTCCTTCAAGGATCGCTTTACTGAATAAGTTCAATTTATAAAAAAGGTCTTGCTTGAGACGTTGTTCGAAACGGATTCCACGCGAAAAAAGGCTGAAGATAATATCCGCGATGAACAAGTGCACCCAGCTATCAATAGCGATGAACGCTCTGCCCGGTAAATGGTAAACCAGATCGCCCATTTTGCCCGCCATGTAGGCAGGCACATTGTAGTACCCTACTTCGATGGGCAGCATATCTAAAACAAGAGGCTGCGCGGGCAAGGTTGTTTTTGCTGGAAAGAACCAAAGCGGAGCAAGGTAAACTTCTCCAACTTGCTCAAATGAGTTTGATAACGGAAGGACGTGTTCTGTGAAGGTTTTATCTGTACTTGAAAAGGATAATTGAGATGGGTGGTTTAGCTTTTGCGCTTGGGTAATAAATTCTCGGAACAATTCAGCATCGAAAAATAAATGGTCGCAGCAAACTATAGTTGGCTGGTCGTGGGTGGCGAGCTCTGAAAGGGAGTTGATCTCAATTTCTTTATCGCAAAAGGGGGCTAAGATGTCTCGTTGCCAGAGCCATAGCGGCTTGTTTTGAACGCGAAGGTCACGAGCCGGCTCGTTGAATGGAGAAATGAGTTTGTTATTTTTTAGGATGACTTTTAGCATTTTTAACAAATCCTAGGCAGAGCAATGAACTATTAATCTAATTTTACGGCAATCTGAAAGGATTGGTTCTTTTGTTCAAGAAAGATCTAGGAAATTTTTCAAATGAGCTTGAAATTCTTCGCGCGCATCGAGCATAAGAAAGTGTTGCGCATCTGGCCAACGTACGATGGAAGCGTTGGGTACGGCATCCTTGATCAACTTCCATTGGAGAGGGGATACGATATTGTCCCGCCCGCCGTACATCCCCATTACAGGAATGGAAAGTGAGCGAAGATCTTTTTGGAGGTCTACTTGTTTTAGTGAAGAAATGCTGAACAGGAAAGATTGGAGGGTGGTTTTATTGACATCGTTTGTAATAAGTTGTGGGAATTGCGGGTCTTTGCACATAAATGGAGCCGCAATCCGTAGCCCCCGCTGGAAGAGGTTCATTTGATTGAAAATGAGGGCTGCAATGTTCTTATTGGCGGCTAATTTTAGCGGGAATGCGAGGCTTGAGCCAACGATAGGAGATCCGATGACTACCACTTTTGACACTTTTTCGGGGTATTTGATGGCGGTTGCTAGGCTTACTGTGCCGCCCATGCTGTGCCCTACAAGAGGAGCTTTGGCGATGCCAAGGTTTTGCATAAACTGGTAGACCAAGGAAACAAAATCATCAACGGTATAACTTTCGCGTTTTTTTCCTGATTCACCAAACCCCCAAAAATCCAAAGCGTAGGTTCGGTAATTCTTTCCTAGGCTTTCCATTGTTTCTTGCCACAGCCCCCATGAACCTAACCAACCGTGTAGCAGGATCACAGGTTTCCCTTGCCCATAAACTTCGTAGTGTACTACCCCTTGGTCAGTGACGATGGACGGCATGGATTAGAGATCAACCTTCATATTTGTTTAGTATTTCGTAAAGAAGTTCAAGGATGACTTTCTTGACGCTGCTAATATCCTCAACAGAGCAATTTAACAATTTGAGCTGTTGTGATAAATTGAGGGCTTTTCGTAAATCATCAGGTTGCCAGGCCAGATCGGCGTCATTAGAGGTGCCCGTGACGATGTAGGGGGCATGTGTTTTAGCGCAAACAAGGTCGATCATTTTTCGTGTTTCCACAAACGTTTCGGGGCGGGTATTATCAAAGAGGATGATAAACCCATGAGCATTATCATCAATAAGGTCCCACATAAAATCAAAGCGCTGCTGTCCCGCCATTCCAAAAAGGTACAGCATCATATCTTCAGCGATCAGGATCTTTTCAAAATCTGTGGCAACAGTGCTTAGCTGCTTTACATCGCTGTCGCTGTATGCGTTATTGGCTCCGTCAACTGCGCCGATGCCTTTAGCGGTCTTGATGAAAGTGGATTTCCCCGCTTGGTATGGACCAACAACAATGATCTTGAGTGTTTTCATAGAATCTTTCCCTGAACGCAGGATGGTCAATTTTCCTTGATCTTAAGTTTCTTGAGCATCGCTTTGTAGCGAGGCGGCTCTTCTTCAAATATGTAGGTTACGGGTGTTACAACAACACCGCTTCCTCCAATAGATCGAAGGTCTTTGATGGCATTGAAGATCTCATCGCGGTGAACGATGATGTGCAAGGCATACCAGCTCTTATCGCCATCTTTGCGAATAACATTGCTGATGGTTGGCCCGTTGAGTCCACCGATGGTTTGTTGTTCGAAGATGCGAGTCGCGATCAAATCGGTGCTATCCCCGCGGATATTGGCGTAAATTGAAACATTGTTTTCAGCCCGAATGTAGGCTTCGATGAATTCAAGCAATTGCCTCGCGACCAAAAGAGCATTTGGATCATTTGCGAGTGTTTTTAGATTGGCTGCAAGGACAGATTGTGACTTTAGAATACATCCATCTGCTATCTTCTTAAGGTGGTTATCCTTCAATGTTTGCCCGCTCGAGACCAGATCCGAGATCATATCAGCATAACCGATGGCGGGCGCGATCTCTAATGTGCCTTCAGCGCTTACGATGGTATGAGCGATCTGTTGTTGCTTTAGAAATTTACTCGTGAGGGAAGCGAATTTTGTGGCAATTTTTAGGGGCCTGCCAAGTTTTTCCGCGTAGATCTTGAGATCTGAAGCGGTAGAAACGCCCTGCCAACTTTCGGGAACCGCTAAATTTAGGGAACACTTGCCATAACCAAGCGCTTCGTGAAGGACCAGAATATCGCCATTGTGCCCTTGAAATTCTTCCAGCACGTCCAAACCAGTGATACCAAAATCGACACTGCCGTCCCGTAGGGAAATGACAATATCCGTAGGACGTTGAAACAACACAGACAAGCCCGGGATAGCTGGAATTGTGCCTTCGTATTGCCTTGGGTTGGATTTATGGATATCAAATCCACAAGCGCTTAAGAAGTTGATGGTATCTTCTGATAAACGTCCTTTGGATGGGATGGAAATCCTAAGATCAAGCCGTTCCATAATCACTCCCGGTGATTGATTTATAAATTATCTTCAATTTCAAATAATTTTCCATTCACGACGAAGGCCGTACGTTCGCAAATATTGGTTACACGGTCGGCGAAACGTTCTAGGTTGTGGGCAACCCATAACAGCCAGTTTGCTTTTTCGATGCTTTCAGGGTCAGACACCACGTAGGCGATCAAATCTCGGTAAACCTTGATGTACAAGGCATCGATCTCATCGTCTTCTTTTGGAATGAGCAAGGCAGCGTCAACATCTTCATTGATGAAGGCGATCAAGGCACGGTGGCACATATCCGCGCTTTTTTCGGCCATGATCGGGATATCGATCAAAGGCTTTAAAAGGTCATCTGAGCCCATACGGATATTGATCGTGCCAATACCTTTTGCGTAATCGCCCATTCGCTCGATTTCACTAATAACCTCAAAAAATGAGGCGAGAAGCCGCAGATCTTTGGCCATCGGTTGTTGGGTGGCGATTAGAATCATCACTTCGTTCTCAAGCTCAAAACGCTTTTTATTGATGACTTTGTCGACCTCAACAACCTTATGTGACTTGCCAACATCGCGACGTTTTAAAGCGTCAACCGAATCGAGCAAGTTTTTTTCAACCATACCGCCAAAATCAAGGATCTCATCCTTTAATCTGTGAATTTCTGATTCAAAATTTTTTCGTAACATAAAGTCCTCACTTTTCTTTCTGAAGTTGGCTATCCAAAACGTCCTGTTACATAATCCTCAGTTTTTTTAACTTCTGGGGATGTGAAGATTTTTTTGCCTTGGGAGAATTCTATCAATTCGCCCTGTAAAAAGAACCCAGCATTATCAGCGGTTCGAGCAGCCTGTTGTACTGAGTGTGGAACAAGGATGATCGTGTAATCTTTTTTCAACTCTTGAAGCGAATTTTCAACCTTTCCAGTTGAAATTGGATCGAGCCCTGAGGTTGGTTCGTCTAACATAATTACTTCGGGTTCAAGCGCAAGCGAGCGGGCGATACAAAGACGTTGTTGTTGCCCGCCTGATAACGCGATGGCAGGGTCGTCCAACCGGTGTTTGATCTCTTCCCAAAGTGCCGCCTGATTGAGCGATCGTTCAACAGCGTTATTCAACTTGTTCTGGTCTTTTTCGCCCATAACTTCCAGCCCATAAGTAATATTCTTACGAATTGAAAATGGGAGGACCACTGGGCGGGCGAAAACCATACCAACCCGTCTTCTTAGTTCGATGATATCCATCTTTGGGTCTAAGATATCATCGCCATCGATCAAAATTCTACCGTTTATTAAGCGAATATCTTCTGGGTCGTTGAGCCTGTTAATACTTCTAAGCAAGGATGATTTTCCGCCGCCAGCTGGGCCAAACAAAACGGTGATGGCATTTTTTTCTACCGCTAAATTGATGTTCCTTAGCGATTCTATGCCATCCTCGTACTGCAGGCTAAAGTTTTCAACAAGAATTTTATCGGTCATAATTTCTTTTTACCACTGCCTTTTAGCTCTGGCTTGAGATCGAACAATGGTGGCCAGAATATTCATACTCAAAACAAAAGCGATCAGCACTAAAGCGGTACCAAATTGTATTTGAACCGGCATTTCGGGAATTTGGGTTGAAATGACAAATAAGTGATATGGTAACGCCATAGTTGCGTCAAAAATGGAGGAGGGCAACTGCGGAAGGAAAAAAGCGGCGCCAGTAAACAGAATAGGAGCTGTTTCTCCCGCGGCGCGCTCTAAACCAAGAATTACACCAGTGATGATACCCGGAAGCGCTTCAGGCAAAACGATACGCCGAATGGTCTGCCATTTTGTGGCGCCGAGTGAAACGGAAACGGTACGGAAGGATTGTGGCACGGCCCTTAGAGCTTCTTCTGAAGTAGAAATGATGACCGGAAGGGTCATAATTGAAAGGGTAAGTGAAGCGGATAAGATGCTGGTACCAAACTTTAGGAAAAGCACGAACAAACCCAAACCAAAAAGCCCGTAAACAACCGAAGGAATACCAGATAAATTGATGATGGCAATTCGAATGGTTCGGGTGAGAGTATTGTCTTTTGAATATTCACTTAGATAGATAGCAGAAGCGATTCCTAACGGGACGGAGAAGATAGCTGTTCCTACAGTTAGGTAAAATGTACCGATGATCGCCGGCCAAATACCGCCTTGCCGCATACCATCGTGGGGGAAGCCCGTGATGAAGTTCCATGAGATGGCCGAGCCGCCTTTATAGATCAGCAATCCAATAATGAGGATGATTGGCAAGATCGTAGTTAGGGCAAGCAAACTCAAGAAGGCAAAACCTAGTTTCTGTGTTTGGTTACGATTGAGTTTTAGGAAATTTATCTTCATCATATTTGTCTAAGATAGCACTTTTTCGGAACGTTTTTGAGAACGGAAAACAACCGCTGAAGCGGTGATATTGACAATCAAGGAGATGATGAAAAGAACCATCCCGATAAAGAAGAGGGCGTGGTAATGGATACTTCCATTGGAAACTTCGCCCATCTCAGCGGCGATGGTGGCAGTCATAGTTCGAACAGGGGAGAATATTGAGCTTATCTTAAACGCCATGATAGGCGCGTTTCCCGTAACCATCATCACGATGATGGTCTCACCTATAGCGCGGCCGATACCAAGCATAATGGCGGTGAGCACGCCAGATTTAGCCGCGGGTAAAGTGACCCGCCAAATGGTCTGCCATCTGGTAGCGCCTAATGCCCATGCCCCTTCTCGATAAGATCGTGGAACAGTATCTAGAGCATCCTCAGCAACCGAAACTACAGTTGGCAGCGCCACAAATCCTAAAAGGAGGGAACCCGCCAATGCAGTGAGACCTGTTGGCAAGTTAAGGAGAACTCTAAGCGAAGGAGTGATTACCAAGATCCCGAGAAAGCCGATGACTACGGATGGTAAGCCGCCTAATAATTCCACCAATGGCTTCAATATTTCGCGTGCCCATCTTGGGGCAATTTCCGCGATGAATACAGCGGTGCCAATACCGAGGGGAACCGCGATCAACGTTGCGCCAACGGTGATGATCAGAGAACCACTAATGAGGGGCAAGATACCGAAATAATTTTCGATGGGATACCATCGATCAGATAAAAGGTCCCCAAGAGGGATCTCGGCAAAGGTAGGAACCCCTTCTTTGATGAGGAAGAAGAAGATTAAGGCAACGAAAACGATCGCAGAATAACCTGATAGTTTGATCAGCCGCGTGACAATAAATTCTTGAATGTTGGTGTTAGTTTTCATAGTTTCATTTAAAAATCGGGACAAATCCAAGGTTAGCCACGATCTTTTGGGCTTCTGAGGTCAAGATCCATTCAAGGTATTTTTTTGTTTCCCCTTGTGGTTCAGTTGCGGTATACATATACAGATCCCTCGCAACCGCGTATGTATCATCGTTGACCGAATTGATCGACGGTAATACGTAGGGTAGAACCCCATCTTTTGATACAGCGACCATTTTCAGGTCTTTCGGGACATAACCAAGTCCATCGTAACCGATGGCGTTCGGGTTAGTTCTCAGCTCGTTAATAATTCCCTCAGATGAAGGTAATAGAAGTGTGTCAGTAGAAAACAGGGTTTTATTTTCTTTATTACCCAATCGTAAAACCGTCTCCAAAAAGTAAACATGGGTTCCCGAGTTCGTCTCGCGAGATAAACGGACGATCTGCCGGTCTTCACCACCAACCTCACTCCAGTTATTGATCTTGCCGCTATAAATGTCTGAAAGTTGCTGTAAGGTAAGTTGAGAAACGGGGTTGTTTGGGTTAACGATTACGGCAATGGCATCTTTTGCGATGATGTATTCCACTGGCTTAATGCCTTTTTCCGCGGCTTGTTTCTTTTCATCTTCGCTTATCGAGCGAGAAGAATTGGCAATGGTCACGGTTCCATTGAGCATTGCAGCAATGCCGGTGCCCGAACCGCCCCCCGTTACCGAGATCCTGATGGCTGGGTAAAGTTTTTGATACTCTTCTGCCCAAGCGAGGGCAAGGTTTACGATGGTATCGGACCCTTTGTTTTCGATATAAGCTTGATCAGCCCCATTTTCAGATGCTGATTCAGCATTTGAGGAACAACTGATAAGAAAAACGGCGATTAGGAGGGTCAAAACGATAAAAATGGCTCTTTTATTCATAACAAACTAATTATAACCTTGTGAATGGCTTATTTAAGATTAATAGTAAAATAACTTTATGGATTCCACAGTAACTTACTCGATCGAAAATTTAGAGTTTTATTACTCAACTTCTCATGCTTTGAAAAACATCAACATGAGCGTAGCTACCAATAAAGTCACAGCGCTTATTGGCCCTTCTGGCTGCGGTAAATCAACTTTCTTGCGTTGTCTCAATAGAATGAATGATACGATCACCGGGACAAGGGTTGAGGGAACCATATTATTGCATGGCAACGATATTTATGCTGATTACGCGGATGTTGTTGAACTAAGAAAACAAGTAGGTATGGTTTTCCAAAAGCCAAATCCTTTTCCCCAATCCATTTGGGATAATGTTGCATTTGGCCCCAACGTACTCGGCACAGCCTCCTCGAAGACCGATCTGGAAGAGATCGTTCAGACCAGCCTAGAAAAAGCCGCTTTATGGGATGACGTAAAAGATAAAATGCAGAGGAATGCCCTTAGCCTTTCTCTAGGTCAGCAACAAAGATTATGTATCGCCAGGGTGCTTGCCACCAAACCCGACGTGATCCTGATGGATGAGTCCACCTCGGCCCTCGACCCAATTGCTACTTTGCGTATCGAGGATTTGATCCAGCAATTAAAAATGGATTACACCATCATCATCGTTACCCACAATATGCAGCAAGCAGCCCGGGTTTCTGATTTTACAGGTTTGTTTTGGCTCGGGGAGCTAATTGAATTCGCGAAAACCGAACAGATCTTTACGAATCCTGAAAAAGAGCTCACTGAATCCTATATCACTGGAAAAATGGGGTAGCTTCGGGTTGGTTTGATAGACATGCTTTGAGAACCCCGAAAAATCCTCAAGCACTCTCCTTTCTTCCTAGAAAAAACGCGTTGAGTATTAAATGATTAAGCCAGGTATTGAAAATAGAACCGTTTTTTTTGGATGGGGAACTATTTTTTCTCCCTAACTAATTTCAACATCGCTAAATAGCATACTAACTGAGTTAGCTGCCAACAGATCGCTTGCCAATCATCAGGAGATGGGCTTCGATTCCCTTACCGTGGCAAGTTCTTGCCCTTGTCTTTTTTGGGCTACAATTGGTGATGGATTTTCCCAAAATGGAATACCTATAATGCACAGAGTTATTTTCAAAGATTCTAATATCGACCTATTAAACAGGATCAAAAAATTGACCGTCCATTGGGTCAGTCGATCCTTGGTCTTGTTCCCTCCTGATAAACCGAGGGATTATCGGTATTCCATCATCGTGATCAATGATATTGATAATGATCCAAACCAACACGCATTTTACGAAATTCCATTGGGACATTTTCAAGGTGAGATCAACCCCCAGATCAAAAACGCTTTTCCGCATTTAGCCCATTTCATCCCATTTACCATAGATGAAAACCACTTCAAACACATCCCCGATTGTTTACGCCACGTATTCTTTGCCGTAATTCGGGATAATGATGACAATATTGTTGACGCGTCTGGCATTCAGATCCCGGGTGTTTTGGATGATCTTTATCCTTATGAGGGTGACCTTGGGGTTCATTTTGAGGGAGCAAGTCCCACCTTCCGCGTTTGGTCGCCAACCGCGAAAAGTATTACTCTGAATTTGTATGATCAAGCCTTAAATTTCGAAGTGATCGAATCGCTTCCGATGAATCTTGACGCTCTCACAGGCGTCTGGTCTCTAACCGTCTCAGCGAATTATATTTGCAAGTATTACTTGTATGAGGTAACGGTTTTTTGCCCATCCACAGGTCGTTTTGAAACGAATAACGTCACGGATCCATATTCAGTTAGTTTGTCTACCAATAGTAAATACAGCCAAATCATTGATCTACAATCATCCAGCCTAAAACCAACGGGTTGGGATGTTTTGGTAAAACCCCGCCTCGATGCCGCGGAAGATATCGTAATATATGAACTGCACACTCGTGATTTCAGCGCTAGTGATCAAACCGTTGAAAAACAATTCCGAGGAACTTTTAAAGCATTTACAGAAAAAAACTCAGACGGTATGAATCACCTGAAGGCGTTATCCGCCGCAGGGCTAACACATATTCACCTTTTGCCTGCTTTTGATATCGCCAGTGTGAATGAAGACAAAAGGACATGGAAAGAAGTGGACGAAGTGCTACTTCGGTCCTACCCGCCGAACTCCGACCTGCAAGCCCAAACTATTTCGGCCATTCAGGATGAGGACGGATATAACTGGGGATATGACCCTTTCCACTTTATGGCTCCCGAAGGTTCTTATTCAACCGATCAAGATGGCCCGCAACGGATCCTCGAATTTCGCGAAATGGTTGTTTCATTAAACCAAGCTGGGTTGCGCCTGGTGATGGATATGGTTTTCAACCACACCTTCGATTCTGGCTTGGACGAGGCATCCGTTTTTGATAAGATCGTTCCCGGATATTATTATCGGCTGAATTTTGAAGGGAAAGTGGAAAACAGCACCTGTTGCTCCAACACTGCCTCCGAGCATAAAATGATGGGCAAATTGATGGTGGACGCGGTATTGCTGTGGGCAAAGGCTTACAAGGTAGATGGTTTCCGCTTTGACCTAATGGGGCACCATATGCTGGCGGATATGCAACGTGTGCGAGCTGCCCTCGATACACTAACTATCGGAAAAGATGGCGTGGACGGAAAAAAGATCTATATGTATGGCGAGGCGTGGGATTTTGGCGAAGTGGCTAATAACAATCGCGGAATTAATGCCAGCATTCGCAATATTGGCGGCAATAGGATCGGTGTTTTCAATGATCGAGCTCGCGATGCCCTACGTGGCGGCAGTGCTTTTTCTGGAATCTTTGATCAAGGGTTTGCCACTGGGTTATATTCCCAGGCGAACCACGAAGAACACCGCAACCACGAGCACCAAAAATGGGTCATGTTTGAATATTGCGACCTGATCAAGGTTGGGTTGGCGGGGAACCTTAAAGATTTTCGCTTTACCCGTGCCGGCGGCGAGGAAGTGACCGCCGACCAAATACGGTATAACGATCAACCAGCTGGGTTTACTCGCAACCCCAGCGAAAATATTATTTATCTCTCAGCCCACGATAATGAATCGTTTTGGGATATTCTTCAGGTAAAATCACCTGGCTATTTAACGGTGGAAGAGCGAGTGCGGTTGAATAACCTTGGGCTAAGCGTTGTTGCTCTTAGTCAAGGGGTTCCTTTCTTTTTTGGCGGAGAAGACCTACTGCGCTCAAAATCGCTCGACCGGGATTCCTACAATTCGGGCGATTGGTTCAACCAGATCGATTGGACCTATAACTCAAATAACTGGGGAAAAGGTTTGCCGATCAAAGGACGGGATAAGTGGTTCATCTTCTCTCATTTATTGGCCGATGAAAGCCGCAAGCCAACCCGAAAAGATATCCTCTTCGCTGCGGAAATGTTCAGAATGTTCCTTGCGATCAGGAAGAGTTCACTTTTATTCCGGTTGCGAGATTCGGAGCACATTAAAAAGTGTCTGACATTTCTGAATAACGGCCCTCATCAGATACCCGGGTTGATTGTGATGAAATTGGACGATCGCATTGGTCTTGACCCGACATTTAGCTCGATCATTGTCTTGTTCAACTCCAATCCAGGCGCTGTGTACTTTGGCAATGCTGATTTGTTGGAAAGCAAATACAAACTTCATCCAACCCAATTAGGTTCATCGGATGAGCTTCTTAAGAAGGCCAGTTTTGATCCTGATTTAGGGGAGTTTGTAGTTCCTGCCCGTACCACCGCCGTTTTTGTTTTGGAGAAGAGTTTTTAACGTTTTCTTGATTCCAATTCCTTAAGAATATCTTCCAGAGTTAACCCTTTGTACGCCATCAATACCATCACGTGGTAGGTAAGGTCAGAGATCTCTTCGATCAGCCGTTCATTAGATTGTGAAAGGGCAGCCACCACCACTTCTGTCCCCTCTTCCCCCACTTTTTGTGAGATCTTGCTTATCCCTTTTTGAAATAAGGAAGCCGTGTAAGAACTATCCGCGGATGATTCTTTGCGGCTTTTGATGGTTTCGAACAATTCTTCAAATGTCATAGGATTCTTGTCCCTTATATTCAAATTTGTACTTCTGTGAAAAAGCAGGTTCTTTCGCCAGTATGGCAGGCTGGGCCAGCAGGTTCCACTTCCACAAGGAGTGTATCCATATCGCAATCGATACGAACCTTTTTTACTTTTTGGGTATTGCCCGAGGTACCGCCTTTGTGCCAAAGCTCTTGGCGCGATCTGCTCCAAAACCAAGTTTCACCGGTTTCAATCGTCTTGTCGTATGCTTCCTGATTCATCCAAGCCACCATTAACACATCCCGGGTGGCGACATCCTGAATAACGCAGGGTAATAATCCATTCTCATCAAATTTTATATTCATAATTTCACTCATATTCGTATCTTAAGACCTTTTGCGGCAAGGTATTGTTTGATCTGCGGAACGGTGTATTCACCATAATGTAACATCGAAGCTACTATAGCCGCATCCGCTTTTCCTTCCGTTAGAACTTGGTACATATGCTCAGGTGTTCCGCCGCCTCCTGAAGCGATAACTGGCACTTGGACAGCCTCCACGATTTTGCTAGTCAGGTTTATTTCATAGCCATTCTTTGTGCCATCAGCATCGATCGAATTGACCACCATCTCACCTGCGCCAAGCTGCTCACCTTTTTTTGCCCATTCAATGGCATCTAAGCCGGTTGGCGTGCGTCCGCCGTTGATGATGATCTCGTAACCGTTTGGGATTGTGCTGGTCGTTGGTACTTTCAGAACATCCATCGATAAAACAACCGCTTGGTTGCCAAAAGCGTTGGCAGCTTCTCGAATCAACTCCGGATTTTTTATCGCTGCAGAGTTGAGATTGATTTTTTCAGCGCCTGCTTGCAGTACATTAAAGCAATCTTCAATGGTTCGTAAACCACCCCCTACCGAAAAAGGGATAAAGATCTGTTCTGCTACACTTCGCACCACATCTATCATAATATCGCGATGATCACTGGAGGCGGTGATATCGTAAAAAACCAGCTCGTCTAGGCCATCCTCAAAATATTGGCGCGCTTTGCTAATTGGGTCACCAATATCCTGTGTATCTATGAATCGGATACTTTTAGCTAGCTTCCCATCGCGCACATCTAGGCAGGAAATAATTCTTTTACTCAACATAACAGCCTACGGTATCCATCGACTGAAGTTTTCAAGTAGTTTTAGGCCGGTTCGCCCGCTTTTCTCAGTATGAAACTGAACCGCGAATAAGTTTTTTACTCCAATGGCAACCGGAAATGTAATCCCATACGTGCAGGTAGCAAAAACCTGTTGTGGATCTACTGGCGCGGTGTAATAGGAATGAACAAAGTAAAACTCGCTTCCGCTGGTCAGTCCATCCAATACCGGGTGGGTTTTGCGGAGGTTGATCTCATTCCAGCCCATATGGGGAATCTTTAAACCATAGGTGGGGAATTGAAAGCGCTTTACATCACCGGAAATCAAGTCTAAACAAGGGGTGTCCCCTTCTTCTGAGTGGGTCAGTATGATCTGGCTGCCAATGCAAATTCCGAGAATTGGTATGCCTTGCTGAAAGGCATCTGTGATGGCAAAATCCAACCCTCGTTCTTTTAGAACTTCCATCGAGGCACTGGCATGGCCGACCCCGGGGAAGATGATATGGTCTGAGTTGAGAATGACCTTGGGATCCGAGCTAATCTGATTTTCAATTCCGAGGTAGTTGAGGGCGCGCTGAACCGATGTTTGGTTACCGGCTTTGTAATCAATGATCGTCAGCATATTAGATCTCGAAACAATCTTGTAAATTGATTTGGCCATTGTAAAGAGCTCGTCCGATGATAATGCCAGCTACCCCTGCTTGTTTTGCCTTGATCACATCATCCAATCGCGATACTCCACCAGAAGCGACCACCTGTAAGCTTGTGTTTTTTTGAAGCGCGATAGCTGATTCCAAATTCACACCTTGTCCAACACCGTCACGGTCTACATCGGTAAGAACACACCAGCGCACACCGGCGTTATAAAGGTCTTGGCCGGCTTGGTTCACGCTAATCGGCATTGATTCTTGCCACCCTTTGATCATCACTTTGCTATTCTTCGCCCCAATATCTCCCGCGATTCTGTCGGCGCCATAAAGTTGAATGGCTGTTTTTACCAATTCGGGTTGCAGAATGGCAATTGTTCCAAGGAAAATACGATCAACACCAAGCAAATTGAGTCGATCGATCTTTTCTAAAGTATGCACTCCCCCACCGAATTCTACTTTCAATCCTACCGCTCGTATTTGTTCCAAGGCATGAAGATTGCTGGATTCGTCTTCGCCGAAGGCACCGCTGAGGTTAATAATGTGAAGCCAGCTAGCGCCAAGATCGCGCCACTTCTTTGCCCAAAAAACGGGGTCATTACTAAAGGTGGTTTGCCGGTTCGGATCTCCTTGCTCAAGCCGAACAACCTTTCCATCGCGAAGGTCGATAGCTGGTAATATCACAAATTCATTAGAAGGATGGTTGGGCATGCTTATTTAGGATAAAGTGCCCTTGGTAGAGGGAACATCCTTTCGGCGAGGGTCTGGCTGGGTCGACGCATCCAATGCCCGCGCAAAGGCTTTAAATAGGGCTTCTGCCTTATGGTGATCATCTTTGCCGTATTCAACGCTAGCATGAAGGTTGCATTTACAATGCACGGCGAAGGTCTCGAAGAAGTGCTGGAACAGAGTGGTGGGTATTCCTCCGACCGGGTGCATGCCAAACTCAGCACTGAATACACTATATGGCCGGCCAGAAAGATCGATGGCGACAAAAGCAAGGGTTTCATCCATCGGGACGTAATAAGAGGCGGTTCGAACGATTCCCTTGCGATCTCCCAGTGCTTGATCAAAGGCGGTTCCAAGCACGATGGCTATGTCTTCCATGGTGTGGTGAACATCGATATGCAGATCGCCGATGGCCTTTACATTCAGATCGAACAAACCGTGCACTGCGAGGTGAGTGAGCATATGATCTAAAAAACCGATGCCGGTGTTGATGTTATGAGCGCCGCTGCCATCAAGATCCAATTCAATGGCGATCTTGGTCTCTTTTGTTTCACGGTTGATGATTGCTGTTCGCATAAATACCTCTATTTACAGTAGATTCCCTATACTATTTGCCTAAGAGCGGCAAGAAGGATATTGTTTTGTTCCGGTGTACCAACACTAATTCGGATGCAGTCGGTAAGCCCGGGTTTATTAAAATAGCGAATGAAAATTCCGTGATGATCAGCAAGATTTTCTTTGATTTGTCGGGCATCTGCACTGGTAACCCGGCATAAAATGAAGTTCGATTCGCTTGGATAAGGGCTAAGTGATGGAATTGTTCTGAGTTCTGACATTAGGCGTTCTCGCTCCTTGACCAGCAAAGAGACAGTCTTATGAAGGTAGGCAATGTCCTCTAGGGCGGTGATGGCGGCTTCACTGGCGGCAACATTGACGTTGTACGGCTGCTTAGCCTTCCAAAGGATCTCCATCAACCACAGTGGGAAAACGCCATACCCGACGCGTAAACCAGCAAGCCCGGCTAATTTACTGAATGTACGCAATATCACTAAATTTTCTCGGGAGGGAACTAGCGAAACCATGCTTATCTTTTTACCAAGATTTTCTGGATCAGCAAATTCGATGTAGGCTTCATCGAGCACAACCAAAACAGGATAATCAAGTATTTTTTCAATATCATGCAGCGGCAAGAGAGAACCATCTGGATTATTAGGCGATGTTAGGAAGATAAGTTTTGGATGGTACTGTTGAATTGCGTCAATGATCGCGGGCAAGTTGATCTTAAATTCCTCGTTTCGAGGGATGTCTATCACTCTTGCCCCGTTCAGGTCGCCATCAAAACTGTACATACCAAATGTTGGCGGGCAATTGAGGATCACATCCCCTACATCCAAGGTTACCCGCATAATTAGGTCGATCAATTCATCCGCGCCAGCGCTTGGTAGAATATTCTCGAAGGGTGCGCCACAAAAGGGTACCAGCGCTTTTCGCAATCGCCTGTTCTCGGGGTCAGGATATATATGCCCAAACCGTAAATTTGCTAAGGTTTTACGGATGTTGGGGGACATGCCGTAAGGGTTCTCGTTAGCGTCAAGTTTGATGATCTGCTCCGGCGTTTTACCGATTCGTTCTGAAAGGACATCAAACGGCTCGATGGGGGTGTAAGCGGGGAGGTCCCGGATGCGTGCGGGAATTCGGAAAGGAGGTGCCATTTACTTGTTCTTGATCCTAAGATCCGCTGAGCGGGCATGAGCTTCTAGGCCTTCGGCGCGGGCAATAATAGCGGCTTTTGGGGCAATTTCTGCCGTAGTTTTTCGATCTAACGCAATTAGGCTGATTATATGCACAAAATCCCAAACGTTGACAGGGGAGGCAAATCTGGCGGAACCGCCGGTAGGCATAACATGGCTTGGCCCGGCAATATAATCCCCAAGCATTTCAAAACTTTGTTCGCCCATAAAAATTCCGCCGGCGTTCTTTACCTTTTCGCTCAATGACCAAGGATCCTTCACAGCTAAGCAGAGATGCTCGGGGGCGTAGGCATTGTTGAGGTCGATCGCTTCGTCAAGGTCGGTAGTGATGATGATGCCGCTTTGGTTAGCCAGAGATTGATCTAGAATGCTTTTGCGCGGTAGTGTCAGTGTTTGTTTTTCAACTTCAGCCTGAACTTGGAGCGCTAGTTCTTTAGAGGATGTTAATAGAATCGCGGAAGCCAATACATCGTGCTCGGCTTGGGCTAATAGATCGGCGGCCACCCAGTCCGGTTTGGCGTTTTCATCCGCAATGATCATGGTTTCGGTTGGGCCAGCCAGCCCATCGATTCCGACGATGCCGAAGACTTGGCGTTTCGCTAGGGTAACGAAAAGGTTCCCTGGCCCAAAGATCTTATCTACAGGTTTGATGGTTTCAGTTCCAAATGCCAATGCGCCAATAGCCTGCGCCCCGCCAATGGCATACACCTCGGTGATGCCAATGACGGCGCAAGCCGCCAATATGATCTTGGGAAGGTAGGGGTATATCTTCGAACCGCTAGCATCTTTGGGGCTAACGCGTGCTGGTGGCGTAACGATCACGATCTCTTTTACCCCAGCAAAACAGAAGATGGTAAGGGTGCGGTACCACCTGGAACGTAAACACCAACTCGCTGATGAGGGCGTATGAACTGGCCAAGGGTGCCGCCCAAATCGTTGGTAAACCATGAATGAGTAGGTTGTTTTTCGTAAAAACTTCGGATGCGTTCCGCGGCTACTTTGAGCGCTTCTAATTCTGCCGGATCGATTTCTTGTTTCGATTTTTCAATGTCTTCGATCGGCACTCTTATTTGCTGGTCAGGGGGGAAACCATCTAGAGAATTGCTCCAGCGGAGTAGAGCTTCATCCCCCTGTTCGCGAACATCACGAATGATCCGGCGTACAGCCTCTTCGGGATTAATTCTTTCACCAAAGGTGCTTTCAATGCGGTCAAGCATCCCTTCGGTAACTTTGATCTCATCAGGAGGGATGCGTTTTAGGATGGTCTTTTTGGCTTCTTCCGGGGTAAAAATCTTGATCACTGCATTGTCCTTCGTTTCATTCGAGTTATTAGGTAAATTCTATCACCCAACTAAGGCTACAGGAGATAGCGTAAAAAAATGAGTATACCTTTTTCCCTTGATCAAGGATCGATCAAGGAAGATGTTTTGAAAGGAGAAGTAATAGCTTGGTTATCACACCTTGTTCGATCATAGCCGCCCGATGGCCATCGGAAAACCGCTCACCTCGTACGCAAAAGGTCAACATCGTCTTGATCTCAGGGATAGTAGCTGATTTGAGGGCTTTGATAGCTTTGATCTTAATCGAAATCAACGCGATGTTATAGTCGTAATCACACCATTGTTCTTGTGATGCAAGCTCGAAAAATTGCTCTACCTCGGTTTGATACATTGGGTATGGTAACGTAAAGGAATTACTTGAATCTCTGCCCCCCACCCATTCCTTTATCGGATCGTAATTTGCGGTGTTAAATACATGCAGGAAGTTTAGCAATGTCTTGATCTCATCCATGGTAGGTTCGCGGGTTGGGTTCATTTTGGTTTTCATTGCTAATTATGCCACAGCGGAGGAATTGACGTTAATAAAAATGGGCTGCCTTGGTAGGCAGCCCATCGAATAACAACTACTCTTTTGAGTTTAGCACTCGCTAAAACCGCAAGCATAGCATTTGCGACAACCCTCTTCGTTGACTACCGCTGCTTCTCCGCATTCAGGGCAAAGATCGCCAAACGCCATTTTGGGAGCTGTAATACCGGAATCCCGATTGGGTAAGCCTAAAATGATCTTCTTCTCATTGTCCGCGCCTTCGTTTTCACGGGAGGTAGGAGATTCTTCCCAGGTGCGTAAGTATTCACTCAATACTTGGCCAACACCATCGGGCAAAGAGCGAACTCGATGAGCTCCAAAACCGAGAGATCTACCGCCACCGATTCCAGTTAGTTGAGTAACAACTTCTCGTAGCCTGTCGATAGGAGCGATAGGAGAGGCTAATCGCAAAATATAAGAGATCAGCCGGCCGATCGCTTCAGATACCGCAGCGGTATCTGAACCAGCCTTGGAAGTGTTGACGAAGACTTCAAAGGGTTGGTTGCCGCCATTGGCATTGACTGTTACAAAGGCTTTGCCTAAGGGGGTATCTACGTTGAAGGTCATCCCTTGCAAAGTTCGTGGTCGTGGTTTCTTTGTTTCGTGCCAAATAATCTTTTGTTCAGCGGGAACCATTAATTCTTCTGAAGCCGCGCCGCCTTCCTTTTTGTTGGCAGTGGCATGTGTTTCTAAAACAACTTTGTCTCGGCTGCCAGTCACGTAAACAGTGATTCCTTTCGCGCCAAGTTCCCACGCAAGCATATAAGCTTGGGCAACATCTTCTTCAGAAGCGCCTTCAGGGAAATTGATCGTTTTGGAGATGGAGTTATCGACAAAGGACTGTAATGCCGCCGCCATTCTCACGTGTTCTTCAGCGGTGACATCGCCAGCGGTAACAAAAACATCCCGAATTTTTGCCGGCAAGCTGGTAACGCCTTGGCAGGTGCCTTGTTGCATCACTTCTTCAAAAATATCTTGACGGGCGTCTGCGGGGATGCCGGCCTGGTTCAATGCTTTTTCAAATGCGGGTGAACCATAGGTAAGTTTAAGGTCGGTGCCATTGTCGTTGACATGGCGAATATAGGCGAGGGCAAACACAGGTTCGCAACCATAACCTTCGCAACCGGCAACGGTCGCAATTGTACCTGTGGGAGCAACGGTTGTTTGTGCTGCATTGCGAATGCCGTGGTTATGAATTCCACTAACAATTCCGTTCCAGTCAATGGATGGTCTACCCCAGTCTCGTTGGTAGGCTTCTAAAGGCGTGGGTGGGTTCCAAAGCACGTTTTGAGGATCGTAAATTGAGCCTGTGATGGCAGGGAAAGCGCCTCTTTTTTGAGCTAGTTCTACGGATGTCTTCATGGAGTGATATCGTACAAATTCCATTACCTGCGATGCGAATTCTTGCCCCTCGCTGGAGCCGTAGCGAACACCAACGTGGTACATCATATCGCCGAGGCCCATGATGCCAAGGCCAATACGGCGGGCACGCAGAGCGGCTTCGCGTAATTGTGGTACGGCTGGTACATACGCGTTTGCCTGAACAACATCATCCAAGAAAATAGTTGAAAGAACAATGCTATTTTCCAAGCTATCCCAATCAACAAGATTGTTTTCGCTCAGGTGTTGAGCGAGGTTGATCGAGCCCAAACAGCAATTTTCATACGGTCCAAGCCACTGCTCGCCACACGGATTGGTGGATTCGAGCGCGTATAAATGTGGTACCGGATTTTGCCGATTGGCCGCGTCCAGAAATAGTACGCCCGGTTCTCCGTTATGGTGGGCTTGGCGGATGATCTGGTTGAAAAGATCCCGTGCGGGAACAGTTTTATAAACGATCAAAGGTATATTGCGTTTTTTGGCTTCCTCGATCGTGCCTTTAAATTTGCGATATTCGGGGGAAGCGATATCAGGAAAAACAAGATCCCAATCTTCATCGTTGCGAACCGCTTCCATAAAGGCGTCGGTAATGCCAACAGATAGATTGAAATTGGTGATGGCGTTCTCGCTTGTTTTTGATGCGATAAATTCTTCCACATCCGGATGATCTACGCGCAAAACGCCCATATTAGCGCCACGACGGGTACCACCTTGGGCGATCTCGCCAAAAGCGTGGTCGTAAACATGAAGGAATCCAACCGGTCCAGTAGCGAATCCCGAAGAGCTTTTTACTAGTCCGCCTTTCGGCCGTAAGCGTGAGAAAGAGAAACCGTTTCCACCGCCGGTTTGCTGAATAAGAGCGGCATCGCGAAGGGATTGGAAAATACCAGATTGATCCTTACCCATATCGTCAGTTATTGGCAAAACAAAACACGCCGCAAGCTGTCCTAGAGGGGTACCGGCCCCAGTGAAGGTCGGAGAATTTGGGAAGAATTTTTTACTACTGAGCAAAACATAGAAATTTCTTGCTTGTTGCTCAACATCACCATCCCATTCTGTTTCAACCTTGGCTACATGATAGGCAACACGCCAAAACATTTCCTCTACCGTTTCAACCGGCTTACCATCGTCACCACGGCGGACATAGCGTTTGATTAATACTTGCCTTGCGTTGTCGGTTAATTCAACGGCGGGTAGGTTAGAGGGTATTTGCGGGGTTGGTAAAATCCCGTGTTTCGATATAACTTCGGCAACTGCCATTTTTACTCCTGTTACGAATTAGTTCTTTTTGTTGTTATCTGATTCTAAAAGCCGGTCGATCTCTTCGCGGATGGATAATAGATCATTCAACCTAAGATACACGGTTGCATATCTAATGTAGGCAACCTGGTCAATTTCTTTTAATCCGGCGGTTACCAAGTCTCCTACAGCACGGGAGGAAACCTCGGCCTTTCCCATTTTTTGTAATTCTGATTCAACTTGGCCAACGAGTCGTTCGATATCAGAGGCGGATACTTTTCTTTTGGCGCAACTGATTCTGATACCGCGGGTAAGTTTTTCGCGATCAAATTCTTCGCGGGTTCCATCCTGTTTGATCAGGAGGGGAGTGGAAAGGATAGGACGTTCATAAGAACTAAAGCGTTGCTTGCATTGCAAGCACTCCCTGCGTCGCCTAATACCACCGTGACTGTCGTGGGATGTATCGATAACTTTAGACTCAAAATGCTGACAATACGGACAATGCATTTCACTCCAATGATAAATAGAACATTTGTAGCCGCCATATGTGGCATAAATGCTTCAAAGACCCTTCTCTATATGGCAGTGTTTAAGATTTTAGCACAAGCAAGATGTATATTCAAGTTAGGGAATGTTAAAAAAACAATATTTTAATGTTAAAAAAAGAGGCTCAAAAAGATGCTAATTTACCTGATAGCCGGTGATTTTTGAAAGGGCTATTTTGACTAAAAACAAAGGTAAATAAAAGACTATATGCATGAAATTGCTGATACTAAAGATGATGACGGCAATTTGAATGAATTGAGTGAATGGTTCGCTTAAGGTTTTTTCCATCCAAAAGCCAGCTCCGAAGAAAATCGCTAACGCAAAAAGCACGAATGAGAAGAGTATGACCGGCAACCAAGCATGCCTATCCGATTCTGAAGGCATCATCGTAGTAGAAATGGTGAAGACCAAATAGATCCAAATCCAGGCGTCATTGGTCTTTAGGATATAGCTTAGTTGGGGAAACATTGATAATAGTTCTAATCCACTTTTCTCAAACAGGGGAATTTTGAATTGATAGATCGCGATCAATAAAATGAAGGTCATACCGCTGATCAATGGGGCTAAGCCAACCAGCGAGTCTCGAAAAAAATCGGCAGACGCGACTTCTACATAACCAAGCTGAACCTTGCCTTTTGGTAATATCTTGGGCATCAAGGATATCTTCCCTGTTCGTATCCGTAAGATCTTCGCCATACCAAAATGGCTTAGCTCATGGATGATCACTCCAGGCAAGAACAGAAAAGAAAAAATACTTACAGTTATGGCAAGATTGTGGGTAAGTAAAAGGAAAATGGCTTGTAATACTTTATGAAAATAACTTTGAAGGATCGTGATAAGAAACAACGAGCCAATTAACCATAGAAGTTCAACAAGGTAGGCAGGCATAAGTTTAAAAGACAGCACGGTCGCGACCGTGCTGTCTTCGGTTTGACTCAATTATTTGGACGCAGCTTTAGCGATAGCGACAAAGTCTTCGGTCTTCAAGCTTGCTCCGCCAACCAATGCGCCATCAATATCTTCGCGGGTAAAGTAATCAGCGGCGTTGGCGGCATTAACTGAGCCGCCATATAAAATTCGAATTTTCTGGGCGGTATCCTCGCCAAAGAGATCGATCAAGGATTTTCGCACGATTTTTTTATGTACATTTTGGGCATCATCCGCGGTGGCGGCGAGGCCGGTTCCTATAGCCCAAACCGGTTCGTAGGCAACAACGATTCCCGCGGCTGTAGCGGCGTCGATTCCTTTCAGACCCTCGAGGGTTTGGCTGCTCACTACTTCGGCGGTTCGGCCTGCTTTATTTTCTTCCAATGTTTCACCGATACATACTATAGGGGTAAGTCCATTTTTTATTGCGGCGTGAACCTTCTTGTTTACGGTCTCGTTGGTTTCACCAAAATAGCTGCGTCTTTCAGAGTGACCAATGATGACATACTCACAGAATTCCTTCACCATTGAGGGGGAAATTTCACCGGTGAAAGCGCCTTTTTCTTCCCAGTGAATGTTTTGCGCGCCTATGCCAATTTTTGTATCTTGAAGTAAATTCGCGATAGCTAAAATAGAAACGAAAGGTGGGCAAAGCACGATATCAATATTTTCGATCTTGTTTAGTTCTTTTCCCATTACTGAAACCAATTCACGAGCTTCAGCAACGGTCTTGTTCATTTTCCAATTACCTGCAACAAATGGGGTTCGCATGATACACCTTCTGACCTAATGTAGTAAAAAAATTGAGTATGTGATCAACGACCGGTTCAATCAATCTGAATGGTCTGCATATCTACAGCTCGACTAATTTTACCTGTAAAAACTTGTCTAGCTTCGTCAATAATATCCTTTTGTTGATACTTACCGGTGGGGTAGTGTATCAATAGTAATTCCTTGGCATTTGCCTGCATTGCTGTTTCAGCGGCCTGTGCCGCGGAGGAATGCCCTTTTTCTGGCCCGGTTGCTTCGTGGATCAACAGATGAGCCTCTTTCCCAATGGTGATCACGCCTGGACAAGGTTCTGTGTCGCAGGAGTAACCAACAACCTTATTTTCTCGCTTGAAGTTCATTCGTAAGCCCATGGTTGGGATAAAATGATTGACAGGTGTGCCAGAAATGTGAATTTCAGTCGTTTCGAGGATGGTTTGGCTGGGTACGTGAGGGATTCGGTGATAATCGACCTGGAAAAAATTTGGCCATTTATCCCAATCAAAAAGGTCCATCATTTTTTCCATACGATCGATGGAGTGGTCTGATCCATGAATGGTGATAGGGGTCTTTCGGCCGGTTAACCACATCGTCATAAGCAGCATAGGTAGCCCAGAGACGTGGTCGGGATGGAAATGGGTAATGATAATATCGTCAAAGGCATTGATATCCAAGCCTGCTTCGTCCAACTTCACAATAGGATTGATTCCGCTATCGATCAACACCCTTGAATTTTCTGTGATGATCGCAAGCATAGTATTGTCGCTTCCCGTTGTGGGAATGGCGTTGGATGAACCAAGTATGATAAGTTTTGATGCCATTGAAAAATAAAATTATCCTAAGGTATTATTTTTATGCCTCCAAACCAGTGTACCCGCCGCGATCAACAAAATAATTCCCATAAAAGTTTGGTTGGCGTTGATGCCATTAAGCACAGAAGCATCTACTCGCAGGAAGTCCAACAGAAATCTTCCAAGAGGGTAGATGATCAGATACGTTAAAAATATATCACCATCCTTATAATTGGAAGACCGTTTATTAAAAATTAGTACTAATAGGCTAAGGTTAAGCAGGTTCCATAGGCTTTCGTAAAGAAACAAGGGATGGTAATAAGCAACTTGTTGATAGGCAGCCATACGATGCTCAGGCGAGATAAAAATTTTCCAAGGCAGGTCGGTAGGTTGGCCATAAAGTTCTTGGTTAAAATAATTTCCCCAACGACCAATAGCCTGACCTAAGGTAAGCCCAAAGGAACTGATATCCAGCCAGCGAACGAAATTGAGTTTATTTTTGATGGAAAATAAATACAAAGCCAAAGCGCCGCCCAACACCGCTCCCGGAATACCCAAACCGCCACGGCGCAGGTTGATCAGATCAAAAGGGTGGGTCAGGTAATACTCAGTGGTGATGCCGCTTGCGACCAAACTGGGCGAAGGAGTGAATACGTGCCAAAGCCTCGCTCCAACGATGCCCCCGATAATCAACCAGATCATCAGATCCCATAATTTGTCGGCATCTTCCCCCATTTTTTGAGCAAACCAGTGGGCTAATAAGCCACCTGCAAGGGTACCACTCATCAATATGATCCCATAATAATAGATCGTAAAATCGTGGCTGCCAAAAAATAGGTGAATTCCATCAAAGGCGATTGACATTGTTTATTACTTCTTTGTAGCTTCTTGTCTTACTTTAAAAATTCGTTGTAAAGCGGTAACATTCGTGAGAATTGCCAAGATCCATATAGCGATAATGGGTTGGTTGAGCAGCAACAAGGGTGTAATCACCAGGTAACGTTCCATTCTAGTAAGAATTCCTGTGTTGGCATTTAAGTGTAGGGATTCAGCGCGCGCTTTTACATACGAAACTAGGATTGAACCAGCCGCCGCTACATACACCAAAATAGTTGTGGTCTCATCGTTGGTGATGGAATAGTAATACAGCAACCCGCCGAGAATGAATAACTCAGAGTACCGATCGGAAACAGAATCAACAAAGGCGCCAAATACGGTCACTTCGCCGCGTAATCGTGCCATGGTCCCATCCAAAGCATCGAATGGCGTACACACCAAAATAAACAAACCGCCTTCCACCATTCGCCCCTGCGAAAGGAACCAGGCTCCGACCATATTCCCAAGTAAGCCAAGGATGGTCATGGCATTTGGGGTAACGCCGACGCCATTCAGGAATTTAGCCGTAGGTTCGGTTACACCTTTGAACCAAAGGCGCATATTGTCGGTAAATGATCTTTTCTTTTCGGTTTGTGTATTTGTTTCCATTATCTATCCTGATTTTTGAATTTTTTATTCAATTTCTTCGTCGTTGCCAATTGGGTCTACTAATACATCGCGGTCTTTTCCACCACCCAGCGAGGGACCAACTACGCCCATTTCCTCTAATTGGTCAATCAGTCGGGCAGCTCGCGGGTAGCCGATCTTTAATTTACGCTGGATCAGCGAGGCACTGGCTTTTTGGCTGGATCGAACGATTTCGATAGCTTGGTCAATCAGCGCGTCATTGCTATCCTCCTGGGGTTCGTACAACAAACTTTCCCAAGGGGGAGCGTCATTTTTATTTTGAATTTCTTTTTGCCAATGGGCAATGATCTTCTCGATCTCGTTATCGGTGATCCAAACGCCTTGTGCCCGAACGGGGTTGCCAACGGCAGGATCAAGAAAGAGCAAATCGCCCTTGCCCAACAAGGATTCAGCGCCCGTCGAATCAAGGATGACGCGGCTATCAATACCGGATGCGACCGCGAACGCCAAGCGAGCTGGGAAGTTGGCTTTGATCGTGCCAGTAACTACATCGGTGCTAGGTCTTTGGGTGGCTACAACCAAGTGGATGCCGGTTGCCCTTGCTTTTTGGGCGAGGCGTACCAGATTCACTTCTACCTGTTCTGGCGATGACATCATTAGGTCGGCAAGTTCATCAATAATAACAACAATTCGCGGTAATCGATTCTTTGTTTTCTTGTTATAGGCGTTCAGATCGCGTGAGCGATTGCCTTCTAATAAACGGTAGCGGTGTTCCATTTCGTTTACCAGCCAGCGCAAAACCCCTAAGATACGTTGAACGTCAGTTTCTACTTTGCCGAGTAAATGGGGTAAGCCATTGAATCGGATCAGTTCCACCATTTTCACATCGATCATGACCAATCGCATTTCGTCAGGGTGGTTGTTCATAGCTAGGCAGGCTGCCAAAGCGGCGATGAAAACCGATTTTCCGGAACCAGTTTGCCCGGCAACCAATAAGTGAGGCATTTTTGCCAGATCCGCCACTAAAGGATGCCCTGAAACATCACGTCCTAAAGCAAAAGCCAAAGGTGTTTTTAGCTTGTTATACGACTCACTCTCGAGTATGGGTCTAAGCCGAACCGCGGTAAGTTGGCTGTTTGGTACTTCGATGCCGATGTAAGCGCGACCAGGCACAGGGGCTTCGATGCGCAAGCGAAAAGCTGAAGTTGCCAGGGCAAGGTCACTTTGAAGGTTAGCAATTTGTGAAACGCGAACTTTCATGGCCTGTTCATCTGTTTCAGTAGAGCCCGCTTTTTTAATATAGCCAGGTTGCACCGCATATTGCGTCACGATCGGGCCGGTTCGGTAGCCAATCACCTTCGCGGGAACTCCAAAATCGGCCAAGGTTTTTTCGATCAACCCTGCTGTGGTATTGATATGTTTTTCATCTATGGCTGTGTTTTGTTCATTTGAAAGAAGCGTTAACGGAGGTAATTGTTCGTTTCGTTCGTAAACCATCGTAGAGGTTAGATCGTTATCCTGAGTGGCCTTCAAATTTTTGCGAAATTCGATCGGTAAGGTGGTGTGGGTGCTGCGTCGTGGTTGATCTTTAGTTTTCGAATTCCCTACATCAAAGGGATTCTCCGCAGGTTCGGGGAAGGTGGATGATTCGCTCTTGTTTCGAGCCCCCTCCGGATTGGATATTGAGGACAAAAATTGTTCGACAACGGGGAATAGGTCAAAGGTAAGGAAAAAGAAAAATACCAAGAATAGAAAGGTGATCAGTCCCTGTAAGAATAAATTAGGGATAATTATCGCTAATATTCCGGCCAATGCCCACCCTGTGTAGCCGCCATCAAGCCCAGATTCTGCCCTCTCGATCGATATGCCCCCAGTTTGGGTAAGAAACATGAGCATTAGAAGTAACAATCCTTCAAACTTTACAAATTTCCACCAATCGATCTCATTTCTGCCCTCTTTTGGTTTTCGAATGATCAGCAAACCGCTAACACCGATACCGCCCATCACGAATACTGCGCCGTATCCAAACCAACGCCACAAGGTGTTTGCCCAAGGGGTTAGTAAACTGCCACCGGTGAGCCCCATCAATGCAAGCAGGGACATTAAAGCGAAAGCAAAAATCACTACACCCGAAATATCGAAAGTGGAGCCATCAAATTTTTCATTTAATTCGCTGATCCATTGGCTCAAGTTTTTTTGGGATGGTTCAGCGAGCAAATAACGTTGTTTTCTTGGGGTTCGTTTAGCCATTTTATTATTTATTTTATTCGTTAACATTGTAATTTATTAATGTACGTTTTCCTAACACTTTGAAATCCCCGGTTACCCAGACATTACTAATTATTTTCTTCAGAAATTTGTTCTTCCATTTCCAAAATTGCCTTCGCCACAGATTCTACAGCTACACGTTGTTTGCGATATAGGTCCGCCTCAGACATAGCAAGTCGATTCGCGACTTCACGCACTTTGCGGCCTTCAAAAAACTTAAGTTCCAAGATGTTATAAAGGATCCATTCCGTCGTGAAACGTCGATCGCCTTCTGGCTTGATCTGTTCGACCGCTTTTTTTAGTACCGCTCTAAGCGCGTTGGGAATATTCCCATCAAAATCCTTGCGTGCTGTTTCTTGAATGATCCTAAGTTTTGTTAGCGGTGAGCTGGTTAGCTTTGGCCCGCCCCAATAATGATTCAAGGCTTCGCGTACGATCTCAACAATATCTTCATCATCCTTGGTTTTTTCGATCAGCAAGCGAGTCTTATCATAGCGGCTGGATGCCCTGATCTGTTGAATCAATTGCACTTGAGGTTCGATCTTTTGGATGATCTGAATGATATTTTGTTGCAATCCTCTATCTTCCAAAGCCAATGCCGCCCGGTCGATCAGGATCTCAAGACCTTCTAGTTGACCAGTATCTAAGCTTTCGAGGTTGATATTGTTGATCCCGAGGATACCAATGACATTGCTCTCTGTGCTCTCCGAATTCAATTCCTCATGTTTTTTGCGTAATGGGATGAGCAATGAATCTTTGATGGTAAAGTAAGTGCCTTCCTCATTTTCAAATTCCGTAACTTTTCCGATCAGCAGTTCGCTTTCAAAAAATGGTTGGCCGGAGTTGATCACATCGACGATTTTGTTGTTTTCGATAATGGCAATGAACGCTGCTGTTGATTGCAGAAGGTCTTGGATGGCTGCCAGGATCGCGTCGAGAAATTGATTAATGTCGCTTTGTGTGAGGAATCGTTCTTCGAAATTCTGAAACAGACTGAGCTCTGGTTTGTCCTGTCCAAAGAAGAGGGCTCGTTCCCAATAGGGAGCGAGTAAGGTAATAATGTGTTCAATGATAACAACGGTAGCAACCATGGATACTGGAGCAAGCACATTGTAGGTGACCCCGAAGAATTCCCCACCTCTTCTTACTAAGGTAAGGGATGCCAAAGCAAAGGACGCGGTTACGGGACCGCGAAGGATCCATTTGACCAACCTGCTTTTAATCACTCGATCTGGCCAGGAAATCCCAAAAAACGCGATCGAATACGCCATCACCACAATGAGTGCGCCTACCACCAGATTGTTGAGCAGGGCGAAGCTCCAAAACACCATTTGGTACTGTGAGGCAAACCCAGATCCGTACAATAGGTAAGGGTAGGACCCTAAAGCGATGACGGTAGCGCCGGAGAGTAGGTAGAGCATTCTTCGTCTTCCCGAGCTGGTCATCATTCTAAAATAAGCCCGGATAAAGTTGAACTCAGAAAGGCCGATGATGGTTAGGTAATAGAGGGTAAAAACATTGGTCCAAATTGTCCGATCAAAGTGAGCCGCCGGCAAGGAATCGGGTTGAAGTTTGCCAACCAAAAAGCCATTCACCAGCAGACCTAAGAAAAACAAAGATGCGCTGTAAAAAACCCAAACCATAAATCGCCTTCGCCCACGAGAAGGTCGGCCAGAAGTGATCAGCAAGGCGTCGGAAAGGTGAAAGTAGGCTGGCGGGAGAAATACCAAGCCGATCCACTGCAGATGCAGAAAAAGATTGACCATTTCGGTGGTCTGAACTGTGCTTTCGATTGCCTCACTAGAAGCGATGATGACGATGCATACTAAGATGATTGCGAAAGAGCGTGAAACACGATCGCGAAGATTGAAGGAAAGAGTATAGATGAACAGGGAGAAAGCGGTGATGGAAATACCCGCGGTAAGGATCTGGTTAAACCCAATAATGGCATCTAATAATCGAAAATCCCAACCGCTGATCATTTCTGGACTTTTCTTTCGGTTTTACGGAAAAGCAATGTTGAAGCCTTAATAAATGTTCCTTGAATAATAGAGCGCCACATCCCGCGAGGCATAATATTGGTCGCTGTACCCACAAAACTCAAAACCAAGTTTTTGCACCATCTTGATGGTCGGAGCGTTCTTTGATTGAACTTCGATGATCGATTTTCGCAATCCCCGCTGCAAGCCCCAATCTTCGGCGGCGTTGATCAATTTTTGGCCAATACCTTGGCCGCGCACCGGTCGACCAACCACTACATCCGTGATCCACACCGCGTGAGGAACGATCACATCCGTAAGCCGCACATAGGCGATGGCTTCCATGCCGTTCATGACGCTCATCATTGGGCGAATGTGCCAGGTATCTGGTAGTTCGCTGGGCGGGCGAGGGTATTCAATGCGGATGGTTCGGGGTAACCGGATCTCGCGCAGAGACACCGAGATCTGCCCCGCGTCTCGTTGAAGATCGAGCTGCCAAACGTAATCTGAATTAATAGAATGATCAAGAGCAGATAGACGCGCTAGATCGGTGGAAACAGTATTGCGTATCTCAATATTCATAATTAACCCTACTCCGGTCGTATCTTTACTGTCAGCGAGCAGCTTGGAAGCGCGGCGCCGGTGTTATCCGTCACCATCAATCGCAATTGGTAATCACCGGGTGTTAGTTGGGTCACGTCCCAATTTCCTAACTCGCCATCCAAAATCAATTTGTCGCCAGCGGCAATGGTTACCCAAATATCGTTTGCTTGAGAATACTCGTATTTGTAATAACCAAAATTCTGTACATTAATTGTACCTTTAACGGTCAACTTACCGCTGATCTCTTCATCTGGAGCCGGCGAGGTGATCATGATCTGCCCTGCGGTACAACCAATGGTGCCTTCCGTAGGAATTTGGCTGCTAGGCCCTGCGGTCATCTCAGCGCCAGACGCGTTTGGTGTGCCGGCGAGCAGGTTCGCGGTTGGGGTTGCTTTAAAAGCGGTGGAAGGGAAGAAGGGAATTACAAAGGAAACAAAGCAAAATTGGCTCAGGCCGATCATCACCAGTAAGATGAGGATCACGCCTGAGCTTTTGATCTTATTAAACGCGAATTCTTTTTCCAAACCAAAGATGGATTTTTGCCATTCCGTCCATCCCAATATCAAGGTTCTTAAAGCGAAAAGACCGCCAATTCCGAGAAGGATATATATGACGATTTCATTTTCAGAAATGAATTGAAAAAATGGATCCACTATTGTGCCATCAAGCGAAAATTAGATCTTCTTCAATACGGATTTGATGATCTTTTCCAGTTTTGGAACCATCACAAGACCAGCATCCAAAACTTCTTGGTGGGTGGTGATGGTGTTGCCATCAAGATTCGCTTTGTTGCTGATACCGGAAATGCCCAAAGTGCGCATGCCGGCGTGATGAGATACGATCACTTCGGGAACGGTGGACATACCAACGGCATCAGAGCCAATACCGCGCAGGAAGCGCAGGTCGGCGGGGGATTCGAAGGAGGGACCGCTGAGGCCGGCGTAAACACCTTCGCGAAGCAGCACATTGGTTTCTTTGGCGGCTTCACGAGCTAACTTCATTAGTTCGCGGTCATAAGGTTGGCTCATATCCGGGAAACGTAGGCCAAATTCTTCGATGTTGGGGCCGATCAATGGATTAAAGCCCATCATGGCGACCAAGTTCAGGTTATCTTCAATCAGCATCAGGTCGCCTGGTTCGTAATCGGGGTTGATAGCGCCGGCGGCATTGGTAACGATCAGCACTTCAACGCCAAGTCGCTTCATCACACGCACGGGCAAAGTTACTTGTGACATTGAGTAGCCTTCATAAAAGTGAATGCGGCCCTGCATCACCATCACGGATTTATCTTGCAGTGTGCCGATCACCAGACGGCCGCTGTGGCCTAAAACAGTGGAAGTGGGCCAGTGGGGCAGCTCGTTGAAGGGGATAATATCTGAATTTTGGACAGCGTCAGCCAGACCACCCAAGCCAGAACCGAGAATGATGCCGACCTTGGGTTGGTGCTTGGTTTTTGCCTTTACCGCGGCGGCAACTTCATCGATCTGGGCAAGTGTAATAAAAGGTTGATTGTTCATGGTCACCTATTTCTATTTAATGGAATGTTCGTTCGACAGAAAATTATAATCTATTCTCTCTTAGCGCAAAATTTCCTTCATCGCGGCGATGGTCTGCTCAACATCCGCGTCTGTGATCTGGTAATGGGTAACAAAGCGGAATCGTCGTGATCCCATTGCCCCAGCCAAGACCCCGCGCTTTTTCAGTTCAGCCTCGATCTGGTATATGGTAATCGGATTGGAATCCAGAATATCAAAGAATGCCATGTTGGTGGGGGGCACCTCGGGGTTCATTTTGATGCCGGGAAGGTCTTTTAAGCCGGTGGCAAGCTTTTTGGCTCGGGTATGGTCATCGGCGAGGCGGTTCACCATTTTTTCCAACGAGATGATGCCTGCCGCGGCGATGATGCCGGCTTGCCGCATTCCACCACCAAGATGTTTGCGGGCGCGGCGGGCTTTCTTCATAAAAGCATGGCTGCCGCAAATCACCGAGCCAACCGGCGCGGCAAGCCCCTTGCTTAGGCAGAAGGTAACCGAATCGACGTGTTTGGTGAGTTCGCTCACTGGGATATTTTGGGCAACAGCGGAGTTAAACAAGCGCGCCCCATCCATATGGAAGGCTAGACCGTTCCGCTTGGCGAATTGGTTCATATCTACCAGCGTTTGCGGGGTTTGGCAAACGCCACCCAAGGCGTTGTGGGTGCTTTCCACCGCGATCAGGCGGGTGATCGGTTCGTGCTCGTCTTCCACCCGAACCGCGTCTTGCGCCACATCCAATGGTAGTGATCCGTCGGCGTTCTCGGCAATCTGGCGCGAGTGAATGCCCCCAAAAGAGGAAGCCCCGCCACCTTCGTATAGAAAAATATGCGATTTTTTGCCAACCAAGATCTCATCGCCGCGATCACAATGCGCCAAAAGGCTGATTAGGTTGCCCATGGTGCCAGATGGAACGAACAAACCCGCCTCCATCCCCACCATATCCGCCGCCAACTCTTGCAGTTGGTTGACGGTTGGGTCGTCTCCGTAAACATCATCGCCAACCACCGCTTTTGCCATTGCCTCACGCATTTCATCGGTGGGGGTCGTTACGGTATCAGAACGCATATCGATATATTTCATTATCACTCCATTTTTTGGCACTTAGGATAGTTTATTTTTGCAAGCACTGGGTAAAAAGGGCAAGATCCCCACTAGGGGCTTGCGGGCTGACCGCTAGCAGCGGAATATTTTCGATGACAAAGAGGGTTTTCATGGTGGGTGGTACCAGCTCTGATGGCAGAAAACCAATACTGGGTTCTGAACCTAAAAGCCCTTGGATCATCTTTTCTGTTGTGAGAGCGACCCTCGTGTTTGGGCTTACCCGATGCCCGTTGAGGAGAAATTGCTCAAAACTTCGCTGAATATCATCCTCGCCCGGAAATACCCAAACTTGAAGGGTCTCATCGTAGATGCCTAAGAACAGGTTCGCCGCTTCCTCTTTCGAGAGGGGTTGTTGCTCTTTTTGGTTGGTGATGATCGACAAATCGCTACTGCCGATCTGGTACACGGGTTTCTGATCGCCTGTGGGGCTGGCGCCATAATAAAGGGCGATATCGGCAACGGCTGGGTCGTTTGTTGGGTTGAGCGTCAACTTGTTTTTGAGGCCGCAGTCTTCGGCTTTGTTGTACCAAAGCGCAAAAGCGGGGCTCTTGTAGAGATTGATAACTCCCTGGGCGCTATTTGCTGATAACGGCAAGCAGGCGGTTAACAAAAGAAGCAGGGCGAAGAACGAAATAACGCTAGGTTTCATGCCATTGTATAGAAATAATAGCAAACCAAACTGGCGACAAAACAATAGGCGGAGAACAAATAGAGCGAATGGTTTTGCAGGTAATTAAGCAGCCATTTGATGGCCAGCCAGCCAGTTATGCCGGCAACCAAGGTGCCAACAAAAACAGGAAGGAGGAAGGCTCCGCTGTTTTGAATGCTGAATAGGTCGAGCATTTCTACTAGACCAGCGGCCAGCATTACCGGCACCGACATAAGCATAGCGAAACGGGCAGCGCTTTTGCGGTCGAAACCGAGGTACATGGCTCCGCTGATGGTGGAGCCGCTGCGCGATGCCCCCGGAAATACCGCCAATACCTGAAACAACCCGATCAACACGCTATCGAGCCAGGTGATAGAGGTAATGGAACGTTTTTGTTTCCCAAAGAATTCCGCTCCGGTAAGAAGAATGGCGGCAGACATGAGCCGGACAGAGGAGTGCAGCAATGGCTGTTGAAAGAATCCTTCCACAACGGGTTTTAACAGGTAGCCCGCGCCAAGCGCCGGCACACTGGCAAGCACCAAATACCAGCCTGTCTTTGCTTCCAACGGCATAGCATTGAATTTTCCAACATTGGGTAGGTTGGCGAGGGTCGTTTTTACGATCTCAACCAGGTCTCGCCAGAAATACACGATGAGCGCGATGATTGCGCCCATCTGCACTACGATATTAAAAATAAAGCTGGCTTCGTTGGCAGGGATGTTGAGTATGGTTTGTGTGATAAGCAAATGGGCGGTGGAGGAGACGGGAATGAACTCGGTCAGCCCTTCTACGATGCCCAAAATGATGGCTTGAATGAGAGTCATTTTTTTCCTCTATGAACTCGAGCGTTTAGCGTTGTTTTTCCAAACATCCAATAAACCCGGCAAGCGCTCATAATAACTGCCCTCGGCAATGTAGCCGCGGATGTCGCTGACCAGGGAGATAAGGGCGTGTAGGTTATGGATGGAGATGAGCGTGCTAGCCAATAATTCCTTGGCGACGATCAGATGTCGGATGTAGGCGCGGGTGAAGTTTTTACAGGTGTAACAGGTACACTGCGGGTCGATCGGGCTGGGGTCGCTTTTGAAGGTCGCGTTCATCAAATTGAGCCGGCCGTTGGAAGAGAAAGC
The DNA here is from genome assembly GCA_964607645.1 of uncultured Anaerolinea sp. Lineage (GTDB taxonomy): Bacteria > Chloroflexota > Anaerolineae > Anaerolineales > Villigracilaceae > UBA5195. The sequence goes on from CAZSLN010000008.1 coordinate 49,630, forward strand.
AGAGTGGTGCCGTGCCAAACGGGTGGGCAATACGCAATCAAAAATATCCACCCCGCGGGCAACGCCGTTGAGAATATCCTCAGGAGTGCCAACGCCCATCAGGTAGCGCGGTTTGTTTTCGGGCAGCAAGGGGGTAACCACATCCAATGTTCCGTACATTTCCTCTTTGGTTTCACCTACTGAAAGCCCGCCAATGGCTATACCCGGGAAGGGCAGCCCCGCGATGAACTCAGCGGATTGGGCTCGCAGGTCGGGGTCTACCCCGCCTTGGACGATGCCGAACAGGGCTTGATCAGGGCGAATATGCGCCTTTAGGCTGCGTTCTGCCCAACGGTGGGTGCGGTCCATGGCGATCTTGCTGTAGGCTTTATCGTTCGGGTCACTACATTCATCGAAGGCCATGATGATATCCGCGCCGAGGTTCTCCTGGATCTGGATGGAACGCTCGGGGGTAAAGCGGTGCATCGAGCCATCGATGTGGCTTTTAAAGGTCACGCCATCATCATCGATCTTGCGGGTGAGCGCCAGCGAAAACACCTGATACCCACCGCTATCGGTTAGCATGGGGTTGGGCCAGCGCATAAATTCGTGCAGACCGCCCATCTCGGCAACCAACGTATCGCTGGGGCGTAAGTAGAGGTGATAGGTGTTGGAAAGCACCAAGCTTGCCCCAAGATCGTGCAGGTGTGCGGGGGTAAGGGTCTTTACCGTAGCCTGAGTGCCAACGGGGGAGAAAACAGGGGTTTTAAGCGCGCCGTGATGGGTGTTGAACACCCCCGTACGAGCTTGTTTTTCTTTATTGAGCACATTAAATTCAAACATTGACAGAATTGTAAACGAGATTGGGTGGTTTGGCAGAAATTGAAAAATGTTGAGGTTGTGAGGTTTGAAGACATCTTCCGGTGCGTTTACTCACTACCGCGAGGCATGTCGGCGCTATACCGCTACGCGAGGCTTCGCCTCGAACTACTCGGCAAGCGCCTCATTATGCTCGTGAACACGCCTCGAAGGGATTGATCCCCGCGGTACCGCGCAGCGCTGTCCTGCGGGGTTTTGATGTTTAGGTTTTTGTATAGGTGTTTTGTTTACCTCGAAATCGGTTGAAC
>CAZSLN010000008.1:50745-53564 GCA_964607645.1 uncultured Anaerolinea sp.
CTTCACCTCGAACCCCTTTAACAAAAAAGCCACCCCTGTTGCCGGGGGTGGCTTGGTATTTTTCAACAAGCGAAACCTATTCGTCCGCGCTGCTGGTGGGTTCTTCACCCATATCGATCGGAATATTGATATCGCCGCCCATGGCGCGCTGGCGGATGACCGAATCGATCTCGGCGGCTAGGTCGGGGTTTTGGCGCAGGTATTCTTTGGAGTTCTCGCGGCCTTGCCCAATGCGGATATCGCCATAGGAGAAGAAAGCGCCGCGCTTGGTAACGATCTCCAGCTTGGCGGCCAGATCCAGTAGGTCGCCTTCTTTGCTGATGCCTTCATTGAACATAATATCGAACTCAGCGGTGCGGAAGGGTGGCGCCACCTTGTTCTTCACCACGCGCACGCGGGTGCGGTTGCCGATTACTTCCTCGCCCATCTTGATGGACTGCACGCGGCGTACATCCAGACGTACGGGGGCATAGAACTTGAGGGCGTTGCCGCCTGTGGTGGTTTCGGGGTTGCCGAACATCACACCGATCTTAGAGCGCAGCTGATTGGTAAAGACCACCGAGGTTTTGGTTTGGTTGATGGCGCCGGAGAGTTTGCGCAGCGCTTGGCTCATCAGCCTGGCTTGCACGCCCATAGTGGCATCGCCCATATCGCCTTCCAGTTCGCTGCGGGGTACCAACGCCGCCACCGAATCAACGATCACAAGATCCACAGCGCCGGAGCGCACCAAGGTCTCGGTGATCTCGAGCGCTTGCTCGCCGGTATCGGGCTGGGAGACCAGCAGGTTATCAATATCTACACCGCATTTGGCAGCGTAAGAAGGGTCCAGGGCATGTTCCATATCGATGAAAGCCGCGGTGCCGCCCAGTTTTTGCGCTTCGGCCACAATATGTTGGCACAGGGTGGTTTTGCCGGAGGATTCCGGGCCGTAGATCTCGGTGATGCGGCCGCGAGGAATACCCCCCACGCCCAGCGCTAGATCCACACTCAACGCGCCGGTAGGGATGGAATCTACCACCATGCTGTGAGCCTCACCTAAGCGCATGATCGAGCCATCACCGTATCGTTTGATGATGTCGCTTACCGCTTTATCTAATACAGCCTTTTTAGCGCTGTCTTCTTGTTTTATCGCTGGTTGTACATCTTGCTTTTTAGCCATTGTCATTATCTCCCATTCGTTTAAAGGTCGCAAAGAATACAGAATTATTTTAGCACAAATGTTCAGTAGGTCAAGTTATTTGCCGCTTGAAAATCAACCCTGAACAGCATAGAATTAGGTTTATTTTAAACCAATCCCGTTACGAGGAACAAGAAGAATGAACCCAATACTCGCCACTGTAATAACGTTAGTCGCCGCGCTCGCTTTTTTACGTCTAATGGATTTTATTGCCCACAAAGGGCTGATCACCAGCCGTATTAGCCGCAAGGTCATCCACATTGGCACCGGCCCCATTTTTGTGATGTGCTGGTTATTGTTCCCGGATGTTTGGTACGCCCGATATTTGGCGGCACTGGTACCTGGGCTGATCACGGTTCAATTTGCCCTCACCGGCATGGGTGTCATCATGGATGAAGCCTCAGTAAAGGCCATGTCGCGTTCAGGCGACCCAAAAGAGATCCTGCGCGGGCCGCTGTATTACGGCATTATGTTTGTTCTCTTAACGATATTGTTTTGGAAGGACCATCCAGCCGGCGTTGTAGCGTTGATGATGCTGTGCGGCGGTGACGGCATAGCTGATTTGGTTGGCCGCGGAATCCCCTCGCCCAAGCTGCCCTGGAGCCAGAAAAAATCCGTTGCCGGCACCATCAGTGTTTTTCTGGGTGGGTTGGCGTTTTCGCTGGCGGTGTTGTGGGCTTTCAATCTATTCGGCATCTTCCCGCTTGCCTACACAAAAGTGGGCACACTGGCGCTCATCGCCTTGGTGGCAACGGTGGTCGAGTCCTTCCCGATGGCGGATGTGGACAACCTCACCATCTCAGTGATGTCGGCGTTGCTGGGTTGGCTCTGGTTATAACCGGGTCTAATTTTCCGGCTTTTCTTCTTCCATCACCAACATCATCACCTTAAAGGCTTCGGCGTAGGCTAACCCCTGCGCCGCGCCATCTTCCCCTGCCCATTTCTTCACCATCTCCTCCGGGTCCCAATCTCCCAGCTGGCTTTTGTGCTCGCGCAGCGCGGCGATCTTGGTATCGATCGTATCGCTGATATCCACCCAGGTATCAGGCTTTTCGGGGTTGGTAAGGTATAGCCGTTTTACATTGTGCGGCTCGTAGCCCTCGGCTAACAGGTCCGCGAAGACCAGCCGGCTGCCGGCGCTAGGGAACACCGCGTAGGTGGCAAGCTGCGCCGCGGCACGATGGTCGGGATGATTGATGTAGCCGTTGCCGTAAAACACCGCCTGCGGGTCGCCAGTGATGACCACCTCAGGTTTGAGCGTGCGGATCAGCTTGGTGATCTCCTTACGCAAGCCGATGGTCGGCTCTAGTTCGCCATCGGGCTGGTTCATAAAGATGCACTTGCCAATGCCCAGCGCTTGGTTGGCAGCCATCTGCTCTTTCTCTCGCAAGGCGGCCAGGGTGGGCTTGTAACTGGCGTCATGAGTAGGGTCGTTGCTGCCGCCATCGCCGCTCGTGATGACAATGGTGATGATCTCAGCGCCGGCCGTCGCCCACTTGGCCAAGGTTCCGCCAACGCTAAACTCCTGGTCATCCGGGTGGGCATGGATGGAGAGGACAGACTTGGGTGTGTATTCGGGGGTAGGGGGCATGGGTTTCTTTCCTAGTTAAATAACTGCGGAAAGTCTCGAAATTATTGTTGA
>CAZSLN010000009.1:0-8714 GCA_964607645.1 uncultured Anaerolinea sp.
TCTTTGAAAGCTAATTTTACACCTTAATTTTCATTTTTTCCCAATAATACCTCGGCAACAAGAAATAATTCTTGACCGGAAAACCCTTGTGGTGTAAAATTTCTATTCGCAAATGCCTTCGTAGCTCAGTGGATTAGAGCGCTTGCTTGCGGAGCAATAGGTCGGGGGTTCGAGTCCCTCCGGAGGCACAAAGAGCGGGTTTTATAACCCGCTCTTTTTGTATTAAAATTCAATTACTATGAAATCAATAAAAAAGCCAAATATTTTACTGACCAACGATGATGGCATCAAGTCACCTGGTTTATGGGCTGCTGCTGAAGCGTTATCGAAAATTGGTTATGTCACCGTTGCCGCTCCTCGCGAGCAATCTTCTGGAATGGGACGCAGTTTACCTACTACATCGGATGGGATCATCTCTGAGGAAGAAATGGTCGTCAACGGCCAAACTTGGAAGGTGTACGCCATTGGCGGAACCCCAGCGCAAGCTGTTCAACACGGCATCCTAGAGATCTTGCCTGACCGTCCTGATCTGGTCGTCTCTGGAATCAATTACGGTGAAAATGTCGCTACCGGCATCACCATCTCGGGCACCGTAGGTGCTGCAATGGAATCGGCTTCGCTCGGCATTCCTTCTATGGCTGTTTCCCTCGCAACCGATCCTTCACACCACTTATCCTATTCCTTGGATGTGGATTTCAGCACTGCCGCCACCTTCACCCAGAAATTCGCCAGTTTATTACTCAAGAATCAACTTCCCAAAGGTGTTGACCTGATCAAGGTGGATGTTCCCGCCAACGCAACCCCAGCTACAGCATGGGAGTGGACCAAGTTATCTCGCCAGCGTTATTACATTCCAACCAAACCAGATAGGAAGGATCTAAGCCTACCCAACAGGATCGGGTACAAGCTGGAATTAGATCTGACCAACGAGCCAGAAGACACCGATGTGTTCGTACTAATGAAAAAAGGGATAGTTTCTGTAACCCCGCTAACCTTGGATATGACCGCTCTTGTTTCGCGAGAGGAGCTGGCACGATTTCTCGTGGATTGATCAGGCGCTCTCGAAATGATCGAGCTCGATCTGCTGCCAAGGCTCATCGTAAATTCGCATATATTTTGAAAGCACCGGATAAACCCGCTTCACTTCCACTGCCATCATTTGTGCGATCCGCCGGATGGAGAAGTGCGCGTTAGGCGCAGTGCGCAGCTGGCAAAAAGAAAACGCCTCTCGTAGATTGAATGTAGCCATTACCCTTCGGTTGAAGGCGTTTGGCACTATATATTGGGCAATATCAATATTCCATTCCGCTAACTCATTCCAAAGCAATTGAGCGGCACCCATTGCTTGCTGAAAATCCAACTCAAAGCCAGCTTTAACGATCAACTTCGGTATAGCGTAACCATTAGTACAGGTTAAACGCTGCGTGGTTTGGCTCATCATTCGGTGACGTTTGAACTCGGCATAAGCGCCCTGATCCATTACTAGGTCAAAGGTCATGGTGGAGTGTTCCAATTCACGTAAGGGAACATCAAATTTTTCAAGGTTTTGGAAAAGAACTTCGCTGATCTCGGTGGAGATAGTGGTGTCCTTGACCTTCTTCAAAGCTTGCTCAAAACTCATATTTCCAAAGCGATATAGGACTGAAGCGAGTATGCGGTCTTCCCCTTCGTTTTCACTGGCCACTAGGGTACAAGCTTGCTGCTTTTCTTCGGGAAGTTCCATGGATGCGTTTAATTGGGTTATTTTTTCCGCCATCACCTGATAGGACGGTTGTTGTTCAGCGTACTTGAGAAGCGTAGGGACTTCCGCTTTTGCGGCGACTTTCACTGTTTCCCCAATCTCCCGAACTTCTGCGAGCGGGCTGGAGAGCCATTTTTTTATCGCGCTTTCTAGCTCCCTTCCATTCACTGTCATTCCAACATTGGCAAGCGATGCCGCAGGCAAGATAAATCGGCAAGCATCTACGTACTTTGAACGGATACGCTTGTCGTAATTCTCATCACTTTCACCCTCATTGCGCGAAACCTGAGCTTCAACTACTTTTTTAGCTGGTTCCAGTGAGCGTAAGTAAGTCTGAAACAAATACTCGCAGATCTGATTAAAGCGTTCTTCAAATTTTGACCCAAAGATCTCGGGTGGGCAATAAAACTGGTCTTTATCCCATTTTTGGTATCGCGTTGATTTTTCTGTGTACGATGCTAATCGATTGGATTCAATCGATTCCATCGCTAAGCGTGAGGCGTTTTCGATGGCAAGGTGCAGCACCGCGTGTTCGGCAACAGAGGAATGCCCATACCCGATAACCCACTTCTCATGAAATTGTGAGGAAGCTTCTTCGGTCAATTCATCCGCGATAGCCCGAAATGTTTCGGGAGACCGCGATGTTTTAGCGAATGCGACCGCAATGATCTCAGGGCTATATTTTTTTGGGGAAAGAAGGTAGATCTCTCTTTTGGATGGGGGCATACGTCCTCAACTTTATCTAATTAATTGGAGCCCTTGGCTCTAACAAGCGCGTCGGTCATTTGGGCAACACGAGCCATTTGTTTTACATCGTGCACCCGCACAATATCAGCGCCGCGCTCTATTCCAATCGCGACCGAAGCCGCGGTTCCTTCCACCCGTTCTGCTGGAGGAAGGTTCAAGGTAAAACCAATAAAGGACTTTCTGGATGGCGCTAACAACAGCGGAAAGCCCATTTTTTTAAAGTACCCTAATTTATTGATCAATTCAAGGTTCTGCTCAACTGTTTTTCCAAACCCGATCCCTGGATCGATGATGATCTTATCTGCTGAGATGCCTGCCTTTGTTGCCAAATTGATGGATGCCAATAGGTCTTTTTCAACATCCTGAAGTAGATTAGTGTATTCAACCCCAATATATCGCCCACCCAAATTTTCAGCAAGCTGAGCGTTTTCGGGTTTGCTGCGATTATGCATCAGTATCACCCATGCTTTGTGTTTGGCGACAACAGCTGCCATCGAGGGGTCCCCCATCAAAGCCCAAACATCATTGACAATATGAGCGCCAGCTTTCAAAGCTTGTTCAGCTACTGTTGCTTTGTAGGTATCTACAGAAATGACCGCCTGAGGAAACGTGGCTGATACCGCTTCGATTATTGGTATTACTCGGGCTAACTCTTTTTCCAAACTAACAAACTTAGAACCTGGACGGGTAGACTCGCCCCCGATATCGACAATATCAGTACCAGCGTCAAGAAAATCCCTGACTTGCTCCAAGCAGCGATCAATGAGACGGTCGTCCTTTTCCGTAATAGGTTCGAGTACACCATCCCCCGAAAAACTATCCGGAGTGACGTTGACAATACCCATCAGATAGGTTTTTATTCCCCAATTGAACCAGGACGGACCTATTTGTACCGCGGCCATTTATACGATCTGCTCAACCGATTTCGCCAGCCATTCCTCGGCTTCGGCGGGTTTGGTAAAGATCTTGATAGCCGCCCCGCTTGCTACAGCACCGGCGGCAACATTCAGAATCGCGTCCTGAACCTCTTGGGTAGCGACCAGTACAGCCACTCGCAAGTTGCGTGTAGATGGGTCACTATTGACCTCAATGGCTAATTTGATGGCAAGATTAGGGATAATTGCCACCTCTCGCATATCATAAAGGTTCCGGGTTAGTCTGTCGGAACCCATCAAATGATCAAAGGCAAATTCGCGCCAATCCGCAATGGTCACATCACTTAGGTCGGTAAATGTTATGTTCATACCCCCGTCCGATCTTCGGGCGACGGTATAACCAACGTTCGGTTTTCGGTTCCAATTCAAAGGTTTTAATTCTGTGGTCATCGCATCTCCTATGGTTATCTGAGGATCTAAATCAATTCTAATTTCTTTACCAACGTTATACCGCTTTGGTCAATCTTACTCAATATCGCCTTCAATGGCTCTCCAAAGTTAGGATGGATAAAATCTGGGGCAATTTCACAAAGGGGTACCAAAACAAAAGACCTCTCGTGAAGTCTTGGGTGAGGGATCTTCAACATTTCCTCATTCACGCGCTCATTATCATAAAAAAGAATATCCAGATCGATCACACGGGGACCATTTGTAAAGTTCGGGGTTCGCCCGACTTCCTTTTCGATATCCTTCAAAAAGAGCAGCAAGTCTCTTGGAGAAAGCGCAGTTTTACCGGTCAACACCATGTTATAGAATTTTCCTTGGTCTAAATAACCCCATGGCTCAGTTTCGTAGATCGAGGATGGTAGGATACCCTCCATCTTTTGTGAGATCGCGGTAATCGCGCGAAAAAGGTGTTCTTCCCGATTACCTATATTTGACCCTAAAGCGATAAAGACGGTATGCATAACGAATTAATTGTTCTTCTGTAAAAAACTGGGGGTAAACGCACCCGGAAGCAATTCCCGAACTGTCATTGTCTGATGTATCTTGCCATCTTCATCAGCAATCACCACCACCATATCGAGATTGAATTCCGCCATCACTTGCCGGCAGCCTCCACACGGAAACCCACCGTTGGCTGTTACAACAGCAATTAGGTCAAATTCTCGTTCGCCTTGGGCAACTGCCGAAAAGATGGCTGTTCGTTCAGCGCAAATGGTAGAGGGATAGGCGGCATTTTCAATATTCACACCGGTGAAGAATTTTCCAGTTGTAGTTCTTAGTGCCGCGCCGACAAAATAATTGGAATATGGCGCGTAAGCCCGCCTGCGTGCTTCCTTTGCTAACTCAACTACAAATGTGATCTCTGCTTGTGTTATGTTCATATCATATTATCCATTGGTCTTATTTTATTTTCTTTATGGGTTTTGCGGGTACACCAACCACTAATGTGTTTTCATCCACATCTTTTGTAACCACTGAGCCAGCGCCTGTTTTTGCGCCATCTCCGATGTTCAAAGGAGCAACCAACATCGTATCAGAACCGATAAAGACATTTTCACCGATCACGGTTTTATGCTTGTTCTTGCCATCGTAGTTACAGGTGATGGTTCCAGCACCTATGTTGGTATTCGTTCCGATTTGGGCGTTGCCTATATACGAAAAATGCCCCATTTTTACACCCGGTCCTAATACGGAATCCTTCACTTCGCCGAAGTTCCCCATATGTACGCCGCTAGATAGATATGCTCCTTTTCGTAATCGCGCGAAAGGCCCGATCTCTACATGGTCTTCAACCACCGCCGATTCGGTTACTGCATACAAGACCACGCAATCATTCCCGATCTTTGTGTCCTTGATAACGGACCCCGGACCAATTTGGCATCGGTCTCCAATGTTGGTGTTACCCTGTAAACTTGTGTTTGGAGCAAGGGTTGTATCTCTGCCAATAGTTACATTCGCGTCGATATAGGTGGAGGCGGGGTCGATCATTGTTACGCCGTTAAGCATCCATTTTTCGTTAATGCGGTTTCTCATCAAGCTCTCAGCTTCCGAAAGATGCAGGCGATTATTGATGCCAATTGTTTCGTTAAAATCGTCCAAAACCACAGCCGCAACGGCTTGGCCATGAGTGACAGCCAACTCTACGATATCTGTTAGGTAGTACTCCCCCTTTGGAGAAACGTTGATCTTTTTTAAGTTTTCCCATAACCAAGCGTTTTGGAAACAATATGCTCCAACATTTAGTTCGGTTATCTCTAATTCCTCCTGGGTTGCCTGTGCTTCTTCTACGATCCGGTCTACTGTTCCATGGTTATTTCGAATTACGCGACCAAACCCTCGGGGGTTGTTATGGATTACCGTGAGCATGGTCATCGGGCCGGAGTTGGCTAGTTGTTTTTCTACTAACCGGGCAAGAGTCTCGTTGGTGAGCAATGGCATGTCGCCATAGGTAACTAACACCAAGCCAGATGACCCGAGTAACCGCGCTTCGGCTTGTAACACTGCGTGGCCAGTGCCGAGTTGCTGTTGCTGGACCACGGTAGTTACTTTGTCGCCCAAGTATTTTTGTACTTCATCAGCATGATGCCCAACCACAACCACGGGCTTATCATCACAAAAGGACTTTACCGCCTCGATCGCATAATCGATCATTGGCACCCCGCAAACAGGGTGCAATATTTTCGGCAAGTCTGATTTCATTCTAGTCCCTTGCCCAGCGGCAAGGATGATGGATTGGATTTTCACTTTTTTGCTCCGAGAAGGTCTGTACTTTATTGCTCAATTATAGTTTAAATAAAAAAACCCTGAAACAGGGTTTTTTAGCTGGGGCGCCAGGATTCGAACCTAGATACTCAGCTCCAAAGGCTGATGTGCTGCCATTGCACCACGCCCCAATTAGCGCGTCTGATTTTATCACATTATTGCACTTCCCGTAATTGCGAGAAGTGCTTTGTGAAAAAACTTTATTTAGCTTCCCAACAAGCAACCCAATGATCGGGATACACTTCGCGGAATTCAGGTTGTTCTTGCGAACAAATCGATTTCGCGATCGGGCATCGTGGGTGGAACCTGCAACCGGTCGGCGGATTTAGTGGGCTTGGGACATCGCCCTTCAAGATAAGCCTCTCGCGTTTGAGGGAAGGATCTGGGATCGGGATGGCTGACATGAGAGCCCGAGTGTAGGGATGAAGTGGCTTTGCAAACAACTCATCTCGATCAGCTAATTCTACCATCTTACCTAAATACATTACCGCCACACGGTTGGAGATGTGTTCTACAACGCTTAGGTTGTGGGCAATAAACAGGTAGGTTAAACCGAATTCTTGCTGAAGATCTTTTAGAATGTTAAGAACTTGCGATTGGATGGAAACATCTAAAGCGGAAACGGGTTCGTCACAAACGATAAATTTTGGCCTTAGCGCAAGAGCTCTGGCGATACCAATACGTTGACGCTGACCACCAGAAAATTCATGGGGGTAGCGTTTTGCATGGTAATCCTCAAGGCCAACCTTCTTAAGGGTGTCGAGCATGATCTCGTAGCGTTCCTTGGAGGTTCCAACATTATGGATCTGCAATCCTTCCATAACGGAATCACCGATCGGCATACGGGGATCTAAAGAGGCGTAGGGATCTTGGAAGATGATCTGCATATTGCGGCGCATGGTTTTCATCTCTTGCCCGCTTAATTTGAGAACATCCTTATCGTCAATGATAACAGATCCGGCGGTTGGTTCGATCAAGCGCAGCATTGTTCGGCCGACGGTAGTTTTACCGCAGCCAGATTCACCGACCATACCAAGTGTTTCGCCTTCACGTACAACGAAGCTGACATCATCGACAGCTTTTACGTAGTCTTTTACTCTTTGTAAAATGCCTTCCTTTACAGGAAAGTATTTTTTTAAGTTTTTTACTTGGATCAATTCGCGGGCTAGTTTCTGTTCCATCAAGTTCTCCGTAATACCTTGCTTATTTTAAAGGGGCTTTGTGACCATCAGAATCTTCATAGAGCCAGCACCGTACAAAATGTCCTTGTTCTCGTTCAACAAGTGTAGGTTCTTTGTCTGTACAGATCGATAAACCGTACTGAGTTCGAGATTTGCAGCGGGCGGCGAATCTGCAGCCTAACGGCAGATCTACAAGATTAGGAACAGAACCAGGAATAACTTCAAGCCTGTCTTTTAGTTTTCCCAAGATCGGGATGGAACCGATAAGACCTTGAGTGTATGGGTGAAGGGGGTTGTCGAACAACGGTTTTACATCAGCTTGCTCAACAATATAACCAGCGTACATTACTGCTACTCGCTCGGCCATTTCAGCGACTACACCAAGATCGTGTGTGATCAGGATGATGGCTGTACCGATATTTTCGCGCAAATTGTGCATTAGGTCGAGAATTTGCGCTTGAATGGTTACATCGAGGGCGGTGGTAGGCTCATCAGCGATCAAAAGGGCGGGGACACAAGCCAAAGCCATGGCGATCATTACACGCTGAGCTTGACCACCAGAAAGTTCATGGGGGTATGCTTGAGCTCGGCGGGCAGGGTCAGGAATACCTACCATTTTAAGCAATTCAATGGCGCGTTCCGAGCCTTTTTCTTTGCTCATACTTTGGTGAATACTCAATACCTCTGAGATCTGGTCCCCAACTTTGAACACGGGGTTCAAAGCGGTCTGTGGCTGCTGAAAGATCATGGAAATTTTATTTCCACGAACATTGATCATTTCATCTTCGCTGGCGGTAACTAAGTCTTTGCCATCAAAGAGGATCTGCCCTGATACGATCTTGCCAGGAGGGCTAATCAAACGCATGATCGACAAAGATGTTACGCTTTTGCCGCAACCGGATTCTCCTACCAAACCCATCACTTCGCCAGGGTTGACATAGAAATTTACCCCATCAACGGATTTAACTACACCATCTTCGGTGAAAAAGTAGGTTTTGAGATCCTTTACTTCTAAAAGGGGTTGTTTACTCTTCGTCTCTGCCACTGGTATTCTCCTGTTAGCCAATTAGTTCGTTTATTATACAAGAAACGATACGATTTAGCCTATGTAGATTTTTCTTATTGTTGACAATCAGAACCGATTTTAAAGTTCTCAATGTTCCATAAGTCATTGGGGGAGTAGGGGTCAAGCGAAATATTGCAAATATTCTTTTGTGAAGCGATCACCTTCATCCTCAAAAAGAGGGGGATAGATGGTAAATCATTTGCGTAAATTTGCTGAGCGTTTCCGGATGAAATAACAGAAGTATCGGACTGACCAGCATCATTGATCGCTTGTGAACATAAAGCATCAAAATCAGGATTGTTGTACCCACTAATGTTTGAGCCAAACCACTTATT
>CAZSLN010000009.1:8724-52981 GCA_964607645.1 uncultured Anaerolinea sp.
TTTGTAGTTGTTGGATTTTGGGATGCCATAAACCGGACGCAAGGGTCGGTCTTATCGTACGACCCGGTGGAATATTCCACCAAATCAAAATTTCTGCCAAAAAGGCTGCCTTCAGCGGTCTGCGCGTAAAACTTGCTTGATTCTACATAATGAATATCAACACCTATGCCGCATTGAGCTAAAGAAGCTGCAACCATCTCGCTTACTCGCCTGCGCAAAGGAGTATCTGTGGTCATGTAGTTGAAGACAAGCTGTGTGCCTTCTGGAATTCCAATTATGCCTCTGGCTATTCGAGGAGAATTCTCTTTTGCCTCATCCCTCACCCAACCCGCTAATTCCAATATACTGTTCCCTTGGAGGGTGTCAAAGGTATATTGTTTTCCGGAATCGGAATAATTTGGGTGGGTAGGTGGAACGTACGAATCGGGGATTTCTGTTTGACCCAATAAGACGGAATCGACGATGGTTCGACGATCTATACAATACGCAACCGCCTGCCGAATATTTACATCAGAAAATGGGTCTTTCAATCCTGGATCAACAATCGGAATACCGGAAGGCCCGATCCTAAAATCGATGGTCTCCATCATCGGTGTTGTCGATGTGATCACATTAGCAAATTCATTTTTTTGTAATTCTTGTAAAAACGGTAACTCCCCTTCAATATTGGTACTTGAATCGAGGATATCGCACTTTTTTGATATAAGGGCTGTTATGGCTTCTTGCGGTGAATCAACAAACAAGAAATTTAGCTCCTCAAAATAAGGCAGACCTTCGCCAGATTTGAAGTAATTCAGGTTTTTAACTAAATGAACGTAATTTCCAGGGGACCATTCTTCGAGAATGTATGGACCCCAACTTATAGGTAAAATTTCTTTTCCGGTTTTGGTCATCACTTCGTTTACCGAATAGCTAGCCAATTGTGCCTTCGGCAATGGTTGTAAAAGCACCTTTGCTGGATCATCCGCCAAGTATCCCGGTACACCCCACCATTGTACTGAGTGAGTATCGAGTGTTTCATACGAAAAGGTTCGCGAGGCTACAAATTTTGAACCCAATGAGGATGGATCTTTGGCAACATTGAAAGCAAAAATATAGTCTTCTGCGGTGAGTGCCGTTCCATCCGACCACTCTATATTTGAATTAAGGCGATAGGTGATCAACATTTGGTCCATCTCGATATCTGAACGACCATCGTATATAACAGCACAAGATTCATCGCGACAACCGGCGGGCAAGATCGTCCTACCAATATCTAGGCTAACTACGTCGCCGTTGATATCCACAACCTTCGTTCCTTTTTTGACAGGGGTGGTAATTACCTGCACGTCCTGGTTTCCTGTAGATGGTAGTTTTTCAAGAATGACTGGTTGATCGCCTGTTGAGAACACATCGATCGGACCATCATACATGGTTCCGAGGATCGTTTTCGCCGCGGTGTTTGGATCGGCAAAGGGAAATAATGTGTTTGGTTCTTGGCCTAAACAAACAGTTAACCCTTTTGATGGGGCACCCGCGTTAGTAGTTGGGGTGTTCGTCGGTTGAATTTCTGCGGTTGGGGTATTGTTTGGGTCTTCGTAACTTGTAGGTATATCCGAAGAACAGGATACAATTAGACCTGAAATTAGGATGAAAACAAGCAATAAGTGTATTTTTCTCATATATGGCTACCAGTTCTTGGCAAGTTTTATCCCAATGGGTACAGCGATTGCGATCAGCAGAAGTATCCCTAAGGCCATCACTCTTGTGGAATTAGCGGACGATGTATCATCAACACTGTTTTCGCCCTGATTCACGGGTGTATCGTGGGCTTGGGGGGTATTCGTGGAGTACCCTATTGTGCTTGTTGGGAGTAGTGAAAGTATTCCATTTTCTGAAATTATAATACTTGCAGCAGTAATTTCGTTTAATTCTCCAACTCCGTTCCAGTACCCATTTTGTTTCAACAAAAAGCCCGTCAAACGCCAGTATTCTGCTTCTTTAAGCTGCCCTGGTATTTGAAACGGCATCTTTGTTTGGATGTATTCTTTTAAAACAGCGCCGTTGGCAAAACGTTTGATGGCTGTTTCTCCCACAAGCGGCGGAACGTAGCGAGGAATGGTCCATCCATTAGGGTAAGGTCGTTTTCCGTGGCAACCTGAATTCCAACAATATTGGTCTTCTATTGGATATTGTTTTCGGAAATCATCAGTGAGACCTTGAGCTTTATCTCCATGGCAGGGAGAACAATATAGCCAATAATCCTGAGAGCCGCGATCTGCCATGTCGGGATTTGCAGGTAAAGTTGGTTTTGCCAGCCGATCGATGGTTGGAGTTAGTGTCAGTCCATCCGCGCGTACAAAATTCCCCTGAGAAACTGCTGAAAAAATCAACAGAGTCCCAAGGGAAATAATAATAAAAAATATTTTTTGCTTAGGTAAAAGCACTTGGTACTTAGCTTCTTCCGCGCATTCTTGGGTCTAAAACGTCCCTCAACGCATCGCCAAGAAGGTTCCAGCCCATTACAAAGAAGACCAATGCCAAACCCGGCCAAACCACAATGTACCAGTATTGGTCAAGCGCTGTGATCCAGTTACGAGCGAAGGAAAGAACCTGACCCCAATCGGCGTAGCCAACTTCAGTACCAATTCCGAGGAAGGATAAAGCCGCAAAGCTGAGAACCACATCACCGATCGCTAGGGAGGCTAAAACTAGCGTGGGGAAAATAGCGTTTGGAATGATATGCCTAAAGAGAATTCTGCTATCTTTTACACCAACTACGCGGGCTGCTAAAACATAATCGCGCTCTTTTACCGATAATATATCACCGCGGATAATCCTAGCATAACCCATCCATCCGAACGCGATCAACGCCGTCATGACCGGGATCAGGCTTTTACCAATACGTGGGGTAAGAACAGCGGCTAAGATCAACGCAGCCAGTAAGCTTGGAAGAATCATCAGAACATCTACTAAACGCATCATTATGTTATCTACCATTCCGCCATAATAGGCGGAGATAGACCCGTATATAACACCAATGACAAGTGTCGCGAAGGTAACCAACAAACCAGTAAAGAAGGCGGTACGAACACCCCAGATCACATAATAGAAAATATCATACTGACCTTCTGAAGTTCCAAATAAATGCACCCATTTATCGTTTCCAGTTAGGGGTTTGTACCAGAATGGTTCAGGCGGCTTGTTACGTTTCCATTCTGAACCCATTGGTTTGGGGTCAGAACTAAAACCATCACGGGGAATGGAATAGGGATCTGCGTTTGGCTTTACGGGTGGAGCAATTACAGGGGCAAGGATACCTATAATGACATAGGTAAGAATAAGTGTAAGACCAATGATGGATGCTGGGGTTTTTAGAAGCCCAACGAGAATTCTAAAGTTTTCAGGGCCAACAAATTTTTCAAACCAGCCAATTTTTCTTGTTGTAAATGTGGCTTCAAGTAAGCTGTTATCGCCAGTGGGTGTCGTTTCAGTCATATTCAGCTCCTAGGATAACCTAACTCTTGGATCAACTACGGCATAGAGAACGTCCGTCACCAAATTGGCGACGATCAAGATAAAACCAATAAAGATCGCGAATCCCAATACAGTAACAACATCCAAATTTACCGCAGCCCTCGCAGCGGCTGAACCGATGCCTGGATAATTGAAGACCGTTTCGGTAATTGTCACACCACCCAACAAACCCACCACTGAGAAACCTGCCAGTGTTACCACTGGAATCATGGCATTTGGTTGGGCATGCTTGTAAATAACATCTCGTTCGGGCAAACCCTTGGCACGGGCAGTTGTAACATATTCCATACGAAGGGTCTCGAGCATAGATGACCGAGTAACTCTTAGAAAAGTAGCCCAACTGATATAGGAAAGAGTAATGATCGGCATCACCATATGACTAAGAGCGTCAAGGAAGATATCGACACGGCCATTGAGCAAGGCATCGAAGGTAATAAGAGATGTGTATTTAATAAACGTAGGCTTGTTAACCACCTGCATAAGTTCATCCGTTAGCCTTCCCGGCGAGAACCAGCCGAGATTCGCATAGAAGAACATTAGAAGCATCAACCCAAAAACGAAAGTGGGGAAGGATGTACCAATGATACTGAACATACGGGCTGCTTGATCAAACCAACCATTATGGTGAATGGCCGATTGCACGCCTAACCAGATACCCACCAAGATCATAGGTGCAATGGTCCAAATAGTTAGATCAAGGGTGTTGGGGAAACGGTTTTTGATAAGTTCATTCACGGGCTGAGAGGCTGTTCGGGAATAACCAAGGTCTCCGAACAAAATACCACCATTTCGTTCGCCACTCACCGGGTCTTTGATACCAACAAGCCAGCGCCAATATTGTTCGTAAAAAGGCTTATCAAGGCCATAACGCCTGATAATACCGTCTACCGCTTTTTCATTCTTAGGGAAATCTCGAACATACAGGGCTGAGCGCTCAACCGGGCTGAGTAATTGGAGCATCATAAAAATGATGATGGTAACCCCAAACAACAGAAGTGGAACCAGTAATAAACGCCTGATAATAAATGTTGTCATTCGGTATCCTTATTTTTATATTTCGAAATCCGGAGTGTAGGTGAAGTTTTCATCTGCACTCAGGAATCCAAAAGGGTTTGCCGGGGGCGGTAAACCGCCCCCGGCATTTTTATGTACTAGGAATTACTCTTTGTACATTGTGAAGTAATAGAAGCCTGGGAAGATCGGGTTAGTGATCTGACCCTTTACGTACCTCTGAATGAAGCCGTGGCCAGTTGCGAGAACAAGGGGGGTACCAACAGCTTTGTCGTAATAAAGCTGATTGAATTGCTTGTAGGTCTCGGCGCGCTTGGCAGGATCGAGCTCTGCAACACCAGCGTCAAGGAGGACTTTGAATTCGGCCTTGACATCATCAGGAAGGGACTGGCGACCACCGTAGGTACCGGTAGTGTAGGGCTGGTACCAGTTATGGGGATCGTGGATATCTTCAAGCCAACCACCGGTCATGATGGGGAGCAACTTGGCGCGCTGGGCGCGAAGGTAGGCAGCCCACGGTAAACCGAGGGTTTCAACAATGAAGAGTTCGTTGACAGTGGCGAGGTTACCAGCAAGGATCTCGGCGATGGTTTGGCGAGTGTTGTTGCCTTGGTTGTAGGCCATCTGAACGCGGAAGCCTGTTTCCATGACTGACTTTCCATCTTCAGATTTCAAAGTGGAGGCAGTGAATTCCTCGGCGCATTTGTCGAGGTCCATGGTGTAATGGGGGGTATCGTTGAAGAAGCCAGGCATACCTGGGAGGGTCAACTGGAAGGACTGAGTAGCTTCACCCATGTAAACATCGTTGATAAGGGTGTCCCAATCGAAACAATATGAGAAAGCCTTACGGATGTGTTCGTCAGCGAAGAAGTCCTGAGGAATACCATTACCATCGAGTTTGCCGGAACCAATATAAGGATTGGGGGAGGCGGGATCGGAGGCGATGTTCCAGTTGTAGAGGATCACGTCCTGTGAAATACCAGGGCGACCCAAGCGAACAAGGAAGGGCAGAGCGGGATCAACTACTTCGCAGGGGAGGTAGGCATTGGTAGCGAGATCAAAGACACACTTCTCACCAACAAGTTCGTCCATCTGGGAGCGGTTGGCAGTCTGGACGGTAGCCCAGTCAGCGTCACCAGCTTGCATCATGGCGAAGCGGGTACCCCATTCGGGTACAGCCTTGGCTACGATTCTTTGCAGCTTAGGAGCACCTTGGAAGTAATCGGCATTGGCAACCAAAATGTACTCTTCGCCCTGTTTGAGGGATTCGAGCTTGAAGGGGCCAGTACCGTTTTCAATGGAGCTGAAGGGGTTGTCAGCGGACTGCATGGCATAGAAGTTCTGCCAAGTATCGCATGAACCATCCCAACCACCGTTCTCGATGACCCATTTCTTATCCATGACAGAGCCCCAGGTTTGGGCAATGGTGGCAAGGAATGGACCCCAAGTGGTAGCAAGGGTCATGGTAACGGTGCCGGCGGCATCGTCAGCTACGATAGCAGACTGAACTTTTTCGCAAGCGGCAACTAACAAAGCGGGATCCAAAGCAACCATCGCTTCGCGATCATCAGCGGCAGCGCCTTCACCATCAACTACGATGGAGATGTCATCGACACCAACACCAAAGAAGGGCTCAGCAAGCAGCCATTGGGGTGAAGAATAACCACCCTGAAGCAAACCGCGTTGGAAGGAGTAGGCGACATCAGTGGCGGTAAGTTCATCGCCATTGTGGAATTTCACGCCCTTGCGGAGGGTGAAGGTCCAGGTGAGGCCATCATCAGAGGTTGTCCAGGATTCGGCTAATTGGGGAACGAATTTGTCAGTAGCTTCACCATCATAGAACACGAGAGTATCGTATACGTTCTGGATGATCTCGCCGCTGGCGGTATCGTAAGCTAACGCAGGATCGAGGGTATCGATGCTGACATCGGCTTCGGCCAGATTCAAGGTGGTTGTATCCTTGGCGGCAGGAGCGGCTGCGTCGGCAGGGGCTTCGGCAGCGGGGGCTTCAGCTGCAGGAGCTTCGGCAGCAGGGGCTTCTGTTACAGCAGGAGCACCACAAGCTGCTAACAGCATGCTTGTAATAATAAGCAGGCTTAGGACAGATAAAATTTTACGCATTTTACTTCTCCTCTAAAGAATGTTTGTATAAAAAAATTTTCATTTTTTTATTACCTAAGGAATGTTGAAAGTGTTCTACGAATCACCTCCTTTGAAACTTGGTTATACGAGATGACAGGCAACAAAATGGCCTGGATCTACTTCACGGAATTCGGGTTTCGAAGCATCACAAACACCCGGTTTAGCAATCGGACAGCGCGTCCGGAATCGGCAGCCAGAAGGTGGATTGACCGGTGAAGGCACATCCCCTTCCAAAATTACCCTCTTGCGCTTCTCTTCCACAACTGGATCCGCTACAGGCACTGCGGAAAGCAACGCCTGAGAATATGGGTGGAGAGGATTAGTATAGAGGGTCTTTCGATCAGCAAGCTCAACAATGATACCGAGGTACATCACCGCTACCCTAGTGCTAATATGACGCACCATGGAAAGGTCGTGCGCGATGAAGAGGTAGGTTAAGCCAAATTGCGCTTGCAGATCTTCGAGCAGATTAACTACCTGAGCCTGAATAGAAACATCCAAGGCAGAGATAGGCTCATCACAAACAATAAAATCGGGTTGAAGGGCTAATGCGCGGGCAATACCGATGCGCTGACGTTGGCCACCCGAGAATTCGTGCGGGTAACGAGATGCAAATGCTGGGTTGAGGTTTACCTTATTTAATAGGTCGGCAACTCTCTCTTCGATCTCTTTGGGCGTGGCAACATTATGAACCATCAATGGCTCACCAATGATGTCGCCAACGGTCATTCGTGGGTTCAAACTGGCGTATGGATCTTGGAAGATCATCTGGATCTTCTTCCGCATGTGACGCAGCTCTTCCCCTTTAAGGGTAGCCAAATCAACACCTTGAAAATCCACACTTCCTGAGGTGGGCTTATATAATTGCAAAATAGTTCTACCAGCGGTGGATTTTCCACAACCGGATTCGCCAACCAAACCTAAGGTTTCGCCTTTATACACATCAAAAGAAATGCCATCAACCGCATGAACTGCTCCAACTTGTCGTTGGAAAACACCACGGTAAATGGGGAAATGTTTAACAAGATTATCAACCTTGAGTAATACTTCGTTTTGCGTTTCCACTATCGATTCCTCCCGTTTTTCACATCAACAAAACAAGCGACCTTATGCTCTGGGCCAATTTTTTCCAAGGTCGGATTTTCCTTCCAGCATCGGTCCATTACATATTTGCAACGAGGCGCAAACGGGCAGGCATTTGGTTTGGTATACAACACTGGGGGCATACCCTCGATAGAGAACAATCGGCTTCGATCATTATCATCGATCCTAGGGAGGCTACCGATAAGCCCAAGTGTGTAGGGGTGAGATGGGTTAGCAAAAAGTTCTTTTACTTCTGATTCTTCAATTATATAACCACCATACATAACCAAAACTCGTTGAGCCAAACCAGCCACAATGCCAAGGTCATGAGTGATCCAAATAATGGTCATACCTAATTCATTGCGAAGCCGTTTGACCAGCTCGACGATCTGCGCCTGAATGGTTACATCCAAGGCGGTAGTTGGTTCGTCAGCGATCAAGATCTGCGGGTTACAGGAAAGGGCCATGGCGATCATCACGCGCTGGCGCATACCGCCAGAAAATTGATGGGGGTAATCCTTTAAATGCTGCTTGGCTTCCGAAATTCCCACCATTTCAAGCAACTCTACAGCGCGGTTTGTTGCTTGATTATTATCCATACCAAGATGAAGCTGTAACGGCTCCATCAGTTGCTTGCCGATTGTCATTACCGGATTTAGAGAGGTCATAGGGTCTTGAAAGACCATCGCTATCTGGGCGCCACGAATATGACGGATATCTTCATCAGACATGGTGAGAAGATCTTTTCCCTGATACAAGGCCTTGCCGGCTGTTACTTTTCCGGGTGGTGCCGGAATCAATCGCAGCACGGAAAGCATCGTCACACTCTTCCCACAGCCAGATTCTCCAACAACCGCCAGTGTTTCACCTTCTTTTATTCCGAAAGAAACACCGTTCACAGCATGAACAATACCATCGGGGGTTTTAAACTGTGTCTCTAATCCTTGAATATCAAGCAACAATTCAGGCATTAAATAATTTCCTTCGTTGATTAGATTTTTTCACCAACATTAAATATTTTAAATCCAAATACAGGAATTCCTTTAAATTCCATAAAAAATTATACTCGAAATAAATCTTAGCATATCAAGAGATGTTTCGTTAGTTAAATAATACAGTAATATACTAATTATCCAAACATTTATTGTTTGATTTATGTCTCTCGGAGATTTTTTAATGTTAAAAGAATTTAAGATCTTTGCCCTAAGGGGTAATATGTTGGACCTTGCCGTTGGCGTGATCGTAGGCGGCGGTTTTGGAAAAATTGTGACGTCCTTTGTTAACGATATACTCATGCCTCCGTTTGGATTGGTATTAGGAAGAGTAAATTTTGTTGATCTTTATCTCGTGTTAAGCGGTAGCGTACCTGTCGGCACGCCGTTATCAGAAGCTATCTCGATTCCTGGCGTTGTAACGTGGAATTATGGTAGTTTTATTAATACTGTGATCGACTTTACGATCATCGCTTTCTCGGTATTCTTGTTGATTAAAGCTGTAAATAAAATGCATCAACCGCCCGCCGAACCAACCACAAGAAAATGCCCGTATTGCACCAGCGATATTCCCCTGTTAGCAACTCGCTGCCCACATTGCACTTCACAGCTCTCAGTTTGATCGGATATTAATGGATCTCTTATCGAATTTAAACAACGCGCAAATTCAAGCCGTAACCGCAAAAGACGGGCCTATCTTGGTTCTTGCAGGACCAGGTTCAGGAAAGACCAGCGTTCTTACCCGCCGAATCGCCTACCTAATCGACAAACTCGGCGTTCGATCGTACCAGATACTCGCTGTTACCTTTACCAACAAAGCTTCTAAGGAGATGGAGTCGCGTTTACAAAATATCCTCGGTTTTGATAAGGCAAACGGCCTTTTCCTTGGAACATTTCACTCCATTTGTGTGCGTATATTGCGCCGAGAAGCTGACCATATCGACCTTGGTAAGAACTTTGTGATCTTCGATGCTGATGACCAGATCTCTGTCATCAAATCCATTATCAAAGAATTGAATATCAACGATAAGTTATTCAAACCATCCGCGGTTCACTCCGAGATCTCAAAGGCAAAGAATGAATTGATCATGCCCGATGATTATCCGATTGTGACCTTCCGTGATGAAACGGTGAAAAAAATTTACATGAGGTATCAGACCGCCCTGCACCAATCCAATGGGGTTGATTTTGACGACCTACTTCTTTTAACCACCAACCTTTTCTCCCAAAACCAACAGATCCTTGAAAAATATTCTTCCCAGTTCAAACATATTCTTGTGGATGAGTTTCAGGACACAAATATGGTTCAGTACCAATTGATCCAGCAATTATCTTCGGTCAATAAGAATGTTTTTTGTGTAGGAGACCCTGATCAATCTGTTTACCGCTGGCGCGGAGCGGATTATCGCAATGTGGCGAATTTCGAGAAAGACCATCCCAGTTGCGAAACCATTTTATTAGAACAAAACTATCGCTCCAAACAAACCATTCTGGATGCCGCAATGGCGGTGATTGACCGAAATCCCCGCCGAAAACGCAAGCAATTGTTTTCTAATCTTGGCACAGGTGAACAAATACAAGTATATGAAGCCTTTGATGACAAAGGGGAAGCTAGTTTCATTGTAGATACCATCAAACAAATGGTTTCCAATAAAAAATCGGATTATGGCGATTTCGCGGTTATGTATCGAACTAACGCTATGTCGCGTTTGATCGAGGAAACCTTTATCCACTCTAATGTTCCTTACCGATTGGTGGGGGCGCAACGATTTTATGGCCGCCGTGAGGTAAAAGACTTTGTTGCTTATTTGCGCCTTGTTCAAAATCGTCATGATGAGATATCCCTTGGGAGGGTGATCAATGTACCGGCAAGAGGTATTGGCGATAAAACACTTGAGGCGGTGCAAATACTAGCGAAGGAATCGTACCTTTCGACCGGTGAGGTTTTGTTGAATTTAGCTTCTGATCCTAAATCAGATTTTCAACAGCACTTCAAGGGGCGAGCGCTTAATAACCTGATCGATTTCGGGAAACTATTGGTAAAGTGGCAGGATTATTCCACGACACTATCCGTTACTGAGCTCTTTGACCAATTAACCAGCGACATTCAGTATGAAAGTTATTTGGATGATGGCACTGAGGAAGGCCAGGATCGCTGGGATAATATTCTGGAGTTACGAAAACTAACCGAAGAATATAACGGCAAACCGCTCAATGAATTTTTAGAAAATATCGCTCTCGTGTCTGACCAAGACACTATCAAAGAAGGGAATGTTCCAACATTACTCACCTTACATGCCGCAAAAGGGCTTGAGTTCAAGAACGTGTTCATCATGGGCCTAGATGACGGCATTCTGCCTCACAGCCGCTCTTTTAATGAACCGGAGGAGATGGAGGAAGAGCGCCGTTTGTTTTATGTTGGCATCACCAGAGCAAAGGACCGCTTATTCCTAGTACGTGCATCAAGCCGCGCCGGTAGAGGCTTTTCGGAAGATCAAATGGTCTCGCGATTCTTAAGAGATATCCCTGAAAGTTTGGTCAGCACAAAATCCACTTTTAGCGCTGGAGTTAGCCGCCCCGGGTTTAAAGCCAGCTATAAAGCGGAAGACAGTGTCCGCTGGGCTAGCCCTACCTTGCCACCCAAAAAACCAGTAGTTGCTAACACCAAGTACCGACCTGGTATGCGGGTGAAACACAACGTATATGGCGAAGGCATGGTGATCGGTAGTAGGGTTCAAAACGGGGATGAGATTGTTGATATCATCTTTGAAACAGCCGGCGCAAAAAAGCTGGATACCAGCCTGGCGAAACTTACCATTCTGAATTGATCAATAAAGGAGAGATTTTTATGGAAAACGTTTTTGTAAAAAATGACAGCCTTGATTTTCTAAATTGGAAATGGATCGATTTTTCACCACGTTATGAAAAATTAGCGGCGTCTCAATTAGCCGAAAACAACGTTGATAGTTGGCTAAAAGTTTTTTTTTTTAATGATACGGCGACCACCGAGATCTACACCCGATTATTTGTTGCCACCACACAATACACCAGTGATGAGAAAATCGAAAACGCCTTTAATGATTTCATAGAGAACGTTCAGCCTGAAATTAAAAAAGCCGACCAGAAGTTAAAGCAATTATTAATTCAAAGCAAGTTACACCCAACAGCTTTTGAACTGCCCTTAAAAAAATTAGTCGCGGAATATTCCCTGTTTAGTGAAGTAAATTTACCTCTCTTGGTAGAAGAACAAAAACTATGTACAGAGTACAACAAGCTCATTGGCGGCATCACCTTCCTATGGAATGGAGAAGAGCGCACTTCAACGGAAATGTTCCCGCTTTACTTAGAAGCCGACAGGGCTATTCGCGAAAAAGCTTGGCGAATTACTACCGAAGGCAGGCTAGCTAAGCGGGCCGAACTCAATGAGCTTTGGGGCAAGCTTCTTCGCTTGAGATCGCAAATTGCCAAGAATCAAGGGTTTGATAACTTCCGATCGTTAAGCTGGCTGCAAAAATTCCGTTTTGATTACACGCCAGAAGATTGTATGACCTTCCACGCCGCCATTGAGCAAGTTGTTGTTCCGGCTGTAAAACGCGTGAACCAAAGGCGGCAGGCTAAACTTGGTGTTTCATCCATACGTCCTTGGGATAATATGGTGGACCCAAACGGCACAGAACCTCTACAACCATTCGAGTCTGCCGATGAATTCCTCTCAAAAATAAAAACGATCCTCGCGCAGGTTGACCCTACCTTTCGTGATTACTATCAACAGATGATCGACGAAGACCTGCTGGATGTAGCAGCGCGTAAAAACAAAGCGCCAGGTGCCTATTCTTTGGGGTATGCGGTTAGCCGCAAGCCTTTCATCTTTATGAGCTCAAGCGGCACCCACGAAGACGTGCAAACAATGCTACACGAAGGCGGCCATGCTATGCACGAATTCCTGCGTCAAAAGTTGGAATACTTTCACGACCGAGCTGAAAATTACCTTCCCTTTGAATTTGCCGAGGTTGCTTCGATGTCTATGGAATTGATCGCGGCACCATTCACCACAAAACAACATGGGGGTTTTTACACTGAGCAGGAATACGCTCGCAGCACAATCACCCAACTAGAAGATATGCTTAAGTTCTGGCCCTATATGGCGCTGGTCGACCATTTCCAACACTGGATCTACGAGAACGAAGCGATCAGTTGGGGTGGCGAAGTATGCGAGAAGAAATGGGCTGAATTGTGGGACCGTTATATGCCGTCGATCGATTATTCTGGCCTTGAAGACGCCAAAAATACCTATTGGCATCGACAATCGCACATCTTCACATCCCCCTTGTATTATATTGAATATGGAATGGCGCAATTAGGCGCGGCGCAAGTTTGGGCTAATTCCTTGGTGGATCAAAAAAGCGCAATTACCGCTTATACCAATGCCCTAAAGTTAGGCTCAACTGTTGGGTTACCACAATTATTCGAATCTGCCGGCGCTGACTTTAAATTCGACGCGGCCACGCTCAAGCGATCGATTGATCTGATTGAAAAAACCTTGCTCGATCTGGAAGAAAAACTAGAAAAGTAAACAGTAGGAGTGTCATGAAATATTCACGGCTCGGTAACTCAGGGCTTAAGGTTTCTAAGATCTGCCTTGGCATGATGACTTATGGCTCGAAAAGTTGGCGTGAATGGGCGCTAAGCGAAGAAGAAGCCTTGCCAATGGTGAAACGCGCGCTGGAAGCAGGTATTAATTTTTTTGATACCGCTGATATCTATTCCTACGGTGAGAGTGAGATCATTACTGGCAACTTAATGAGGTCTTTGGGTGTAAGACGCGAGAATGTTGTCATCGCCACAAAATTGAATAGTCCGATGAGCGATGACGTGAATGATATAGGCCTCTCACGTAAGCACATATTTGATTCGATTGATCATAGCTTGAAAAGATTGCGGATGGATCATGTGGATCTGTATCAGATCCATCGATGGGACTATGAAACCCCCATTGAAGAAACAATGATCGCCCTCAATGATCTAGTACGAAGCGGAAAAGTTCGTTATATAGGAGCCTCATCGATGTATGCTTGGCAATTCGCAAAGGCCCAATTCACAGCAGAAAAACTTGGCCTAACAAAATTTATTTCGATGCAGAATCACTACAACCTGATCTATCGGGAAGAGGAAAGAGAAATGATCCCGTTTTGCGAAGACCAAGGGGTAGGTTTGGTTCCTTGGAGCCCTTTGGCGAGAGGGATGTTCTCGATTTACGACCCTGGCCATAAAGATACTGTGCGATCACACAGTGACCCGTTTACCAAAAAGCTATACAGCCTCGAACGCGACGATGTGGTGATACGTAGAGCCGCTGAGGTTGCCGCGAAATACGGCTTTACCGGCTCGCAAGTTGCCCTCCTTTGGTTGTTACAACAATCACGAGTTACAGCTCCTATAATTGGTGCAAGTAAGCTGGCTCACCTCGAACAGGCTATCCAAACGATCGATCTTTCGATCACCCCGGAAGATGTAGCTTATCTTGAGGAAGCTTATACTCCTCATCCGATCAATTGGCATTAAAGATGGACTGGCCATTGCTTTGGAAGATCTTTCTATTATTTAGCCGGGTAGCCATTTTTTCATGGGGTGGGGGTCCGGCATCTTTAGCGCTGATGCAGCGTGAGACTACTACCGCACTCTGGATTCCGCCAGGTGGAGTAGAAGCCCATCCGTGGGTCACCTCCTCCGAATTCGCGGATGCTGTTGCTCTTGGAAACGCCTTGCCCGGACCGATCGCGCCGCAGGTTTCGGCGTTTGTGGGCTATAAGTTAGCCGGAACGCCTGGTGCTATAAGCGCAGCTATGGGAACTGTTCTACCAACAACAGTCCTTATGCTGATCGTATTGGCATACTTCTTCAAGTTAAAAGACCATCCAATTCTCAAAGCTATGATCACTGCTTTACGTCCACTAGTTGTAGGTTTGTTATTGTGGACAGCCTACGATATGGCAAAATCAGTTTTTAATGTGCAAAAGGCAGGTTGGGTTGGCGGCATTGGGAACAACCTCGATAAATTGGCAATCACATTAGTTTCTTTTATCGTGCTCTCTACTACCACCATTAATCCGGTCATTTTGGTAATCCTTGCCGCCGTTTTGGGATTGATCGTTTATCGATAACCTTTTTCCCTAAACAAAATTGTGATTTTCGATTAATATACTTGTGCAAGTTTACACAAGTATATTCGTGTCATTTTTTATAGAAATTACTAACCAATAGAGGAGATTCCTTTGTCAAATAACCTAAAAATCGTCATTCCTATGGCTGGTTGGGGTACCAGAATGCGCCCGCATACCTGGAGCAAGCCCAAACCACTGGTAGGCGTAGCAGGCAAACCCTCCCTCGACCATTTGATGGATATGTTTGATTCCATTCCAAAATCCTTATCGGTTGAATTCATCTTTATTATTGGACCATTTTTAGGTGAACAAATCCCGGTATATATTCGCAAAAACTACCCGAAGATCAAAGCTAGCTACATTGTTCAAGAGGAAATGAAGGGGCAGAGCCACACTATCTGGCTTGCCAGGCATTTACTCAGCGGACCAATGATGGTGGTTTTTTCAGATACCTTACTCGAAACCGATTTTGGCTTCCTTGCCACTGAAATGTTAGATGGCGTTGCTTGGGTGAAACCCGTTCCGGATCCACGGCGTTTTGGTGTGGCTGAGATCAACAAAGAAGGAAGTATTATCCGTTTGATCGAAAAACCACAAACGATGGAAAATAATTTGGCTGTGGTTGGTTGTTATTACTTTAAAAAAGGTGAGGATCTCGTTACGGCGGTAGATGAGCAGATTAAACGTGACATACAACTAAAGGGTGAATACTTTTTAGCAGACGCCATCAATATTATGCTTGAGCACGGCGCTAAGCTTCGCACCGAAAACGTAGATGTTTGGCTAGACACTGGAACGATCGAAGCAACACTGGAAACGAATAAGTTTATGCTCGACCATGGAAGAGATAATTCTGCAATCGCTGCCGAAAAACACGATGTTAAGATCATCGCTCCTGTATACATCCACCCATCCGCCAAGGTAGCGGGTTCGGTTATTGGCCCTCACGTATCCGTAGGCGCTGATTGCGATGTAAGCCATTGCATCATTTCCAATAGCATCCTCGATGAAGGTTCTGAGGTTTCGAATTGCGCATTAGAAGGTTCGTTCATCGGAAGAAACGCGAAAGTAGAAGGCCAGGCAAAGACAGTGAATATTGGTGACAATTCAAGCATAAAGCTTTAGGTTGAAGTCAGTTTAAATATATTTATTTGGAGGTTCGATACAGAAAATGGAACAAAAACAATACTTATCAAACAGGGTTATGGAATTAAAACCTTCAGGGATTCGTAAGTTCTTTGATATTGTAGCTACCATGAAGGACGTAATATCCCTTGGTATCGGTGAACCTGATTTCACCACCCCAAAACCGATCCTGGACGCCGGCATCCGTTCACTTTCCAATGGTGAGACCCACTACACCTCTAACTCAGGCAAAATAGAATTACGTCAGGCAGTTGCTGACAACCTACAAAATCTTTATGGCATCAAGTATGACCCCGTCAGCGAGATCATCGCTACCGTAGGCGTTTCGGAAGCGTTATATCTCGCGTTCACCGCTCTGCTCAACCCTGGCGATGAAGTGATCATCCCAACCCCCTGTTTTGTTTCGTATCAGGCTGAGGTATTTTTGGCGGGTGGTGTTCCGGTTGAAATACCAAGTAAACTGGAAAATAATTTTCAGGTTGATCCCGAAGAAATCAAGGCCGCCATTACTCCGCGTACTAAGGTGATCTTCATCGGTTATCCCAGTAACCCCACAGGCGCGGTGGCTGAAAAGGAAGTATTGCTCGAGATCGCTAAGATCGCGATTGAACATGATCTGATCGTTGTATCAGATGAGATCTACGATCGCCTTGTTTACAATTTCAAACATGTTTGCTTCCCCGCTCTGGGTGAGGAGATCAAAAGGCGAACCATCTTGCTGGGTGGTTTTTCAAAGAGCCACGCCATGACAGGCTGGCGCATCGGCTACGCAGCTGGTCCTAAAGAGTTTATCCAAGGCATGGTGAAGGTACATCAATACACGATCATGTCCGCGCCAACCACCGCGCAAGATGCCGCCGTTGTTGCATTGCAATCGGATAGCTATGTTGTGGACATGGTAGCTGAATATGACCGCCGTCGAAAGTTGATCGTTGGTGGACTAAATAGATTAGGCCTAACAACCTTTGAGCCGCGTGGAGCCTTTTACGCGTTTCCAAAGATCACCGCTTCTGGCATGGATGGTGATACCTTCGCGGAGAAACTACTTCAAGAAGAACATGTAGCCGTGGTACCGGGTGAAGCCTTTGGTGCCGGCGGAGCTGGTTTTGTTCGTTGCTCTTACGCCACTAGTTATGAGAAGATCGAAGAAGCCCTGCGCCGCATGGAAAACTTCATGCAGCGACACGGGTAGTATCCATCGAAAAATCTTAAACAAAAAAGGTCTCGTTTAGAACGAGACCTTTTTGATTTGAAAAAAATTAGGTGGCTTTTTCCACGGTGAACATCTGCTTGCGGATGTTGTATTTGCCTTTTTTGGCCAATACCTGTTCCACAAACTGTTCCGGTACATCTACCAAGGTGTGCTGATCTTCGATGAAGATCTTACCAATGCTATTACCGGGGATATCAGCGTGATAGGCAATAGCTCCAACAATATCAGCGGGGCGAATACCATGTGACTTGCCGATGCTCATAGATAATCTCACCATGCCAGCTTCGTGCGATTTCGCGCCAAACTTTGCGCCGGGGAATCCATCATGATTCTTATTGGAAAAATGACCCTTATCCTCTTTCGCTTTGGGAGCAGAGAAGGTTGATGACGGTTTGTTATAGCTGGTGGTTCCACTGGTACTGCTGCCGCTACTTGGTCGCCTGTCGCCATATTCACGGCGGCTGCTGGGTCTGCCATTACGGCCACCGCGGCTTTGGCGCATTTCGTCAAACTCGGGAACTGGGTTGACGTCAGCGATACTGCGTTGTTTTTCTTCGGCGCGGGCGATCTTTAGCGCAACGGAGGCGATTTCCAAGGGGTCGATGCCGTCTTCAACGAGCTGATCAACAATCAATCGCTCTGATCTACAACGTCCTCGAGCCATCCAAACATGGATCTGTTCGATCAATTCCTTTTCGCGTTTCTCAACAATTTCTTCTCGAGTTGGGATTATGCCCTGTTTTAACTTTGAACGAGCGAAACGTTCGATATCCTTGATGCGCCTCTTCTCATATACGGTAGTAAGTGAAATGGCAACGCCTTTTTTACCGGCGCGGCCAGTACGGCCAATACGGTGGACATAGACTTCATGATCATCGGGAAGGTCGTAGTTGAAGACGTGTGAAATATCATCAATATCCAAACCACGCGCG
This sequence comes from uncultured Anaerolinea sp., assembly GCA_964607645.1. Classification (GTDB taxonomy): domain Bacteria; phylum Chloroflexota; class Anaerolineae; order Anaerolineales; family Villigracilaceae; genus UBA5195. Next base: position 26,921 of record CAZSLN010000009.1, read on the forward strand.
GCTACATCCGTAGCAACCAACACCTTGACCTGACCAGACTTGAAGCGGTTAAGGGTACGTTCGCGGGCATCCTGATTGAGGTCGCCATTGAGGGCTTCACTTGGGAAGCCGCGGTTAGATAGCTCACTGGCTAATTCACCGGTTCCAGCTCTGGTTCGAACAAAGATTAGAGCAGAGGTAATGGGTTCCATTTCGAATAATCGGGAAAGGACGGCGGATTTTTCGTGTTCGTTGACCAGGTAATAAATCTGCTCAATAGCATCAACGGTGACTTTTTCTTTTTGAATGGTGATCGATTGTGGATCGCGCATATATTTATCGGCCAATTTGCGGATGGGCATTGGCATTGTCGCGGAGAAAAGCGCGGTCTGACGTTCTGAGGGGGTTTCTGAAAGAATGCGTTCAATATCTTCGACAAAACCCATAGAAAGCATTTCGTCGGCTTCATCGAGAACGACACACTTGATCTCGGAAAGATCCAGAACCTTCTTATCAATCAAATCGATGAGACGGCCGGGGGTACCAACAACGATATCAACACCACGGCGAAGTTCGTTGATCTGGCGTTGGTAGGGTGCGCCACCATAAACAGCGGTAATACGAACGCGCATCTCTTTACCGAAGGAAAGCATTGCTTCCGAAACCTGCAAAGCGAGTTCACGGGTTGGGGCCATGATGAGCGCTTGTGGGGAACGGCTGCCAGATTGTAAATTGTGAAGAATGGGGAGACCGAAGGCGGCGGTTTTGCCTGTTCCGGTTTGTGCCTGGCCAATAACATCGACGCCAGTCATCATAAGGGGAATCATTTCGGCTTGGATGGGGGTGGCTTCTACAAAGCCAAGGTCTACAATTGCTTGCGTCAATTCTGGACGCAAATTAAACGATAAAAATTCGATTGTCATCAAAACTCCTAATAAAGGCCCTACCAACACGGTAGGTTGAATTTTAGAAATTGTTTTGATGATCCTGTTATAGAAAATCTTGCCAACACCGAACTATCCTTGCGGAGGGTTCGTCCCATAAACCAAGTTTTGTACAAAAAAAATGCCCGTTGTATCCCAGGCAATCATCGAGAACCTCAAAACAATGTCCCATTTGCTCTTTTGAGCGATAGAAGTATACCACAGGAATTTCAATTCGCTCATCGAATATTAATACAACGCTGTTTTTTCTGTGATAATCTTATACAACTGAGGAAAACTATGAAAAAAGATAAACTTACTACGAATATTCCATCATCGGAAATAACCCCAAAACAAGCCTACATCCACCGTAGAGAATTCATAAAATCGACTGGTTTATTGGCTGGGTCCATGCTGCTATCCGCCTGCGGCATCACCCCAAAGAGCGCGGGCAAATTTGTGCTGCCTACATCTGACCCGAGCATTAAACAACGAACGGATGAATTAGGCAACCCGGTAAACGCGTTAGAAGACATCACAGGCTACAATAATTACTACGAATTTAGCACCGATAAAGAATCGGTCGCGAAACTTTCCGGAAGCCTAATAACCTCCCCGTGGGAAATTGAGGTGTTCGGCCTGGTGAAAAAACCCGGGAAGATCAGTGTCGCCGACCTAGAAAAAAAGTATCAGCCAGAAGAACGAATTTATCGCTTGCGCTGTGTAGAAGCTTGGAGCATGGTGATCCCGTGGATGGGATTCTCTTTGTCAAAACTGCTTCAAGATGTAGAACCAACCTCCGACGCCAAATATGTTCGCTTTGAAACACTTTTTGATCCTGATGTTTTGCCTGGGCAGCAGGACCGTTTATACCCATGGCCCTACCAAGAGGGTTTGCGAATGGATGAAGCGATGCACCCGCTGACCATATTGGCAACTGGCTTGTACGGTGGGGAACTGCCAGCCCAAAACGGCGGGGGAGTACGTTTGGTTGTACCTTGGAAATATGGATTCAAATCCATCAAATCCATCGTGAAGATCGAACTAGTAGATTACGAACCTTCGACGATGTGGAGCTCTATTGCTTCCAATGAGTATGGTTTTTATGCCAACGTAAACCCAACGGTTGATCATCCTCGCTGGTCGCAGGGATCAGAGCGATTGATCGGAGAATTGGATCGCCGCCCAACCTTAATGTTCAATGGGTACGAAGAACAGGTTGCGCCTCTTTACAAGGGTATGGATCTCTCTAAATTCTATTAATTATGGATTTTTCACGCATCTTACAAATCGCGGTTCACCTTGGCGGCATTCTTCCCGCAGTTATTTTATTGTTTTCTTTTTTCACTGGTGATCTCACCGCAAATCCCATTCAAGCGCTGGAACAACGAACAGGGATCATTGCGCTTAATTTTCTATTGCTATCCTTAGCCTGCACTCCTGTTAGCATAATCACGGGGTACAAAAAAATTGTCGCGCGAAAAAAAGCCTTAGGGAATTATGCTTTTCTCTATGCCTCGATCCACTTTTTGATCTTTATAGGGTTGGATTATGGATTCGATCTTCAGCTAACCCTTACTGACGTGGGGACAAAAAAATTTATCTTGTTCGGGCTTACCGCCCTCCTCCTGCTGCTCCCGCTCGCTGTTACATCCCTAAATTATTGGAAAAAGAAACTCGGACCGCGGTGGAAGACACTGCACAAACTGGTTTACATCATTTCACCCATTGTAACGATCCATTTTCTCTTATCCCTCAAAGGTGATATTAGTCAACTTCAGGGAAACATAGTTAAACCTTTGGTTTATGGGGGAGTTATCCTATTTCTACTCCTAACACGAATCCCTTTTGTGAAAGCCTTTCTAGCACGAAGGGTATAATCGGAGAAAGCAAAAAATAAGCCTACGAATAAAAGGGAAAAAATCAACATGGAAAATCCGTCCAACGAACAACGCAAAAAGATCGTCAAGCGACCGGAAGTAATCAAGGTTAGCTATTCATTCGCGTTTTTACCCGTTGTATTTATTCTCGGGTTAATATCTGGTTGGCTTATTTGGGGAAGAGATGCCGCCCAAACACCCCAAGGGAATAGCCTCGAAGCCCAACAACCTGGCGAAGTAGTAAAGAGAGAAATTTCGCTAGATGATGACCCCTGGACAGGAACCGACAACGCGCCTATTACGATTGTTGAATTCAGTGATTTTCAATGCCCCTTTTGCGTAAAATGGCATCAGGAAGTATTCTCAACCCTTATGAAAGAGTATGAAGGCAAGATCAAATTCGTCTATCGGGATTTCCCGCTTTATTCGATCCATCCTGAGGCAGAGCCCGCCGCTATTGCCGCCAATTGTGCCGGCCAGCAGAATGCCTATTGGCAATTTCACGAACTCCTTTTTTCAGGTGGAAAAGACCTTGGCAGAGAAACATACCTCGCTTATGGGCAACAGGTTGGCGTAAGTGCTGACCAGTTCATCAAGTGCCTCGATGATGAGAAGAATAAGGATGAAATAACCGCGGATTATGAATACGCTTCAAGCCAAGGTGTTAGCTCAACACCAACCTTTTTTATCAATGGTATCGCGGTGGTTGGCGCTCAGCCCGTGGAAGTATTCCGTCAGGTAATTGAATCTGAACTTGTTGGAAAAAAGTAAACTGCCTTCTATGGAGCCTAAGCATAAATATGTAGCGGTTGCGGGCAATATTGGGGTGGGAAAAACTACCTTAGTTGAGTTATTGTGCAAAAATCTCAATTGGGAACCGTTTTTTGAACCCATGAGTGAAAACCCTTACCTGGTTGATTTCTATAAGGATATGGAAAAATGGGCCTTCCATTCCCAAATTTCCTTCCTAATCCATCGATTGCGCATCCATCATTCCATCATCAACCATCCCAACTCTGTTTTTCAGGATAGAAGTGTCTATGAAGATGCCGAGGTATTTGCTAGAAATTTATTCTTACAAAAACAGATCAACCCCCGAGATTACTCTACCTATCGCGAATTATACGAAACTCTTGTTCGCTTTCTACCTCCGCCAGATCTAGTTATTTACCTAAAAGCATCGGTAGATACACTAAAGAGCCGCATCGCTCTGCGAGGTAGGGATTTTGAGCAAACAATATCTTCTGATTATCTTGCTAATCTCAACACCCTTTATGATGATTGGATCGATAACTTCACCCTTTGTCCGGTGCTTACCATTCCATCCGATAATATCGATTTTGTGAGTAATCCTGACCATTTAACCTTGATCTTGCAAAAGGTGAAAGACAAATTATCTGGAAGTGAAACTCTCAGCTTTACTGAATAATGAACTAAAAATAAAAATCGGCAGGCTCACAATTTATTGAAAGCCTGCCGATTTCGTTAAATTCTTTTAGATTTGTTAATCTGTAAAGACTGGTAAATGGCCTAATGAAACAATGTGAAGCCATTTCGATTTCTCACCCTCGGTGAGAATAGCCACCTCTTTTACAACCGATGCCCCTGCTTTATCCATGATCATCCGCATCCCCTGAAGGGTTGAACCAGTGCTGATAACATCATCCAGAATGATCACTTTTTTGCCTTGAACCAAACTGGTGTCCTTTTCATCAAGGATGAGGGTTTGGGGTTGGCCGGTGGTTATGGATAGAGTTTCTGCTTTTATGACGTTTCCCATATATGGTTTGTAGGCTTTACGTAACACTACATAAGGTTTTTTTGTTTCTACAGATAAAGAATGGGCGATCGGTATCGATTTTGCTTCAGCGGTTACAATGATGTCAAAATCTAAACTCGCCACCTTTTCGGCGAGAGCTTTACCGCAAGCCTGCACTAACTCTGTATCACCGAGAATGTTGAGAATAGCAATTCTTAACCCAGGGGCAATTTGAAATAGCGGCAGGTCCCTTTTGATCCCTGCGATATTGATCGAGTATGTTTCTTGTTTCATAATAAGACCTCCTACCAAATTGAGAACAATAAATTTTATCATGTTAGAGGTTGGTAAGGGGAAAAAGAGGGATCGAACGGGGTATAATTTTTAATAATGTTGCCTGACTTGCTGCTAAATTCGCTAATTCGCCTAAGAAAACCGCATCCTTGTGGTGGTTATGATTGGAAAGTGATACGGCTTGGCGCAGATATTGGTTTGGAATGCCAAATGTGTAAACATCGGGTTATGCTAACTCGCAGAGAGTTGGCAAAAAGAGCCAAGGTCATTACCCCGCCCTCAGAAGAAAATACTGGAGATAATAATGCCGACAGAAGTTAAAAAACCCCGTATCCTGTTCCTCTTTTCTGATACAGGTGGCGGGCATAGGGCGGCCGCTGAAGCGATCATCGAAGCCCTTGAAACTCAGTACCCCGACAAATTTACTTGGGAAAAAGTTGATATTTTCAAGGATTACGCTCCACGACCGCTCAACCGAATGCCGGATTGGTACCCCTATATGGTATTAGCCCCTGACCTATGGGGTGCAAGCTTTAAAGTAACAGATGGCCGAGTTCGCGCCCGCGCGATCACATCCACAATGTGGCCGGTCGCCGCTCGAACCGCTCGAAGTATCATCCGCAACCACCCATGCGATTTGGTCGTATCGGTACATCCATTGGCAGTTTCTTTGATCTTAAAAGCACTTGGAAAAAACCGACCTCCTTTCATCACGGTCGTTACGGATATGGTAACAACCCATGCTCTATGGTATGACCAACGCTCGGATGTGATCCTGGTGCCTACTGATGCGGCTCGCAATAAAGCCATTCAATATGGGATGGATCCCGAAACCGTTAAGGTGGTAGGTCAACCGATCGCCCAAAAGTATTGCACTCCTATTGGGGATAAAAACGCAATCCGTGAAAAATTGGGTTGGCAAAAAGATAAATTCACCGTGTTGATGGTTGGCGGCGGCGATGGAATGGGGCCATTAGGCCAAACCGCTCGAGCTGTCGCGGATTCGGGATTGGACATAAGCCTGAAGATCGTAACCGGACGTAATGAGCGTTTGAAAAAAAGCTTGGAAAAAAATATCTGGAAAGTCCCCACCACCATCTATGGTTTTACAAAAGATATGCCAGACCTAATGCGCGCCTCTGATGTTCTCATCACCAAAGCAGGCCCTGGCACCATCGCTGAAGCTATGACAGCGAGCCTTCCCATCATTCTTTATGCCAAATTACCAGGCCAGGAAGATGGAAATGTAACGTTTACCGTTGAAGAAGGCGCTGGGGTTTGGGCTCCTACTCCAAACAAAACAGTCCAAACTCTGATGGAATGGGTGAACCACCCGGAGATAAGGGGAAAATTTGTTGAAGCTTGCAAGCGTGTAGCGAAGCCAAACTCATCACGTGATATCGCGCTTGAGATCGGCAACAAATTAGGTATTTAGATTTTCTTTCTTATGACCATTCTTAACAGCGATTCCTTCGAATTTATAAGCCATGGAGCTGAACAGACCCGTCGATTGGGGATGCGGCTTGGGGCTTTATTGACTGTGGGAAGCCTAGTTTGCTTGCAGGGTGACCTAGGTTCCGGAAAAACCACCTTTGTTCAAGGAGTCTCCGTGGGGTGGGGCAGCCTTGATCAAGTATCCAGCCCCACCTTTCAACTCGTGAACGAATACCGTCGTGCTGATTCCACCAAACTTTTTCACCTAGATTCCTATCGGCTGTCTTCTGTGATGGAAGCGGAAGAATTGGCTATCGATTCTATGTTACCTGTTTGTTGTGTTCTCTTAGAATGGCCGGAAATGATGGCTGAGTTGTTGCCCGCTCACCGATTGTGGATCAAGTTCAATTATGTCGATGAATCACTGAGGGAACTATTTTTTATCCCCACCGGACCTTCCTACATTAAACAACTCGAAACCTTCCGTAAACAGATCATGGGTAACTAACATGTTATTGGCCATTGATACCTCTACACCGCAAATTGGCATTGCCATTCTTAATGGCAATAAAGTGCTCGCTGAATCTACTTGGATCAGCAAGGTAATGCATACGGTGGAGCTTGCACCCTCTGTGATGGAATTGCTGGGCAGAACGGGAATCGAAATTGGCCAGATCCAAGCAATCGGCGTGGCGATCGGTCCAGGTTCCTTCACCAGCTTGCGAGTAGGTTTGTCTTTCGTTAAAGGGCTTGCCTTTTCCAGAAATATCCCTATCGCCGCCATTAATTCGCTCGATATTATGGCCGCTGGTGTTCTGCTGAACACTAATCAGCCCTTGGTGTGCTCGCTTCCAGCGGGTCGCGGCAGACACGCGGTGGGGTGGTATAAAAAAAACGCAAAGCAAGTTTGGGTATCTGATGCCGAACCAAAAATTTTTACCATCGAAGATCTATCCGACATGATCACCGCTGAAACCATTTTCTGTTGCGACTTAGCTGAAGATGAAAGAGTTATGGTGAAAAATAATCCAATGATCACTCTTCTCGATCCGCCTTTTTGTGTGCGAAGAGCAGCCAATTTGGCTTGGTTGGCCAGTAAGAAAATAAAAAAGGGGCTTGCGGATGATCCATTCACTTTATCCCCCAATTATTTGCACATCGCAAACCCCATCCCCGCGATCTCCTAGGTAATCACAATGAACATCCGAAAAATGAACATCGAAGATATAGGTGCGGTAATCCGCATAGATCAAACTAGCTTTTCGATGCCATGGCCGGAAAGTTCCTTTATTACTGAATTTACCAACCCAAACGCTCGTTGTTGGGTTGGGGTTGACGATACAAATGTAGTAATTGCGTTTGTCGTTATTTGGATGGTTCTTGATGAAGCGCATATTGCCACAATTGCGGTTGATGAAAGTCATAGAAAAAAAGGGCATTCCAAAACAATCATAAAAACAGCATTACAATCAGCATACTTAGAAGGTGCCCGAATTTCGTACCTTGAAGTGCGTGAAAGCAACCAGATTGCCATCAATTTATATTTGTCCTTAGGCTTTGAATTGGTAGGCGTTCGAAAAGCTTATTACAAGAACAATAATGAGAACGGTATCCTTATGACTCTTACGGATTTTGGTATCATCAATCAATAAACCTATGACCGAAACCTTAGAACTGATTGCGAAAGAAATATCTGTCTGTAAAAGTTGCGAGCTTTGGCGAACCCGAACCAATTCTGTGCCAGGGGTGGGGCCGGCGAATACAGAGATCATGCTGATCGGCGAAGGCCCAGGTAAAAACGAAGACTTGCAGGGTTTGCCGTTCATCGGGCAAGCCGGCAAGCTTCTAACAGAATTGTTAGCGGATGCCGGTTTAACCCGCGATGAGGTTTTTGTATGCAATGTCGTCAAGTGCCGCCCGCCATTGAACCGAGACCCTGAACCTGCGGAATTAACCGCATGCGACGCGTTTTTAGATCGCCAAATTGCGGCAATCAATCCAAAGATCATCATCACACTCGGTCGGTTTTCTATGGGGAAATTTTTTCAGGGAGTTAAAATCACCCAAGTACATGGAAAAATGAAAAGAGTCGGTGACGCTTTTGTCATCCCGATGTTTCACCCCGCGGCTGCCTTGCATCAGGTCGCCCTCAAACCCACCATCAAACAAGATTTCGCTAATTTACCAAAATTATTATCAATGGCAAAAAAAGAATTGGACCATGAAAAATCGCCCGTTACTGATCCGAAAGTTGAACCAAGTGAGTCAGCGGATCTGCCAGCAAAACAGATGAAATTGTTGTGAAAATTTTTTACAAGGACCTAACCAAGCTGAAGGTTAGGCGAAGGAACTTATGACGACCAAAGAAGAATTGATCGCGAAATTAAAGAATAAAACAGCCAAGATTGGCATCCTAGGCATGGGGTATGTTGGAATGCCCCTTGCTGTTGTTTTTGCTGAAAAAGGTTTTAATGTTCTTGGAATTGACCCCGATAAACGAAAAGTAGATACTTTCAACAAGGGAATCTCCTACATTCAGGATGTCCCATCTGAAACCGTTGCCCGACTACAAAAAAGCGGCCATTTAAATATGACCGCCGATTTCGCCGACCTAGCTGAGATGGATGCGGTAAGTATTTGCGTACCCACTCCTTTGCGTCAAACCGGTGATCCTGATATGTCTTTTATCCTATCCGCCACCGAAGAACTCGCCAAATACGTTCATAAAGGCATGGTGGTCGTACTTGAATCCACCACTTACCCCGGCACCACCCGCGAGATCCTTGTGCCAATGTTGACCAACAATAGCAAACAGACCTTGTTAGTGGGTGAAGATATCTTTATCTGTTTTTCCCCTGAACGAGTCGACCCCGGTCGTGAAGATTGGACCACCTATAATACGCCAAAAGTAATGGGTGGTATGACCAAAGATTGCGTTGAAGTAGCTACCAATTGGTACGCTGGCGCGCTCGAAACCATCGTACAAGTGTCTTCCCCGGAAGCCGCTGAAATGGCCAAGCTGCTAGAAAACACCTTCCGTATGATCAACATTGGGATGGTGAATGAATTGGCGATGATGTGCGAGCGATTGGGTGTGGATGTTTGGGAAGTGATCGATGCCGCCGCTTCGAAACCCTTTGGTTTTATGAAATTTACCCCCGGCCCCGGTCTTGGCGGTCATTGCATCCCGATCGATCCGCTTTATTTATCGTGGAAGATGAAAGCCCTCAATTACAATGCCAAGTTCATCGAGCTTGCCTCCGAGATCAACACCAATATGCCCCGTTACGTTGTGAGCCGCATTTTGGAAGGGATGAATGACAGAGGAAAAACCTTGAAAGGCAATAAAGTGTTGGTATTGGGTGTTGCCTACAAACCCGATATCGATGACGTACGTGAATCACCGGCTTTAGATGTGATCGCGCTTCTACAGAAAAAAGGCGCTCTTGTTGAATATCATGACCCCTATATTTCAAATATCCATCACGAGCATGAACACTGGAAATTATCTAGCTTGCCAGATGACAAAATGATGGATGCCGTATGTAAAGCGGATGTGGTGGTTTTAGTGACAAATCACAAAGTCTATAATTATCCTGATTTGATCAACAACGCTTCCTTCTTATTTGATACTCGAAATGCTACCGGTCCATACGTCAATGATTCAACAACCAATGTGGTAAGGCTTTAGTTAACGTTAGGTGAGGTGAATAAATGGGAAATTATCTTGTAACAGGTGCAGCTGGATTTATCGGCGCCAGAACTTCAGAAATATTGATCAGCGCCGGCCATACCGTAAGTGGTATCGATAATTTGAACGATGCCTACGATCCAACTATCAAGCAATATCGGTTGGATAAATTAACGCAACACAAGCAATTTACCTTTCACAAGGCAGATATTTCTCACAAGAATGTGATTGACCTGTTCAGTGGCCAGAAATTCGACGGTGTGATCAACTTAGCGGCAAGAGCTGGGGTGCGTTCTAGTGTAGAAAACCCTTGGATCTTCGTTGAATCGAATGTGATGGGAACCTTGAATATGCTGGAAGTCTGCAAAAATACTGGTTTGGGCACTTTCATTCTTGCGTCTACATCCAGTATTTATGGCTCTAATCCGCCTTATCCCACCCCTGAAACCGCCTCGAGCAGCGAACCCCTTCAGCCGTACGCGGCTAGTAAAAAAGGCGCTGAGGCAATGGCTCATTCTTATCACCACTTGTACGGAATGAATAGCAACATTCTGCGTTTTTTTACAGTTTATGGTCCTGCTGGCCGACCCGATCTTGCTTTATTCCGTTTCGTTCAATGGATTCTTGAAGGTAGACCAGTACACATTTTTGGCGATGGGGAACAATCGCGCGGATTCACCTACATCGACGATATCGTTAGCGGCATCATCGCTGCGCTAAAACCGGAGGGTTTCAATGTTATCAACCTCGGTGGTCACGAAGTGATCACCATCAACGGGTTGGTCAGCCTTATTGAAGACCTCACCGGCAAAAAAGCCACTGTACTTCACGGTCCAGCTAACCCGGCGGATATGTTCACCAACTGGGCAGATGTAAGCAAAGCCAGAGACCTGCTTGGCTGGCAGCCAAAATATGATATGCGCATGGGTACTCAGGCCTTGATCGAGTGGTACTTGGCGGAACGCCATTGGGCAAATCAGGTGATCACATTGTGAATTTGCTGAGCAAAGCCCGGTCCGCGTGGGAAAAAGATCACCTACTTAGGCAAGTTGTAAAGAATAGCAGCTATTTATTCTCCAGCAGCACCTTAGGAATTGGTCTCAACATACTCACCAGTATCTTTTCATCACGGGCATTGGGTGTAGCCAGCTTTGGCGTGCTTGGCGCAATAACCACCTTCGCGGCAGTAGCGGACAAGTTACTATCCTTTCGCATAGGTGAGTTAGTTGTAAAATACAGCGGCGCGGCTCTTACAAAAGGGGATAAGAACGCCGCCGCTGCGGTTTTCAAAGTATCCGCGCTCACCGAGATCACCGTTTCTTTTCTATCCTATCTCCTCATCGTGCTTTTCTCGCCCTTCGCGGCGACCTATTTTGCAAAGGATGCTTCTCTTAGCCCTTGGTTTATGTTATATGGCCTCATTGTGCCAGCTGGTTTAACTTTTGAAACATCCAGCGCTTTATTACAGATCACCGGCAAATATCGCTTTCAGGCAATCATAAATTTCATCCAAAATTTAATTACTACCATCATAGTCGCGATCGCTTTTTTTTCACCCGATCCTTTTCCTGTGGTAGTGATCGGTTATTTGGCAGGGAAAACCTTTTCAGGTTTTTCCTACCTCATTTTCTCACTAGTGCAGGCAAACAAAACGTTTGGCGCGGATTGGTGGAAGGTTTCCCTCAATTTGCTGCCGCCTCGAAAAGAGTTTTGGGGGTTCGCTTTCTCAAGCAATTTCTCTGGGACCGTCAATTTATTCGTTCGTGATAGTGATATTTTGTGGGTCAACTACTTTTTATCCCCACTCCAGGGGGGCTACTACAAGCTGGCAGTTTCGCTCATCGGTTTTATGCTTATTCCCATCGACCCATTTATCAAAACATCTTTCCCCGAAATCACTCGTACGGTAACAGAACGCTCTTGGGCTAAGCTTCGCAAGTTGCTGCAAAGACTAACGCTCATTTCAGGGGGAACCACTTTTTTATTCGGGGTTCTTTTTGCGGTTGCAGGGAAATATTTGATCACTCTGGTTTACGGCGAAGCCTTTGTTCCTGCGTGGGTTCCCGCCATGATCCTCTTTTTTGGGTATGGCTTCGCGAATATCTTTTTCTGGAACAGACCCTTGTTGCTTGCATTGGGCAAACCGTTTTACCCAATGATGGTCACTCTTTTATCAGGAAGCGGCAAGATACTTCTTAGTTTTTTGTTGATCTCACAATTTGGCATCAACGCCCAAGCCATTATAATGACATCGTATTTCATCTTATCGATATCCCTCATCTTACAAAAGGGATTTCGAACCATAAAATATTACGAAAAACTTGATCAGGCTGATAAAATCACATTATGAAAATAATTGCCATCTCCGGTTCTGAAATCCCTTCCATCGTCGCGAATAGCATTCAAACGATGAAAGCCGTTCACGCGCTGGCATTGCTCGGCCACGATGTTACCCTCATCGTCCCGATGGGAGTTGAGCAGCATTATCAAAGTGAGTGGAGTGAACTTTCTCAACTTTATGGTCTAAAGAAAGAGTTCGTGATCGAATTTCTCCCAAGCGCCTCACGACGCTTGTTTTTCTTTTCAGCGATCCGACGCGCAAAGAAATTATCCCCTGACCTAATTTACGTTTGGCCACTGCAAAGCGCTGTGCTGGGGCTCTTCCTGAACTTGCCGGTGATCCTCGAAATGCACGACCTTCCGACTGGAAGGATCGGCCCATTGTGGTTCAGATACTTTAGAGATAGCAAGGGTACAAAACGAATCGTCTCGATCACAAAAGCTTTAAAACAATCGCTTGTTCAACAATACGGCGAACAATTGAACGACATAGAGACCGTGATCGCGCCTAACGGAGTAGAACTGGAAAGATTTAAAAATCTACCGGACAAACCTACCGCCAGATGGCAAGCGGGCTTGCCTGAGAAGAAGACCGTCATTTGTACTGGCCATCTTTACGCCGGCCGAGGTGTGGATCTATTTATCAAGTTAGCGCAGGCATTTGCTGATAAAGATGTTCAATTCGTTTGGGTGGGCGGCAATGAATCAGAAATAAGTTGGTGGCAAAAGAAGGCTGAATCTGTTTCAAACGTGATATTCACCGGATTCATCCCAAACAATGATCTGCCCCTCTATCAAGCAGCCGCGGATATTTTGCTTATGCCCTATGAAAAAAATATCGGCATCTCTAGCGGCAAAGGACATTCCTCGCAGGTTTCCAGCCCAATGAAAATGTTCGAATACCTTGCCAGCGGACGACCGATCATCAGTTCCGATTTTCCTGTCTTCCATGAAGTATTGAACAGCAGCAATGCTGTGTTTTGTCCGGCTGAACAGTTTGACGCTTGGGAAAAGGCCATCTCTGATCTGCTGAACGACCCAGACCGACAACAAAAATTATCCGATCAAGCTTTGCTAGATGCTGAAAAATACACTTGGACTGAACGCGCAAAGAAGATACTGGTTCACTTTCCAAAATAATGAACAAGTTTTCCCTTGGCAGTCGGCATTACCTTCTCGCCATCTTTTCATTGGCGATTTCAAGCATTCCAAGGGTATGGGTTTTTTTAAATTACCCATTCGCCTTTGGCAACGATTCCGCCACGTATATCCACCTAGCCAACTCACTACGAAACAACCTCGGATTTGCGAAATATAACGGCACGAGAACCCCCGGTTATCCCCTTTTTATACTGATGACTGGCAACGGTGAGTTTACGTACTTCACCCAGTTGGTTTTAGGTCTACTTACGACCCTTCTTATTTACATCCTAGTTTGGCGTTTAACAAAAAATGCTTGGTTGGCGTTTTTTCTTTCGTTAGCTCATTCCCTCAACCTTGGGCAATTATTTTTTGAAGCGTCGCTTCTTTCAGAAGCTTCTTCAACCTTCCTGTTTTTCCTAACATTATTATTAGCGCAAGAAATTTATTGCCAATTATCTAAATCTGCCGCCAATGACAACTCGCGGTTGGTAGGTATATCAATCCTATTTGGAGTGGTATCCCTTCTTATGGCGGCGATTCGACCGTTATTCTTGCCCGTTCCATTCATCGCGGTGCTCTTTATTTTTTGGCAAAATAAGTTTACTGTTTTAGGACGTTCGATCTCCACCAGTCTATTGATGATCCTACCTCTTACCATCGCCACTTTAACATGGGTGAGTTACATATACCTTAAGTTTCACATCCTTGGTTTGGACGCAATGGGGGGGTACCACTTAGTGAATCACACCAGTTCCTTCTTCGAAAAAGCGCCTGCCGAGTATCAGCAGATCACCGATATTTTTCTAAAGTACCGTGAGATCAAAGTGGCTGAAACCGGCTCGGCTGTTAATACGATCTGGGATGCCATCCCGGAATTAATGAAAACTACCAAACTCAATTATTATTCGCTCGGCCGTACTATGGGGACGATATCTAGCACTTTGATCAAAGAGAACCCGCGAGAATATTGGACAAATATAGCCAAGGGTTGGTTTTGGTTTTGGAAGGTGGGTGTTTTTTGGTTGCCTAATTCCATCGCGGACGCTACGACGCGTTTGGTCCTAAACACGCTCCTTCAGGCTGAAAGAGCAGCTTTGATCGCGATTAACGCTTTCTTTGTTTTCATCCCCATAGTTACTTTTTCGGCCAAAGTCAGAAAGATCTTTACAAAAGAAGTATTCTTACTCTTTGGAACTACTCTTATTTGGGTAACTTCCGTTCTGCAAACATTCGCGGAGCATGGAGATAATCCAAGATTTTTAGCCCCCGCGCAGAGCCTGGTTGTTTTGTTGGTCACGATCTACCTCGTTCAATTGATTTGGAAACCAGCCAATGAGCAAAAATAAAGCTGTCCTGTTTTTGGTATTGATCGGTTTCATGTTACGGCTCGGATTGGGTTGGTTTAGTTTTTCTTACTTACCTACTATTCCTACTGGCAGCGAGCCACAAAAAGCCGGCTACTTATTCTTCGATGCTTTCCATCGCGATTCTCAAGCCTGGGAACTTGCGGTCTCAGACGCGCCTTTGACGGATGCTTTTAACGAAAAACAATCCTCTGACCAATATGGCGGGTTGCTTTGGTTGTTGGCGTTTTTGTACCGCTATTTAACCTTGGGGCAACACTTTGTAGGCGCAACTATTCTCCTTTCGGCCAGTATTGGGGCTATCGGCGTTTTCTTTGTATATCTAACCGCCCAACGGTTTTTCTCCAATCGTACTGCGCTGCTTACTGCCACATTTGCCGCCATCTACCCCGAATCAGTCCTGTTGGGAGCCTCGCAAATGAGGGAACCCTTCCTGATCACATTTGTGGCTATGTTCCTTTATGGGATGACAAAAATTCAGGAGGAAGATAAAAAAGTCGTAATAGCGCTTCTTGGCTTTTCCACGATCGGATTGCTGGTAATTTCACCAGGAATTGTTCTGTTAGCGCTATTTATTTTGGCAGGCTGGCTGTTCTTTGATTCGAAAAACTCGGCCATATCGATCCAAAAGCTAATACCCTTTTTGCTAAGCGGCATAATCCTATTTGCGGTGGCATTATTGCTGCTTACCGCTAGCTGGGAAACACTTGTAGCGATCAAGGGCGGCGGCCCTCTTGGCACTTTAGGAAATTGGGCGCGGCAAACCGCGGTTTATAATGCCTACCTGCTGAAGCAAAGCTCCGGCATCGTGCAAGTGATGATGGAAGCGCTGCCTAGCGGACTCGCGATGCCGTTTATTACCATCTATGGTTTATTACAACCTGTTCTGCCGGCTGTCTTATTTGAACCGGGAGAACTGTTTTGGAAAACTCTCGGCTTTTTTAGATCGATCGGTTGGTATTTAGCCCTTCCATTACTAATGTACTTCCCCTTTGCGCTCAACCATATTCCTAAAAAGACCAATAAAAAACAATGGGGATGGTTATTCTTCGTTACTATTCTGTGGTGTTCTATTTCAGCTTTGAGGGGTGGCGGAGACCAGTGGGATAATCCGAGATACCGCGTCATACTCCTGCCATTGATCCTGTTGTTGGTTACCTTGGCCATCACCAACGCTCGAACCATGCATCCAAGTGTACTGAAGAAGATCTTGGCTGTTGAGGTTATCAACCTAATGGTCTTCTGCCACTGGTATTCTTGGCGATATGCCGGTTTTGGCTATAACCTCGGCATCCGCAATACTATTCTTTTATCCATCATCCTTTCAGTGGTGGTCTTGTTTGGTGATCTATTGTTTGCGAAAAGAAAGAGTTCAACTCGGTTATAATTGAAGTTCATTAAAAGAAAGTATCTAAGGAGATAAAATGCCTGTCGCAATTATCACAGGGATCACTGGCCAGGATGGCTCGTACCTCGCGGAAAACCTTCTCAGTAAGGGATATCAGGTTGTTGGTATGGTTCGCCGTTCAAGCACGGTTACCATGGAACGACTCGAAAAGATCCAAGACGACATCATCATCACCCAGGGAGACCTACACGATCAATCATCGATGGTGTCTTTGCTGGAGGAGTTTAAACCAGATGAAGTGTATAACCTCGCAGCCCAATCTTTTGTTCCCACTTCATGGTCACAACCGCTGCTTACCGCGGAAGTAACTGCTCTGGGAGTAACCCGCTTGCTCGAAGCGATTCGCCAGGTCAATTCAAAAGTTAAATATTACCAAGCGTCCTCCAGTGAGATGTTTGGCAAGGTAGTAGAAGTACCCCAACAAGAATCCACTCCTTTTTACCCTCGTTCACCTTATGGTGTAGCCAAGGTTTACGGCCATTGGATCACAGTTAACTACCGAGAGTCTTTTGATATTTTTGCCACTTCTGGCATTTTGTTCAATCACGAAAGCCCAAGGCGCGGCCTTGAATTCGTTACCCGCAAGATCTCTAATACTGTTGCCAAGATCAAAAAGGGAACTGTAAAGGAACTTCGCTTAGGTAACCTAGAGGCCCAACGCGACTGGGGATTTGCTGGCGATTATGTTGAGGCGATGTGGAAGATGATGCAACACTCCGTTCCTGATAATTTTGTGATCGGTACCGGTGAAACTCATTCTGTTCGCGAGTTTTGCGAACTAGCATTTGGCTATGTTGGCTTAAATTATATGGATTACGTGGTCCAAGATCCTCGTTTCTACCGCCCCGCAGAAGTTGACCTGCTCATATCTGACCCAACCAAAGCCAAGGTTGAGCTTGGCTGGCAAGCTTCAACTAGCTTCAAAAACCTCGTTGAAATGATGGTTGAATCTGACCTTCAACATCTTTCAAAATAAACTCATTCACTCCTGAGAGCCCAAAATATCTCTCAGGAGTTTTTTCACACATGATCTCTCAGCGAGTCTTCAAAGAAAAAATAACCCAATACACGGCTTTGCCGTTGGCTCTTTCCGCGCTTGCTTTTCTTTACTACGCTTTTCAATTATGGGAATTTGGTCAAAACCAGATATCCGTGCTCGATGAGGGATTGTATTTATTTAAAGGGCTTCTTTTCAGCTCCGGCAAATACGCCCCTTTTCAAGATTTCGGACCTTGGACCAACCAAATGCCTTTTGCCTTTTTAATCCCTGGCTGGGTAGAACAACTCTTTGGACCGGGTTTGCGAACCGGACGCTTTTTCGCTTTTATTATAGGCATCATGACGTTTATTGGGTTATGGGCAACTTCCTACCGATTTAGCAACAGGTGGGTTGCCGCTCTGATCACTATTTTTTTTGCGCTCAACCCCGCTACAACAAAAATTTATTCTGTTAGCACCTCACAAGGTCTCACCAGTTTCCTTTTGATCGGCTTTTTATGGTTCACATTGGGAAAAGACCGAAAAGATTGGCAGGTCTTTGCAGGGGGGGTGCTCGCGGGCCTGATCGTGATGGTACGCATAAACATGCTGCCCATCTTGCCACTTACACTTCTCTATGTTTTTTGGGAAAAGGGATGGCGCTCCACCTTATGGTCAATGGCAGGGATGGCGATTTTCTTTGGCGGGGGCCATATAGCTTATTGGCCTGAGATACTCAAAATATGGGTGAAATGGATACCGATCCCCTTCCTGAAAGAATGGTTTCCACCCAAGACGGTTCCAACCTGGAATCCCGACAACCCCTTTGGTTTTCGGGTCGCGAGTTTCTTCCTCGCCTTCCGCTTTCATTTTGCCTCTTTACTTGGAGCTATAGCCTCTTGGTTTTTTCTTTCGAAGAATAAACTTGATCAAAGCCACTCTACTAAGGTGGTTGGTTTTCTCAGTATCCTATTAATCATTTTCTTCTTTGTTCATGTTTGGGCATCCTTACTCAATGATTATTGCGTGTTTTGTTTCCCAACCTATACCGCATTCTACTCAATTTTAGGTTTATTGATCCTCGCGATCACTTTACCTTCTTGGGATCTAACAAAAAGCCTTTGGGGCAACCTTACTGGTTTAGCGGCCGGGATCTTTGTTGTATTAGGAATCACTTATAGCGCTGAAGATAGCTACCTAACCCTATTAGGTGATGATTTTTACAGGGACGTCCTAAATCTAAAGGTACCCTTTCTTAACAAAACTCAACTTTGGCAATTGGTTGCCAATAAATTTACTCTCGATAAAATTGATGTTTTGCGCCTGTTTCATACCTGGCTGCCAGTTGTGTTTGTTTTATTATTTCTGGTATTAGTAACCATCTTAATGCTATGTAGTTTGTTTTTTTTCAAGCGAAATATCCGATTCACCATCAGCAGTATCTTTCTCATTATCTTGATAGTAGGCTGTCTTTTATCGCCTACCACCCTATTTTCTGGCTACTACAATGCATACGACTGTAACACCAATGTAGTTGACTCCTACGAAAAAACCGGTTTAGAATTATCCGCTATAATACCAAAGGATTCCACAGTTTATTGGGCGGGGTATTCTCCGATTACTTTGGCATATTTACCAGATGTAACCATCTTCCCATCGCAACTGAATGGCGGGTACTCCTTCAGGATCAGCAACGAGGATGATGCTCTTTTAAAATATGGATGGTGGAATGAGTCTTTGGCCAAACAATGGCTTACGCAGACGGATTTCATTTTGTCTCAAGGAAATAACATCGAGAAGGTTAACAAACTAATGGACACTTCTACAAGCTTTGACCTTCTTTTTACATCTGAACCTCAAACGTGCGAACCAAAATCACAGCTATATCTGTACCGGAGGAAGTAATGGATCTCTCAATTGTTATACCGGTTTATAACGAAACCGAAAGCCTGGAATTATTACACCAAACTCTTACAGAAGCGATGAGCACCATTTCTGTAAAATGGGAGGTGTTATACGTTGACGATGGCTCTTCTGATGGTAGTGTTGGAAAGCTTCAGGAGATCTACAAGAAAGACCAAGAACACGTAGTTGTGGTTGAATTCCGCCGAAATTTTGGACAAACAACCGCCATACTTGCCGGCATTGATCACGCCAAAGGGGATGTGATCACTTTTCTAGACGCGGATCTACAAAATGATCCCGCCGACATCCCTATGATGTTGGAAAAACTGAATGAAGGCTACGATGTAATCTCGGGATGGCGAAAGAATCGCGAAGACAACGCCATTACCCGAAATTTGCCTTCTCATATGGCGAACTGGCTGATATCAAATGTTACTGGCGTGCATTTACACGATTATGGCTGCACTTTAAAGGCTTATCGACGGGAAGTGATCACTGGTTTTAAACTATACGGTGAAATGCACCGATTTATTCCTGTTTACGCAAATTCTGTTGGGGCAAAGATCCTTGAAGTTCCCGTAAGGCATCATGCCCGAAAATTTGGCGCAAGCAAATACGGCCTTGAAAGAACCATCAAAGTTGTTTTGGATCTGATCGCTGTGCAATTTCTTACCAAAGCTTCAAAAAAGCCGATCTATCTTTTTGGCGGCGGGGGTGCCGTTTTACTCATCGCCAGCATCATTGGATTTTTATTCCTACTTGTCCGTAAATTATTTTTTCAGGTCGATATTCTCACCTCCCCCATTTTTATCATCTCCACACTGGCCGCAATGTCCAGTTTTCAGGCTATTCTTATGGGTTTGATCGCAGAATTGCTGGTTCGAACGTATCACGAATCACAACAAAAACCGACTTACACTATCAGGACGATCACCCGTAAAGAGGGTTGATCTGAGGGCAATAACATGAAAAACTGGTTTCGGAAAAATCTCTCCATCCTCCTACGGGGTTTGGGAACTTTGCTTGCCTTAGGGTTACTCATTTTCCTCATATCACAAAACGACCAACAAGAAGTTCTTAATACTTTAAAAAAGATCTCACTTGAAACATTGGTGTATGTTTTTCTGTGCATTGTTGCCTCGCGTATGTTTATTACTGCTCGCTGGTACGTTCTGCTCCGTTCCGGCGGAATACATATCAGTTTTAAGGAAACCCTCTCACTCGTCTTTATGGGCTTGTTTTCAAACAACTTTTTGCCCACCACCATCGGTGGGGATGTGGTCCGATTAGCGGGGGCAATTCAATTGGGCTACGATAACGCTCTTTGCCTAGCGTCCATTGCCGCGGATAGGGTCATCAATATGGTGGGTATGTCGCTAGCGGCCCCCCTTGGTTTATGGCAACTCCTAGGGGTCAGCGCTATTGGACAATCATTCGCTATGGGTGGTTTCATCGCCAAAGGAATGGATTTCGTCAAAAAGACATTAAGTTCGTTTTCCTTGTGGCTTAAAAAACCAGGCGCTCTGGTCGCTGCTCTTTCGTTTGCCTTTATCCATATGTTCTTTTCGTTCTCCGCTACTTACTTGCTGATCGTTGGTTTAGGAGAACATCTTCCACTTTGGAAGGTGATCGGCTTATCCAGCCTTGCATATTTTGTTTCACTGGTTCCTATCTCTATCAATGGGTACGGGGTTCAAGAACTAACCGTGACCTTTCTACTTTCCAATATCGGCGGAATCAGTGTACCAACAGCGGCCAGCACAGCGGTTATTCACAGGTTGATCATGATGGGTGTAAGTTTGCCAGGCGCATTCACACTTCCCGGAGTATTGGCAAAAATGAATCGAAAAGATCCGCAAACCCCGTGAACAGAACCAAGTTAGGATCCAGTTGGTTAATCAATATATTCTTAACCCTGGCAATCAACCTAGTGGTTTTGTTTTTTTCTATCCAACGCTGGGCTGAATTAAAAATTGTTCTATGGCGTTCGGTCTGGGCTATTCCGGGATTGCTGTATGTTTGTGTCATTCTGACTTGCGTTTTATTCATCACACAGGGTCGAAAAATTAACTCCGCTTTCGAAAAACCATTTTTTCGACTTCTAGATCATGTTGGTTCATCCCCAGTTTTTACATCAAACGCTTTTCGATTTCTTGCCCTAACTCTTTCTGTCCTCATTATTGTCCTCATCCCATGGCTAAAAATCTCTTTGCACATTGGTGAGGTGATCAAAAAATCGACCCAAGACCCAATACTTACTACCATCTTGTTTTATTGGTTTATCTGGTGGTTTCTTTTAGCGGGTAGCTGGCTTATGATGATCGCTCTTCGCTCTAGTTGGGAAAAGAGTTTTGGGGTTTTCTTGGTTCTTGGCGGGGTCGTGTACGAGGTTTACACCCGTTTTCAAGTGGTGAACTTTTATCCGTTCTCGTTGGGTTGGTCCGAAACAAGCCGATATTATTATGCTTCTCTCTTTGTGGCTGAAAAACTTTATGGCTCTGATCTGCCATTATCTATTTTGCATCCCAGTCGATATTTATTACAAAGCTTCCCCTTCTTCTTTTCGGAAAACAGTCTTTTTGTTAGCCGTGTTTGGCAATCGATTTTATGGATTGGTCTAACTGCAATATCATCTCTCTGCATCGTCCATCGAATTTTTTCTAAACCGTCAAAGATCAACGCTGACCGATACCTAAAAGCAATCTTAACTGGTTCCATTTTCCTATTCCTACTCCGCATAGGGGTCTATTACCATCTCCATCCCATTGTTTTCATTCCACTTTTGCTTGCCGATAAAGAAAATAACTTTAAAACTTTAGCCGGGCTGATCCTCGCATCCGCTTGGGCAGGGATCAGCCGCATCAACTGGTTTCCTATGCCGGCTATGATTATCTCGGTCCTTTATTTGTTTGAAGTGCCTGTTTTTAAAAATAAAAATGCCTTCCGGTATCTACTCAAACCAGCCGGTTTCCTTGTCATCGGCGTGATCACAGCGTTTTTATCGCAACAAGCCTACATTACGTTATCGGGCAATGCCGTCAACGCTGCCTCTTTTTCATCTAGCTTTTCATCAGCTCTATTATGGGATCGGTTGTTACCCAATAGCTCTTATGCGTTTGGTATCCTTCCCGGGGTCTTATTGGTTAGTTTCCCGATCCTATTCCATTTCATCGCAAACTTTGCTCGCAACGCAAAAAATATCCACCCAATTCGCGCGATAACTATCATCGCTATTTTGGTTGTTCTCTTCATCGGTGGTTTGGTCGTTAGTATTAAGATCGGTGGGGGTGGCGATCTTCATAATATGGATGCGTTCGCGGTGTTATTGGTGATCGTTGGTTTATCATCCGTTTCGGGAAACCTAGCGACAGAAACGAACGCTCCCTCTGAAAAACCCATCCTTGTGTGGCCGGTTCTGGTGGTCGGATTGCTGTTACCGATCGTTTTTTTGATTCCAGCCATTAAACCACTTCTCAAATTCAATAATCAAAATAACCAAAGAGTCTTAGGCACCCTTAAAACCCTTACTGAAACCGCCGCGAAAAATGGGGATGTATTGTTCATCAACGAACGACATTTGCTAACTTTTGGTATGATCGATGTGCCGATCGTAAATGAATACGAAGCTGTTACTTTGATGGAAATGGCGATGTCGGACAATCAGCCTTACTTACAAACCTTTTATTCCAAACTTAAACAACACCAATTTTCGGCGATTGTCACCGGCAAACTGAACACTGGATTAAAAACAGAAGGTTTGTTTTTTGAAGAAAATAATGTTTGGAATTCTGCTGTTTCACAACAAATTTTATGTTACTATCAACCGGTTGTGCTACAAACATCCCCTGAATTGATCACTGTTCTTGAAGCTGAAGAAAGCAAGATCACAGTTTTGGTGCCAAAAAATATCGTTGGAGATTGTCCTTAATGGAAACAGAAAAATTAGAATTTAATTTTCATAATATCGCGGGAGCATCGATAACCTGTGATTCTGTTTTTGCGAATGATTTTTTCCAAGATGAGTATCGGTATCACACAACCTCCGATGATATTAGCGCTTTGCCGACCGTAGAATTGTCGTATTACCTCAATAAAAAGATACCCGCTTCGTTCACCCATTACCGCCATAAATTGCTAGCCAACCTTGGCTTTGACTGTGAATTAAGTGATACCGAAGTTAGCTTATCCATCTACGGTAATCGGATGGCGGTTCCAATTGCCCACCATATGTTGCTGCACTCTGGCATTCGGTGGTTGGCGGCGAATAACTCCGCCATTTTATTACATGCTGGCGCAGTCGCGAAGAATAACAAAAGTGTCATTTTTTCTGGCATGGGCGGGGCTGGTAAAACTACAACTACCTCTCTCATCCTATCCGCTAATGATGGTTGGCAAATCCACGCGGATGATTACATCTTCCTAAAAGATTCTCAAAGTAAGGCATATGTAACACGGTCACATTTATACAGAGACTTGCTAAGTTGGGTACCCGAGGTTGGCGTTAGGTTAACTCCTTGGGAAAGAATTAAGCTTGAATTCCTTGGTGAAATACGAAAAAGAACTATGGAAGGAATAAAATGGCCAGTTCGCCTCAGCGCGAACCGGTTATGGCCAAATACAAAGATCGCCGATACTGCCACCCCGGCTGCCATTTTACTCTTAGAACGAGACCAAATATCAAAGCCTGAGTTGGTAGAAATCACCAACAAAGAGCTGGCGGTTGAAGAACTGATCGAAATGAATTTTTACGAAGCAAGACACTTTATCTCTCTGATGAAAAAGTCTGGCAAATACTCTGAATCTTGGTTCAAAAAATGGTACTCTCTGGAAAAGGATCAGCTCAAACAAATTCTGAGCACTATTCCTGTATACAAATTCGTTCTCCCTTATTACTCCGATAACGCCAAACAAAGCAAAGAATTACTTGAATCCATCAATGAATTGGTGAAATAAGGCCGGCTCATCGATGAAAAACAAGTATGGTTTGTTGATTCGAGTTATAGGGTCGATCGTTAGCACGGTTCTATTCCTGCTAATAATCAGAGGCCAAAACTGGGTGGAAGTTGGGCAAAAAGTTTCCCATATACCTTGGTTCATTTTTGTGTTTGCCATTTTGCTCACGCTCTCCTCATACGGATTCAACGTCTTACGATGGTGTTCTCTTCTTTGGGCGCAAGACGTAAAGGTGCCGTATTGGCAAGCTATTAAAATTTCTCTCGGCGGAAGTTTCGCCTCCAACTTTCTTCCATCCACGATCGGCGGCGATGGTTTTCGGATGCTCGCCATTCAACCCTACACAAAAAGCAAGAATTTATCTATTGGGTCGGTCGTCCTAGATAGGATCATTAATATGTCCGCGATGGCATTTCTTGTTCCTGTGCCTATTACTATATTTGGCATGACCCTTACCAAGATCTTTGCCTGGGGTGGGGCTTTTTCTTTTTCAGGGCTACTATTGCCCGCTCCTCTTCAAAAGATTATTGAAAAGTACTTCCCAAAGGCTCTCCAAGCAATACGAACATGGTCAAAAGAGCCTGCTTCATTTCTTAAAGCGTTCCTTTTTGCCTGGCCATCCAATTTATTACCCATTGCTGGCACTTATATCCTTGCTCGGTCTCTCAACATGGATGTGAATTACTGGCACGTCATCGGGGTTCAAACTGTTTCTTACTTCTTATCTGTTATCCCTATTTCGATCAATGGTTTTGGCTTGCGCGAAGTGGCTTATACTACCTTGTATACCTCCTTAGGGGTCTCGATTGAACAAGCCTCTACATTAGCCTTGATCACCCGCATCATTACGATTATTTCCACTCTTCCCGGCGCTCTTTGGCTCACTACCTTAATTCCACAAGACGATCCATCCAAACGGGAATTGGAACAATGAAAATACTCGTGCTTATCCATGAATATCCGCCTGTGGGCGGTGGGGGTGGGAAGGTTGCGCAGGACCTCTCATTGGGGTTTGCGCGGCATGGGCATCAACTTCACATCATTACTACTACCATTGCCGGAGTTCAAGAAGATGTATCCAACCCGTTTATTACGGTCGATCGGGTTGGAACAATGCGAAAATCAGCGTATAAAGCTGGTTTTTTGGATATGGCATTATTCAACATAGCCAGTTTCTTCCGAGGCGTCCGCATCATCAAAGAATGGAAACCAGACCTTATCCACGCTCACTTTGCTGTTCCGGCTGGCGCTGTAGCGATGTGCCTTTCTAGTATTTTTCGAATCCCTTACGTGTTAACTGTTCACCTTGGCGACGTCCCAGGAGCTGTACCCTCAAAGACCGACGAATGGTTTCATTGGATCTACCCATTTACTCACACCATCTATAAAAACGCCAGTAGGGTGGTTGCGGTTAGTGAATTCACGAAACAATTAGCTCTAAAACATTACAATGTGCCAATCGATGTTATCCATAATGGGGTTGACTTACTAAACCTTCCAAAACGATTGCAGCCACCTTCGGATTTGGATCCGGTTCAGCTGATCTTCGCGGGCAGGTTTACTGACCAAAAGAATCCCGAACATCTAATTGAAGCACTCAGCCGAATGAAAGCTTTAAACTGGAAATGCAATATGTTGGGGGATGGCCCGTTATTTGAAAAGACAAAAGCTATGATTTCCTCCAAAAAAATGGATGAGAAATTCAATTTGGTAGGGTGGGTGACTCCAGAAGAAGTTTTAGAAGCGTTTTGCGACAACGACCTACTCGTTCTGCCCTCCAGTTCGGAGGGATTATCTGTGGTTGGTGTTCAGGCATTAAGTATGGGTTTAGTCATGGTTCTCAGCAACGCCGGTGGCAATCCTGAGTTAGTGTGGAGGGGCGAAAATGGCGATCTATTTCAGGTCGGAGATATTGACGAACTGACAAGGTTGTTAAGCCTGTACGTCTCCGATCGAAATGAACTAACAAACGCAAAAACCAAAAGTCTTGAATACGCCCAATTCTTTTCT
>CAZSLN010000010.1:0-38032 GCA_964607645.1 uncultured Anaerolinea sp.
TAAGTGAGCAACTTCGCGCTAATCGTCGTCTTCGTCTTCGTCTTCGTCTTCGTGTTCATCTTCGTGGTCTTCACCGCCGCCGCCACCGCCGCCGCCACCGCCGCCGCCACCGCCGCCGCCATTGTTACCATTTGTTGCAACAGTAACAGGTGCGGAGCTAACGTAAACAACGGACGTAGGCAATGCAGAGATCGATACTACTTGTTTGTCTAAACCAATGAAAACGACATCGTTGGAGCTAAAGATAACTTCGTATCCTTCAACACCATCGATGGTCTTAAGTTCAACGCTATAAACATCCTGACGGCTGATAGCGTCGGAAGCAAGTAATGCGGCCAAATCATGGGACATTTCTTGAGGAACGACCGTAGCTGGAATGACTGTAGTATCGACAAGAATTTCGGGCGCAACGGTAGCTTCAACTACTTGGGTCGCGGATTCTTGCTTGGCAGCCTGTACATCGACAGGATTGCTGGAAATTTTGGTTACAACGCCGTAGAGTGTAGCTACTACGAAGGCGGTTAAGGCTGTTGAGATAAAGAACATAACTTTAGTATTCATTTTTTTATTTACTCCTTTTTAAGACTTGCTGTATAGCCTAATAATCGAAAAACTATGTAATAAGTTACGCAAGGTAATTTAATTCCACAAAATACTATTTCTTGATCAGATTATTTCAATGAGTTTTAGTAGTTTTTCAGCCAATATTTGGCGGTCAAAATGTTCTCGAAGGTAATTCCGCCCATTTCGCCCGAGTTCAGCGGCATATTGAGGCTGTTGATAAAGTGAGATTACGGCATTTGCCAGCGCGGTAGCATTTCCGGGTTCCACAAAAGTACCGCAATGGGCATCCTCAACAACTTCTCGTATCACCCCATCGATCGCGAGAACGATCGGTTTCCCTGACGCCATATAATCAAATACTTTATTTGGGTAGGTGGTTTTGTATTCATCCAAAGGTTTTAATATTGCGATGCAAGCTTGTGAAGCGGCCAATATCATCGCCATCTCATTTTTTGGCACTGATGGCACGAAGGTGACATTCGATAAATTCTGGATCGCGGCAATTTGTTGAAGATTGCTTTTTTCTTTTCCATCGCCTACAAAAACGACCTGAATTTGAGGATAATCCTTTAGTTTGGCGGCGCTCTCCAATACTACTTGCAGGTCATTCGAAATTCCGTGCGCGCCAGCGTACACCGCCACGAATTTCTCGTCAACGCCAAGCTTTTGGCGAAAAACACTCCCGTCATCCTGTTCAGAAAACATGGATAGATCCGCGCCGTTCGGGATCAATTCAACATTTTTGCATCCTCGTGAAAGGACGTGCTTCACATAGGCGGGGCTGTTTACCATCATTTGGTCGGCGTGTTGGTAAAGGAATTTTTCTAACCAAAAGGACAATTTTATCAGGATCGGGTTCTTCAAAACGCCAACCGCAATAGCGAAATCCGGCCAAAGATCCCTTACTTCGAACAAGAACTTGGCCATTTTTACACGGGCTAGCAACCAAGCGGTGAATCCTTGAAAAATTGGCGGCGAAGTTCCCCAAACAATGTCAACATCTTTCACCTGGTATCCAATTAAAAAGGAGGACACCATGAAGCTTATGAATGAGAAAACACGATGGACGAAGGATCTGTGCAAAGCAACGTAGGTGTAAGCCCGTAAGATCCTAATACCATCCACAGTTTCAGCTTTTTTGAGGGAAGCGGCGCCGGTTAAGTAGCTAACCGGGCTGGCGATGACAGTTACTTGGTGGCCATTCGCTACCAGAAACTTGGACAATTCGTAATGACGAGTGCCGCCAGCTTCATCGAGAGAGGCAAAGGCTTGGTGGATGAGAAGTATGTGCATATTTTTCCGAAGGTCTTATCATACCACCTGGAAACTGAACAAACTTGTGAAATCACAGCTTCCATTGGTTTCGATGGGCACGGTTAGGGAATATGCGGGGGCTTTTGTGAAGTACGTTGGGGATATCCGTCCTTCGTAAGGTTGGCAGTGGAGATCGCCTGCAAGCACCACGCCACAGCGGACAAGAGAGTAGCTGGTAATGGTCTGCGAGGTTGTGATCGTCAACGCGATTTCACCAAGGGTAGATCGGTTTGTGAGTTGAAGCCCTTGGTCGTGTTTTTCTGACCAATCAAGGTCTGCCAACAGCCAATGCAAGCTGTACCGATGGGTCTTGTTAGTAGCATTTGGGGTGAGATGATCTATTAGCCTCCAGCCGGATGGCTGTACCACTTGACTCGTTCGGGTGTGGTTTACACCGATTCTGTTGTAGGCGGTTGTATCAGCTACAATTTCCGCGGTATCCTGTTTTTGTACCTTTGATCTTCCCCAGTTGGCATATAAAAATTTCCCCACACGATCCATTTGATCCATTCCATCCACAAATACTGTATTGTGCACCTTTGTGGTGGTCAAGGAATTTTCCCACGGGTAAGCAGAGTTGTAGCTATAGGTACCAGCGTCGAGCGCGATGTTTTGGCCCTTCCACCATATTTCTGCGTGGAGATGATCGGCATGAGAAGGTCGATTTTGGTAGGCTTTTGTTCTAATGGAGCACCAACCATGATTGGAAAGGAGAAAACCATTTGAGTGTTTTAGGAAGGGGGAATTGTTCGGGTTGGTCTTAGAGCCATACCAGAGCAACATTTCATTCCAGGTACCAAAAGGAAGCGAATTATTCGTGAAGACATTTAGCGCGGCTTGGGTAATGGGCCTGAAATCATTAAAGGAAGTACATTGTAAGGCGAAAAGCATCGCGCCATCATTCGCGCCAAGATTTGGAACACCTCCGGACGTTTCATCCAATTGGTTAGCGAGCCATAGGCTGGCTTTTGCTAATGGTTCAACAATTCCCAGGTCAAACTTAGAAGGGTCGATGGAAAAAACCCAAAGGCAAACTTGCAGCATAAGGCGGTGGTAATTGGTGGAGTGTTGAACGTATTCGCCTTCTGCATCGATCTGAGTTTTGATACACCAGCGAAACCCAGCCCAGCCTTGCTGGTACCAGCGATCTGCCGAGGAATGGGTAGGTAGCACCAGAGCAGCGGTTATCAGTGCGGCGCATTCAGTGAGATAGTGGTTATTGTTCTGAGAGCGGGCATAAGCAAGGGTTTGGGAAATGCGAAAGGCATGTTGTTCGATTGTGGTAGCGAGGTCTTCCAACCTGTTTTGTGATGAAGACGCGTTTTTGAACAAAGAGGCAGCCCAAATCGCATTGATCAGCCGAATAGCGACTTCCTGCCCCGAGGACCAATTGGGGCCAAAGTTCACAGGATTATATTTACGGAAAGTATCGATTTTTCGCCAAAACTGTTGGGGATATTTCTCATTTTTGGTTAGAAAATATGCCCGTCCTAACACCAATGCCCATCCAAACCGAGAGGGTTCCCAAGTAAGCTTTATATCCTCGGGATGGATGGTAGATTTTGCTTTGCCCAGTTCAATATCAACCCAATGAAGGGTTTGTTGGCCGCTATTGAACTGAATTGGAACAAAGGCATCCCCAAATTGCCGAAATTTCCCATCTGCAATAATATCCGCTTCTTCGAGCAGAGTGGTAAAACCAGCCTTGCCTATCACATCAAGGATATCTGTTTTATTCGTTGGTTCTGGTAATCTATCAAAAGAGACCGAGTAGGGTTTTAGTTTAGGTTTAAACAAACTGGAAAAGCGATAATATCCTGAATGCAGCCCCAGTTTATGAGAAAGATTGTAGAATACTTGGTCCGCGCCAAGCTCAAACACGGCCATTAAATAGAATGGGATCTGGGTTAGTTTCATATGTCTATTTTAAATGGGGTAACGCCAAAAACAAAGCGGATATTTGCATCGCCTGTAATAACTCCCCGGTGTACGCCATTTGAATCACATCGGCGATCGGCTTGATCACGACCTCGATCTCTTCATCTTCATCAAAGTGCAGTTCTGTGGTTAGTTCAACGTTTTGCGCTACAAACGAATAAATTCGGTTGGTATGGTTATCTGGGTTTGGTGAAGGCGCGCCTACTAGGATCCACTCTCCACCGGAATACCCCGACTCCTCCAATAATTCCCTTTTAGCGGCATCCAATGGGTCTTCCCCATCATCGATCATGCCTCCGGGAAATTCGAGAATGATATCTTGTACCCCGTGGCGGTATTGCCGAACTAAAACGATTTCTTTCTGTTTTGTGATCGCCAAAACTGTTGCCCACGGTGAGTATTCATGGATCAATTTTTGCACTATTTTCCCATTCGGGAGCAGCACTTCATCCACCCGCAAATTTTGATATGGCCGGGTGGATGATAAAATTTCCCAACGGTGAATTTCCATTAAGTATTAAAACCGGTTCAGTGAGAAACCGCTTAGGTCGATTGTGGAGGTTTTGCCTGTCACGATCTCTGCGGCTAATTGACCTGTTCCAGGGCCGAGTGACAAACCAAGCATGGCGTGGCCAGCCGCGATCACCAGATTGGAAATGTTTTTTGGCTTACCAATGATCGGAACACCATCCGGGGTGGTTGGACGCAGACCAGCCCACGTCTCGATGACTTCGCTTTGGCTGTCCACTGCGATATAGTCACGCAGAGCACTGGCAATACCATCCACTTTCTTTTGATCAACGCCGGTATCCAAGGCGCTCAATTCCAGCCGGCCGGTGATGCGAATTTTTCCGCCGAGTGGTGTGATGGCAACTCTTTTTTCACCCAGCAGTAAGGCACCCTGAGGAACTGGCCCGCTGGTTTTGAGGGTAAGGCTATACCCCTTTGCTGGTTGGATCGGAATATTTAGTCGTAGTTTTTTACCAAATAAAGGCGACCAAGAACCACCGGCCAGTACTACCACTTCAGGTTCAAATTCGTGCTTATTCGTTATTACCTTTGTGATGCGGCCATTACTGGTTTCAACATGGGAAACGGATTCGCCTTCAAATAATTGGCTTCCGGCTTTACGCAAGATCTCGGCGATCTGGTTTAGAAAAATACCAGGGTTCAAGCTGGAATCACCGGTAAAATGAACACCACCGATAATATCTTCGCGGCAAAGAGGTTCGCGTTCACGAACCTGTTGTTGGTTGAGAATTTCGGCAGGCATATGATTCTGGTGCAGGATCTCGGCTTCATGTTTCCCGCCATTGAATGCTGCTTCCGTTTTATATAGGAATAAGAGGCCTTTTTGGCGATAGTCACAGTCAAGGTTTTCATCTCGAATGATCTTTTCAAAATTTGAGGAGCTGAGCAAACCTAAGGTTTTAAGGGGTTGTATCGATCTTTTTACATTGGCTTCGGAACAGGCAAGGCTAAAACGGAGTAAAAATGCGAGGTAATCAGGATCAAGGCTTATCCTCATACTAAAGGGGCTTGCCGCCGGATTTAACAGCCATTTGAAGGTCTGCATCACCATTCCGGGGGCTGCCAATGGAACAATGTGGCTTGGCACAATATGGCCGGCATTGCCCGTTGAACTGCCGTCAGCGATCTTATTCTGATCAATGATCGTTACCTCTCTACCAGACTTAACCAGATAATAGCCTGTATTTAGCCCAATAGATCCGCCGCCAATGATGAGAACATCTGTTTTCGTTGCCATAGTTACATCCTTATTCCATCCTTAAAAGGATCACGATCGTCGATCAACAAATTGCCTTCAGCCATCACCCACGCTTCACCGGTGATGGTTGGTACTACCTCATCCTTCGACAACTCCACTTTCCCTTCAAAAATACTGCCAACAACACTTTGTTGGCGCCAGGTTTGGCCGGGAGTTAGTTTTCCGTCTGCTGCCAGGCAGGCCAGTTTTGCGCTTGTGCCGGTTCCGCAGGGGGATCGATCGTAGGCTTTGCCGGGGCAAAGGACAAAACTCTTGCTATCCGCGGCTTCGGTGTGGGCAAAAAGTTCCACATGATCCACCACTGCGCTATTTTTCCCTGTGACCTTCAAGCGAGTTAGTTCTTCCCTGATCTTCCAGGATAGGTCGGTTAGGGCTTCAAGGTTGTTCATTTCAACAGCGAGGCCGTGATCTTGCACCAAAAAGAACCAGTTTCCACCCCAAGCTACATCCCCATGGATCTGTTTTCCTTCTACAGTAATGGCTATGTTTTTTTGATGACGATAGGAAGGAATATTGCGCACGGAAACTCGGTTGGCGTAGGAATCGTTCACCGCGGGATGTAATTCAGCTTCTACAACGCCAACTGGTGTTTCGATCCTTACTTTCCCTGGTTTTAAACGGCCTTGGTAAGCAAGGCTTGCCACCAAGCCGATCGTTCCATGACCGCACATCCCAAGGTATCCAACGTTATTAAAGAAGATAACACCAAGGTCACAGTCGGGGAGGGAGGGTTTTACTAATAACGCGCCAACCATCACATCCGATCCACGTGGTTCATTGAGCACCATTGAGCGGAAGGAATCAAATTTTTGTTTGAAAACCTCTCGTTTATCAGCAACCGTGCCATTCCCAAGGTCGGGCGCGCCCATTTCAACAAGCCGGGTTGGCTCGCCGCCAGTGTGTGAATCGAGGTAGGGAACTTTGATCATATCGTGGACCTAGGCTTGAATGCTTTTCTTAAAGAGTGCTTCGAACGCGGGTCTCTCGCTTTCGGCGAGAGCAAGCAATGGTTTACGCGGAGCGCCAACCTTAAGGCCACGTAATTCGCAGCCATACTTCACTTTTTGGGTGTATGAGCCGCTCTCCATATTCTTAAGGGTTGGCATTACCTTTTCCATTTCCTGGCGGGCTTTTACTAGGTCGCCCTTGAGCGCTGCGTTTAGCACAGCGACATGCTGCTCAGGAAGGCAGGAGGCCGCGCCGCCGATCCAACATTTAGTTCCCCAGGCAAAATAGTCGAATGCCTGATCATCTGACCCGCAAACCACTTGATAGCGATCCCCATAGCGGAATTTGATCTCTAACATTCGGGAAAAATCGCCGCTGGCTTCTTTTAAGCCGATCACGTTCTTATAGTTCGTTAGTCCGTCTAAAACGTCCATGCCCACTTCCGTGCCGGCTCGCCATGGGAAGTTGTATAACAGCACGGGGAGTTCGACAGAAGTGACAACGTCAATGAAATGGGAGAGCAATTCCTGTTGGTTTGGTCGTGAATAAGGGGGAACAGCCACCATAAGGGAATCGTAACCTAGTTTGGAAGCCAGCTGAGCATTTTTGATCACATCACGTGTTGCTCCTGAATTGACTCCCGCCATAAGGTGCACTCTGTTGTTGGAATATTCTTTGAAGAATTTAAAAATGTCATACCGTTCTTGGTCTGAATATGCGTATACTTCGCCGGTGGTGCCGCCTGGAACAAAACCCGTTATGCCTTTCTCGATCAGAAAAACAATCAGTTTTTCTAGTACTGGATAATTTATATCCTCATTGTTGTCGAAGGGGGTAACAACCGGTGCAAAAACGCCTTGTAATTCCATTTCGTCTCCTTTGGACCTAACGTTCATTAGAAATGTATTTCTCAATTACTGGAACAATCGGGGGGCTAATACTTGAAGGTAGATCTGACAGATCGAACCATTTCCATTCTGAATGCTCCTCATTGAGGACAATAGTTTGGTTAATATGGTCATCCAATCGAGAACTGTATACAATAATGACATTATACACTTCATCCCCGTTGGGGTAGGTGTAATCAAACTCGGGCCCTGAAAAAGCGTCGAACAATTTTATTTTTGCGAGGTTTAGACCTGTTTCCTCTAAGATCTCCCGCCGTAAGCTGGCTTCTAATTTTTCGCCAGGTTCTACCGCGCCGCCGGGAGGACCCCAACATAGGTTATCGGTTCTTTTAAGCAACAAAAGTTGTCCAAGTTTGTTGCAAATCAAAACGGTTACACCAACCATCAAGATCGGTTGGTGCCCGATCATTTTTCGTAGAGATGTGATGTATTCCATAAGGTACGATTAAACCATTAACTTCGCCATATCCCAAGGGATATAAAATAACAATTGGGGTCATAATCTGTCACTATGGTAATAGAATTAGGAGTACCATCTAGTTCCATTAACAATCATCTTCAATCAGGAGTCTCCCTGCCTTATGCAAAACAGTTCATTTCACGCCCAAATGCGAACGGGCAACGATAAACCAGCTAAGATCACCGGGCAATTATTGCTTAGGATCCTTGCCTACGCCAAACCTTTTATCCGTTCTTTAACAGGTATGCTGGCGGCAATTTTGGTAACAACCTTCCTTTCCCTGCTTACGCCGATCCTCTTTCGAAACTTGATCGATGTGGTTTTGCCCGCAAAAGATCTGAATAAACTATTGCTTTCAGCAGGTATATTATTCTTGCTTCCGATCACAAAAGGCGTCATCTCGGTTTACCAACGCAAGTTAAACTCTGAAGTGGGAGAAGGCGTTATCTTTGACCTGCGGGTTTCTTTGTATGCGAAGCTGCAACAGATGGGTATTCGTTTCTTTACGAACACCCGTATCGGTGAGTTGATGAGCCGGCTAAACAATGATGTAGTTGGCGCGCAGAACGCCATCAGTAATACCATCGTTTCCATCGTCACAAACGTAATTCAAGCTGTCGCTATTTTGACGGTGATGCTATCAATGCAATGGCAGCTAACGCTCATCGGTATTGTGATCTTGCCCGTTTTTATCGTATTATCGAAAATTTTAGGCGGTAAAATGCGTGAGATTGCGCGCGAATCGATGGAAAACAACGCCCAAATGAATGCGCATATGAATGAAACTCTGAACATTGGTGGTTCACTGTTGATCAAGCTTTTTGGCCGGCAAAAAGATGAAGAAGCTCGTTTTAAGTCGCGGGCGAATAAAGTTCGGTTGATCGGAATCAAAAGGGCAATGTTCAGTACCATTTTTATGCTAGTCATTGGCCTGGTTGGGGCTTTTGGCACGGCCATTGTGTATGGCATGGGCGGGTATTACGTAATTAAAGGAACGTTCACGATCGGAACGATCGTTGCCTTTGGGGCATACCTAGAGCAGCTTTATGGTGCTTTACAGGGTTTAGCGAATGCTCCGGTCGATTTTAGCTCGAGTATGGTCAGCTTTGAGCGAGTTTTCGAGATCATCGATCTGCCGATCGATATCGTTGAAAAAGAAAACGCTATCGCTTTGACCAATATTCGAGGCGAGCTTGAATTTAGAAATGTTGGTTTTTCGTACTCTACCGAAAGCGCCGAGGAACTAAGCAAGGTTAAAAGGTATGGCCAAATGGATTCGGTTCAGGCAGTTCTAAGTGGTGAAACAGGCGCAGCCGCTAAAGAAGAACCCTCCAAAGAAGAAGTCGGAGAAATTACTCCCCCAAGTCAATCGCGGTTAGAAGCATTGGCTGGCATTTCCTTTTTAGCGGAGCCAGGAAAATTGGTTGCTTTGGTGGGGCCATCTGGGGCGGGCAAGACGACAACTACCTACCTCATTCCACGACTTTATGACCCAACCGAAGGTTCGATCTTGATCGATGGAATTGATTTACGAAATGTTACCCTTGGTTCTCTAGGCAGCTTGATTGGAATGGTAACCCAGGAAAATTACTTGTTCCATGATACGATCCGGACCAACATAAACTATGCCTTCCCGCAAGCCAGCCAAGAGAAGATCGAGATGGCGGCGAAAGTAGCGAACATTCATGACTTCATTTCGGGCTTGCCCGATGGCTACGACACCATCGTCGGCGAGCGCGGCTATCGTTTGAGCGGTGGCGAAAAACAACGCATAGCCTTAGCCCGCGTCATCCTCAAAGATCCCAAAATATTGGTATTAGATGAAGCAACTAGTAGTTTAGATAGTGAATCCGAGTTCTTGATCCAGGAAGCTTTGAAGAAGATCATGGTGGGGCGAACCTCGATCGTCATCGCTCACCGGTTAAGTACGATTTTGGCGGCCGATGAGATCCTAGTGATGAACCGCGGCGAGATCGTAGAGCGAGGGACTCACCAAGAATTGATCGCTATGAATGGCCTCTATGCGCAGCTCTATGAAACACAATTTAAGTCTGAGCAATCCTAAGGATTGTGCTTAGCGAGTTTAGCAAGCCGTTCAGAATACGATAAAATCAAACTATGGGAATCCTTTATATCGTCGCAACCCCAATTGGCAATCTTGAAGATATTACCTTGCGTGCGCTGCGTATTCTCAAAGAGGTATCGCTGATCGCCGCTGAAGATACCCGGCACACCCGCCAGTTACTGACCCATTTTGATATTCACACGCCATTAACCAGTTACTTTGAGCATAGTAAGCTGCAAAAACTTGATGTGATTAAAAATGCCTTGGAATTGGGCGATGTAGCGTTGGTATCTGACGCTGGTACGCCAACGATCAATGACCCGGGGTACGAGTTGATCAAGTATGTCATCGAGTGTGGTTTTACCGTTAGCCCCATTCCTGGCCCATCTTCCATCATCGCCGCATTATCCACCACAGGTTTGCCAACGGATTCCTTCTTATTCCTAGGGTATTTACCGAGAAAAACAGGGGAACGGAACGAGATCTTCACGCAAATAAAAGAACATCCTTACACGATTATCTTTCTCGAAAGCCCAAATCGCCTTGTTTCCAGCTTAAGGGATATGTATGACTTTTTTGGAGATAGAAGGGTGGTTATTTCTCGGGAGATAACCAAGAAGTTTGAGGAAGTTATCAGAGGGACTCTCTCTGAAGTGATCCAAAAAGTTGGTAAAGAACCAAAAGGCGAGATCGTCCTTGTTCTGGAGGGTCGATCGACCTTGGGGCAAGAAAAATTATCTGAGGAAAAGATTATTTCTCTCATTCAAGCAGCTTTAGAGTTAGGTGAACCGATCAAAGAAGTTGCTAGTGAATTAGCGAAAAGCACAGGCTATGAGCGCCGTGTTCTGTATCAGATGGCTTTAGAAATAAAACAAAACCAAAAATAAGGAACACCCAATGAATTTAGACGATCTATCTTTAATACGTTCGATCGACGCGCAAAATATGATCCAAGACATCAACGATCTGCCGAACCAGCTGCTGGCTGGATGGAACCTGGGCTCATCGTATTCCCTTCCCAAAATTGACAAAATTAGCCGAGTTGTGATCAGCGGGATGGGGGGATCCGCGTTGAGCGCTGATCTATTGCGCAGCTATTCTCTTTCAAATTGCTCGGTGCCGGTTCTGCTTCATCGAGATTATGGTTTGCCCGCTTTCGCGAAAGGGTCAGACACGTTATTCATCGCCACATCACATTCAGGAAATACCGAAGAAACCATTGATTCCTTGAAGGTTGCCATTGCGGCGGGATGCGTTTGCATGGTGGTGGCAACGGGTGGTAAATTGCTTGAAATGGCGAAAACCCAAACCCTGCCCGCCTGGTTTTTTGACCATCGCGGACAACCGAGAGCAGCAATAGGTTTCTCGTTCGGGCTTTTACTCGCTTTGTTCACTCGGCTTGGTTTGATCGAAGACCAAGCGACCCTTCTGCAAAACACCGTTCTTGAAATGAAGGCAGCCCAACAAGCGTATCTTCCGGAGATTCCCGCCCCGAATAACCCAGCAAAACGCTATGCCGGGCAACTGGTTGGCCGATGGGTCACTATCTTTGGCGCGGGATTGCTGTCTGTTGTCGCGGCGCGTTGGAAAGCCCAGATCAATGAAATGGCAAAAGCGCCGGCAAATTTTGAAGCTCTTCCTGAGGCGGACCACAATACTCTCTCTGGCATTCTTAATCCAAGCGAAGAGCTGTTATCACCAAGGACCTTTTCGATGTTTCTAACCTCCAGTTTTGATCACCCGCGAAACAAGCTCCGAAGTGAAATTACCCGACGGCTATACATAGTGGAAGGTCTGAACACTGATGTTTTTACCGCCAAAGGATCCTCTCCCTTGGAGCATATGTGGACAGCCATCCATTTTGGTGATTATATGGCTTATTATCTTGCCGTTGCTTACGGGATCGACCCAACACCATTGGATGCCGCGGTACAACTAAAGAATTTTCTTGCCGAAAGCAACCAACCAAAATGACCTTTTCTAGCCAAAGGCTAACACTTTCAGAATTTGAATTAACCGATGCGGGTTTCATTCTTGAGTTGATAAATGATCCCGACTTTATTCGCTTCATCGGCGATAAAAAGGTAAGGAACATTCCCGATGCGGAGGGGTACATTACTTCCGGACCAATGAAAAGCTACACCGAAAACGGTTTTGGCCTTTGGAAAGTCTCCCTAACCGAGACGGGTGTGCCAATCGGGATGTGTGGCCTCATTCGCAGGGAAACTTTGCCAACCATCGATATTGGCTATGCTTTTTTACCGGCTTTTCGGGCGCAAGGTTATGCCTTTGAGGCTGCTTTCGCCTGCAAAGAATACGCCCGGCTTCAGCTAAAAGTGGATAGCCTCTGTGGAATCGCCAATCATGAAAACCACCGCTCGATCAAAGTCCTTACCCAATTAGGAATGCGTTTTGAACGGTCACTAAGAATGCAAGGCGCTGATCATGATGTGAATTTATATTTGGTACAGTTTGGCGCTTAAAACAGGAATAAATTGATGATTACCTCGGCACACAATCCAAAACTAAAATTGATCCGTTCTCTATCGAGCCGCGCGAAAGAACGTAAAGAAGCTGGCCTTTTTTTTATTGAGGGAGTACGGCTGGTCGAGGAAGCACTTGACTCGAATTTTGAGATCGATTTTGTGCTATATAGCTCCGAGGCTTCCAACAAAGCCCAAAAAGTGATCGGACGGATTATCGCTGAAGGGATCGACGCCGAAGAAGTGAATGGTTCTGTTTTCCGAACGATCAGTGAAACCGAAACAAGCCAAGGATTATTGGCAGTGGTTCATTTTCTACCATCAAAACCTGAGATCGATTTGAAAGACAACCTGATACTCATCCCAGATCAGATTCGAGATCCGGGTAACTTGGGTACTCTGCTGCGAAGCGCGGTAGCGGCTGGCGTACAACATGTCATCATTCCCCCCGAAACCACCGATCCGTTTGGGCCAAAGGTCTTACGAAGCGGTATGGGTGCTCATTTTAAGCTCAAGATCACTTCCATGATATGGGAAGAGATCGCGCAAAAATTAAATGGATTCATTGTCTTTTTAGCTTCTGCCGATGGCGAATTGGTTTATTGGCAGGCGAACTTTAAACAGCCAATGGCGATCATCATTGGCGGGGAAGCCGATGGGGCGGGAGTTCAGGCAATGAATTTGGCTAACCACAAGTTGAATATTCCAATGAACGGTAAAATAGAGTCATTGAATGCCGGCGTAGCGGGTTCGGTAATTCTTTTTGAGGTTCTGAGGCAAAGGAGTGTTTCCTAATGAAGATTCGATCAATTACTTATTTTTATAATGTTGGCTGGCCAATTAAAGAAGAGAAATTGCAGGAAGCGGGATTATTTCTATTCACCGCGAAAAATGAATTCGAAAAGGCCGGCTTTGAGGTTCAAACAACCCGAATTGCCAGCACCCCATTCCCCTCCATATTAGGAGCGGACATGATTGGATTGTTGCCCCGTTTTGCCCAAAAACTGGATGGTATGTTAGCTACCCATGGCATCGATTATGCCGCATTGGGACCAGCGATGTACGACGTTCCTGAATCGTATGAATTGATTACCGACGCACTTTCCGTTTCCAAGAACATCTTTTTTTCAGGTGTGATAGCCAATAAGCAGGATGGAATTAGCCTACGTTACGCCCGCTCTACCGCTAAAATGATCGTCGATAACTCGAAGATCGGAAAAGATGGGTTTGCCAACCTGCGTTTTACCGCGCTTGCTAACGTTCCAGCTGGTTCCCCCTTCTTTCCAGCGGCGTACCATAATTCTGATTCCCCTACTTTCGCGATTGCGGTCGAAGCAGCGGATTTGGCTGTTTCCGCTTTTGATAATGCCAAAGACTTGAATGATGGCCAACAAAAATTGATCTCCGAGATCGAAGCTGTCAGCCTCAAACTAACTGCCGCCGCCGATATCTTGAAATATCGATTTAACATCCGCTTCGGCGGGATCGATTTCTCCTTGGCTCCTTTTCCCGAAGATTCTATTTCTATTGGAACCGCAATGGAAAAAATGGGTGTACCAATGGTAGGCATGCACGGATCCTTGGCTGCCGCGGCGTTTTTAGCGAGCACCCTAGATCAATGCGAGATCCCGCGCGTAGGCTTTACTGGGTTAATGTTCCCTGTTCTGGAAGATACTACGCTGGCAAAAAATACAACCGATGGCGTACTAACTGTAAAAGACCTATTGATGTATTCCGCGGTTTGTGGAAGCGGGTTGGATACGGTGCCATTGCCTGGTGATGTCTCGCCTGACCAGATAGCGGCGGTTTTGTTGGATATCGCAGCGTTGTCGCTGCGGTTGAACAAACCCCTCACAGCACGATTACTACCTATCCCCGGTAAATCCGCCGGTGAGATGACTGATTTTGATTTTGATTATTTTGTAAATGGTAGGATCATGGCATTAGAAGCACAACCTTTAAAGAAATTATTTGCCGCAAATGAAATTTTTAATGTTCGCGCAAGGGCTGAACTAAAGTAACCAGAAATTCAAAATAATTTTCGTCGGAGAAGAAGCTATGAGTGATAGTAAGTTTGCTTATTTTGAGGGAAAAATTGTTCCATTTGGAGATGCCAAGATCAGTATCGCTGCTCATGGCTTGAATTATGGCACCGCCGCGTTTGCGGGTATCCGTGGATATTGGAACGATGATCTGAAGAAGTTGTTCCTGTTCCGTCCAAAGGATCATTACAAACGATTCCTTTCCGCAGCCAAGATCTTGGCGATGGAATTGCCTCACACGCCAGACACACTCACAGCGCTGACGATCGAGTTATTACAAAAAGAAAACTTCGGAACTGATGTATATGTTCGCCCACTTTGTTACAAGGCGGATCCCGGTATCGGTGTTCGCTTGCACGACCTTCGCGATGAAGTTTCTATCTTTGCGATTCCCTTCGGTCATTATGGCAAAAATGAAGATTCTGCCCATGTAACTATCTCTTCTTGGCGGCGCATTGATGATAATGTTATCCCAGCCCGCGGTAAGATCAGCGGCGCTTACGCCAATTCCGCCTTGATCAAGACAGATGCCATTCGCGCCGGCTTCGACGAAGCCTTAGTGCTAGATCAGAATGGACACGTTTCGGAAGGTACAGCGATGAATGTTTTCATCGTTCGAGATGGCGAACTGATCACCCCACCCGTTTATGAAAATATATTGGAAGGCATTACCCGTAAAACGATCATCGAATTAGCCCGTGAAGAATTGGGCATCAAGGTCACCGAGCGATCTGTAGATCGAACCGAGGCCATGTTGAGCGATGAACTGTTCCTTACTGGAACTGCCGCGCAAGTAGAAACCGTTACCAGGATAGATTATCGGATCGTTGGTACAGGTGCTATGGGTCCTATTACAGCAAAACTAAAACATTTGTTTAATGAAGTTGTTCACGGCAGAGTTCCAAAATACTCACATTGGAATATTGAAGTGTAATAAACAAAAACGAGGCCATCGGCCTCGTTTTTTTATGGATTTATTTGGATATTCGCCGCTGATCTTTGGGTATTGATCCAATCAGCAATAGCGAGTTTTTGCATCACTGAGAGCGCGTCGGGGGATAATTCCCGAGAAGGTTGTTTATCCAAGCACTTGAGAATGTAGAACCCTGAGTTGCCAGTGATAATTGGGCTGGTTTGACCGACTTCGAGCCCGAAGGCGGCTTCTTCAATGACTGGGTCCGGAATATACCCTTTAGGGAACCAGCCGATATCGCCGCGCGTAACGGGTTCGATTTGGGTGGCGAGGACATCAAAGTCGATGCCGGCTTGCAATTGGCTCAGGTAATATTGGGCAGTCGGCTCTTCGTACAGCAACAACTGTCGAATGTGAACTTGTTCGGCGCTTATCGGGGTTTGTGAGGCTATCGAATTTCGCATCCAGGCAACCGCGGCGTTCCGCCGCAGGGCTTCTCTAAAGGTCTCATCGGTGTAGAAATTGTTGGTGATCCATTCCTCTACTTTTTCTTTCGAGCCAAGTTCAGCGATTAGGGCATCGATCTTCTTTTGCAGGTCCGCGTCAGTGAGGACAAAGCCGGCTTCACTTGCGCCTTGTGCCAGCAATAGTTGAGATACCAGTTCTTCCTGAACCAACTTCACGACTTCCTCGGTGGTTTTGCTGCCGCCTAATTTTGTTTGGCTGGCTTGATAGCGTTCGATCTCCCCAGAATATTCACCCTTGGTGATGGTAAGCCCATTGACGCTGATCGCGAAAGGGATGGGGGTTTCGGTTGGGGGAACAGATGTGGCGGTTTCTGTTGAGGTAGCCAAAAGGGCGCTGCCGGGAAACGAAGCGCAAGAAGAGATTAAGAAAACACAGAGAAGGAGTACAGATAACTTTTTCACGGGCTTGATTATACCTGACGAGCATTACGAAGGTAGTTTGGGGTTAAAACCTTATGCTTTTAGTTGGTTCATTTCCCAGATCATTCTCAAACCATCTAATGTGAGCCATGGCGAAAAGTGGGTGATCACATCGGTTTGCTGGCTTATCAGTTCGGCTAAACCGCCGGTCGCGATCACTTTGGTATCGGTTCCAAGCTCTTTTTTGAATCGTTCTACCATCCCCTCAACCATACTGACATACCCAAACAACAAACCCGATTGCATAGCATAAACGGTATTTCTGCCAATTACACTGGGGGGTTGTTGGATATCGATCTTCGGGAGTTTCGCCGCATAGGTATATAGCGCTTCTGCCGCTAGGTTTACCCCCGCGGTGATTGCCCCGCCCAAATATTCACCATCAGCGTTGATGGCGTTAAAGGTGGTCGCCGTGCCAAAATCGATCACGCAGGCGGGACCGCCGTACAATTTTTTCACTGCTACCGCGTCGCAGATCCGGTCGGCGCCTACAGCTTTAGGGTCGTCATACAGAATTCGTATACCGGTCTTGATCCCTGAATCAACGATGACTGGTTCAATGCCAAGGTACTGCAGGCTGGCAGACCGAACTTTGCCGGTGAGTTGGGGTACGACCGAAGAGATCGCGATCCCTTTTAGTTGGTTTTTTTGAACCCCAGCGTGTTGCAGCAATCCCAATAATTGTAGGCCATATTCATCCTGCATCTTTTTGTGGTCGGTCGCGAGGCGCCAATGCCACAATAATTCATCTTTTTTGTATAAACCGATAGTTAGGTTGGTATTCCCGATATCGATCACAAGCAATTGGTTGGCATTTGTCATACTTCCTCGTTTCAATCTGCCGAACGTATATTTTCTACGATCTCAGCGGCAACATCGTAGCGGTCAAATTGCGGCATAATGTAGACGCCCTGCGCGAAGGTTCTGATCTCATCTGTTAATTGTTTGGCGACCTGTATGCCGGTTTTTACGCCATTTTCACCGGCTTGGCTCATTCGATCGCGGATAGGCTGTGGAATGGTAATACCTGGCACTTCATTATGTAGAAAATTGACGTGTCGCTCGCTGAATAACGGCATGATCCCTACTAAGATCGGCTTACCAACCGGACCATTTTCTACTTCGTAATGCTCGATCAATT
The DNA here is from genome assembly GCA_964607645.1 of uncultured Anaerolinea sp. Taxonomy (GTDB): domain Bacteria; phylum Chloroflexota; class Anaerolineae; order Anaerolineales; family Villigracilaceae; genus UBA5195. Next base: position 17,513 of record CAZSLN010000010.1, read on the forward strand.
GCCGGGCTTGCCCGGGGTCAAAGACTGGTTGCGTAAGGAAAAAATCCGCACCAGCGGCAAGTTTTCGTTTCAGATTCTTGATCTCGGTTTGCGGGTCTTTTGGGTTCAAGTTTAGAGCCGCGCCTGCGAAAAAATTAGTGGGCTGATCGATGTTTGCCCCAGCATGGTCACGACCGGTATTAAAGCCGTGCTTGATGAGTTGAATTAAGCCCGAAGGAACAATATCGTAATTATCTGTGGCATCTGGGTAATCACCTATGGAGGCGGGATCGCCCATCACAACGAAGATATTACGGATGCCAAGGGCGTGCACAGCTAATAGATCGCCCTGTATACGTATCAGGTTCCGTCCACGGGTTGGGAAATGGATGGTGGTTTCGACGCCTAATTTTTGCTGTAAGAGATCGCAGACCGCCCAAGCGGACATTCGCATACGCGCCATAGGGCTATCGTTGACATCGATCACATCCACACCGGCTTCAATTAAGATCTTTGCGCCGGCGAGAAGTTTGTGAACAGATAACCCTCGCGGCGGGCTCATTTCAGCGGCAATAGCGAACCTGCCGGCGGATAATTTTTGACTCAGTTGGGTCGGCGGTTCCGCTTCAAACTCGGTGTTTGTCGGTTCGATTGGGGCAAACCTTATTTTAGCGGAATTGGAAACTGCGGGCTCTTGTTGAAGTGTTCCGTAAATGGCGGCAATATGTTTTGGCGTAGTTCCGCAACACCCGCCAATAATGGAAGCGCCAGCGTTTTTGAAAGAAATGGCATAATTGCCAAAATAATCCGGTTCGGCGGGGTATATCATTCTCCCGCTCACGATCTCTGGCCAACCAGCATTGGGTTTTACCCAAAACTTCTTGGATGGTTGATCTTGGATCATTTGGGTCAGGATACGCAATAATTGGGTTGGCCCGCCAGAGCAGTTTACCCCGATCACATCGGCATCAGTTTCGGCCAGTATGTTGGCGGCTTGGGTGGGGGTATCGCCCAAGAGTGTACGCCCATCTCGGGTGAAGGTGGCGGAAATAACTACCGGTTTTTTGGTAAGTCCCTTGGCGACCTTTACCGCTATCTTGGCTTCTTGTAGATCAGTGATCGTTTCGATCACGATCAAGTCTACCCCGGCATCAACCAAGGCTTCGATCTGTTCAGTAAAAGCCTCCATGGCTTCTTCCGGTTGGATCCGACCAAAAGGAGCTAATCGTACCCCTAAGGGGCCAACATCGCCGGCAATCAGGATGTCTTTACCGGAGGCATTCGCGGCGGCACGGGCGTTATTAACACCTGCCGTATTGATCTCCTGAATTTTGCCTAACAACCCATATTTTTCAAGCTTGAAGCGATTGGAGCTAAATGTATTGGCAAGGATAATATTCGCGCCGGCTTCAATGTACTCGCTGTGAATTTCTTTGATGATCGATGGGTTACTAATATTTAGCTCATCGAGGCAAATCTCGGGGTGAATACCCTTTGAAATGAGCATAGTCCCCATTGCTCCATCGGCGATCAGGGGGGACTTCTTTAATTTTTCAAAAAAATCAGACATTCTTCCTTATTTCATCAACTGGTCAACACGGCTTTCACCGGTGCTGTAATAGCGTGCTTCTGGGTGATGGATGATGATGGCGGCGGTTGATTGTTCGGGGATCAGCTGATAGGCGGCCGATAAGGTCATTCCAAGTTCTTTTTCAACAGGAAGAAGATCGAATACTTTTCGATGGTCTTCCAGCTCAGGGATGGCGGGGTAGCCCCAGGAATAACGTTTGCCCTGCCCATCGGCGATGCCCATTTCCTTGCGAACGAAATTATGAAGAAAATCAGCAGAAGCTTCCGCGGTTTGAACGGCTAAGCCGTGGGTGAAATACCCTTCCGTATAATTTCCCTCGGCTTGTAGCTTGTCAAATCGCTCGCTTGCTTCCTGGCCGACGGTCACTACCTGCAACCCAAGCACATCGATCACGCCTGATTCTACCGATGCAAAATAATCTGATAAGGCGAGGTAAGGATCAGCGTTTTGGCGAGGGAACGAGAAGTTTGCCATAATGTTCTTGGTACCCTTCAAGCTTTCTGGTTCGTACACCAATAGATCGTTGCCATTCGCTTGGCAAGGGAATAAACCAAAGACACCTTGTGGTTTTAACCATCCTTCATTCTGTGCTTCTTTCTTCATTTTTTCAAGGCGTTGGTTGAAATCTTGCTGAAGCTTCACCCACTCGTCTCCATGTGAGTTCTTAGCACCCCAAGAGAGTCTGAACAATTCATTGATGTTGAGTTTTTGGAATACTGTTTGAAGCGGCATATTCTTTACGACTCGGACGCCCCATTTATTTGGTGGAGTTATTGGAGCTGGTTTAATTGTAGATCGTTGGGACGTTGTTTCCGGAGGTGCTGAGCTGGTTGCGCGACCCATCTCCATATCAGCTTCCAGTTTGAGCTGCTCTAGAAAGGCTGGTTTTTGAGCGGGATCGATCAGCTTGTCCATCGTCTCAAGTCCTTCAAAGGCGTCTTTGCAATAGAACACTCCAGGTTCATAGGAAGAGCCATCCTCGGTGAAAAGAATGCGTCTGCCAAAGCGACGGTTAATGGCCGCCCCGCCAACCAAAATAGGGATGTTCAACTTTTGTCGTTGCATTTCATTAACGATCAATGGCATTTGTTTGGAAGTGCTTACCAAAAGGGCTGATAAACCAATGGCGGTAGCCTTATGTTCTTTGGCGGCTTCAATGATGGTATCGGCGGGCACTTGTTTGCCAAGGTCGATCACGGTGTAACCGTTGTTTGCTAGGATCGTTTTGACCAGGTTTTTACCGATATCATGCACGTCGCCGTAAACTGTGGCGATCACTACCGTGCCTTTGGTAACACCTTCCACTTTGTCGAGGTATTTCTCGAGGTGGGAGACGGATTTTTTCATTACTTCAGCGGACTGCAAAACGAACGGAAGTATCAACTCACCGGCGCCAAATTTATCACCAACTTCTTTCATAGCGGGTAATAGAACTTGGTTCAGGGTAATGACCGCTTTTTCGTGTTGAACTGAACGCACTTGCCAATTTGGAACTTGTTGGATGATTTCGTCGATGTCGTTCTCAACGCCGTCTTTATGACGGTGAACGATACGCCAATGAATTCGTTGTTCGGGGGTCATACCTTCGGTAGGATCAACTCTATTCTGGTCTTCACTTTGCGGGGTGACGCTTTGATAGAATTCTATAAAACGTTGTGCGGCATCGGGTCGGCGGTTGAAGATCAAGTCCTCGCACAACGCGACCTCTTCTTTGGGAATATCGAAGTACGGCATTACATGGGTGGGATTGATGATCGCCATATCCAAGCCAGCTTGAACACAGTGATAGAGCATCACCGAGTTTAAGGGCGGGCGGGCCTGTGAGGCAAAACCAAAGGAAAGGTTGGAAACTCCCAGGGAGGTGAAAACACCAGGTAGATTCTGTTTGATCAGTTTGATACCTTCAATGGTTTCCATAGCCGAATCAGAAAATTCAGCGTCACCAGTGGCTAAGGTAAAGGTAAGGTCATCATACACAAGATCCCAAGGGTTTAGGCCGTGTTCGTTGATCGCGATATCATAGATCCGTTTTGCTACCTCAAGTTTACTGGCGGCTGTTTTCGCCATACCTTTTTCATCGATGGTAAGAACAATAACCGCGGCGTTGTGCTGCTTTGCAAGGGCAAAAATCTTGTCCGCTTTATCGCGGCCAGCCTCAAGATGGGTGGAATTGATTAGGCAACGTCCTGGTGCTGTTTTTAGGGCAATTTCCAGAACATCGAGCTCGGTTGTATCGATTACTAAGGGAACTTCAACACCCATTGTGAGTTTCTTCACGGTTTTTCGCATTAATTCGAGTTCATCGGGGCGTTCAGTGACCGCGCATGAAATATCCAAGGCATGAGCGCCAAAGTTCACTTGGTCTCGGGCGATCTCCAAGATAGAGTCATAATCTTCTTCGAGCAAAAAGCGTTTGAATTTTCGGCTTCCCTGAGCGTTACAGCGTTCCCCGATCAGCAAGGGCGCTGGCTCTTGCTTCATGCTGGTAGCAGAAATGGAAGACGATAATCGGGCGAGCGGTGAAGCGGGTCTAGGGGGATGTTGCCGATCATTTAGTTTGGTTACAAGGGTCTGCAGGTGTTTCGGTGTGGTTCCGCAGCAACCACCAACGACAGAGATATTGTATTTGTCAATGAATTCAATCAAAGCATTGGCAAAGGGTTCCGGTTCCAAGGGGTAAACCGCCTGGCCATCCACATTTAAGGGAAGCCCGGCGTTGGGGATGCAGGAAACAGGCAGCGAGGCTTGTTCTCCGAGAATGCGAATTGGTTCACGCATGTGGTCTGGGCCGGTAGAACAGTTGAGGCCGATCACATCGATGGGGAGGCCCTCGAGAATAGTTAGCGCGGTGGCGACATCGGTACCGAGCAGCATTCTCCCAGAGGTATCTAACGTTACCTGAGCCTGGATGGGGAGGTAGACGCCGGTTTGTTCAAAGGCTTTTTGGCAACCTTGTATGGCCGCCTTTACTTCGAGAATATCTTGCGAAGTTTCAATAATGAGGAAATCAACCCCGCCGCTAATCAGACCAATCGCTTGTTCGCGGAAAATATCTAACAATTCATCGAATCCGATGTTTGATAGTTCCGGGTCATCGGCGGAAGGCAGTTTGCCGGTTGGGCCAACCGAGCCGGCCACAAAGCGAGGCTGGCCAGTTTTTGCGGTGTATTCATTGGTTAGTTTTTTTGCTAAGACCGCCGCGGTTTTATTAATTTCGAGAACACGGTCACTAAGCCCATATTCCCTCAAAGTGAGGCGATTTGAGCGAAAAGTATCCGTTTCGATCACATCAACGCCAACATCAAGAAAAGACCGATGAACAATTTCAACAGCTTGTGGGTAGGAAATAACGAGGTAATCGTTACATCCATTCAGGGCTTCTCCGCCAAAATCATCAGCGGTCAGTTGTTGCAGCTGTAGGCTGGTGCCCATTGCTCCGTCAAAAACGACCACTTTTTTTTCGATCTGATCCAGATAGCGGCGATTTGTGTATTTTCGAAATTCCATTATTTACTCCAACTTGCTTACTAACTACGTTATGAAAGGTTAGAACGGTTTAGCTATGAGTTCGTCCAGTATTTTTCGCGAATTGTTCTCGATCACATCATGTTGCGATTGACCGTGTGAATCCATGGTTACAACCACCGGGAAATCCTTAACTTCGATCACCCACAAGGCTTCGGGCACGCCGAAATCATATTTGTATACACCTAATACTTTAGTAACAGATTGGGCGATGAAACTCGCGGCGCCGCCAATAGCGTGGAAATAAACGCCAGGGGTGTTCTGACAGCCTTCAAGGGTCTTCTTCCCCATTCCGCCTTTGCCAATTACGCCTTTGATATTGAAATGCTGCATCACATCCGCTTGGTAAGGTTCCTCGCGTATGGAAGTGGTTGGACCAGCTGCAACAAATTTATATTCTTTTGTTTCTAAGCCCGAAACTACCGGACCACAGTGATAAATGACGGACCCGTTCAGCAATTTCTTTAGGTCCTCATAAGCCACCAGATCTTCAGCAGAGGCAGGTTTTGTTTTTTTAATGAACGTTTCGATCATCCATTTGTGAGCAGCGTCTCGCCCGGTTACCATAACACCACTGAGCAAAACGGGGTCGCCGACATGCAGATCTTTTATGGTCTCATCTGAGATCGGAAGAGTTAAATATTTCATGGGTGGCTCCAATAGCTTAAAGAAGATTCGATCAAGAGTATGTGATCGAATTTTCATCGATCACTAATTTCCGGCGTCGGTAAGCCCAACACATATAGGAAACAGAAACATAAAAAGAAGCCGGCAAGCGATGAAGACCGACAATTTTGGTGTCGATAACGGTGGTTTTACCGCCAAAGCCCATTGGACCAATGCCGAGGGTATTTGCTTCGTCGGTAAGACGTTCTTCGAGGGCGGCGAGTTTTTCGTCCGCGTTCCGAGTGCCGAGTTTGTCGTAAAGCACTTCTTTAGATTTGGCATAGGATGTGCCGCGGTCACCGCCAATGGCTATTCCGAGAATTCCGGGTGCACATCCCTGACCTTGGGCTTTTTGCACTGCGTCGAGCACCACCTTACGTACGCCAGCCAAATCTCTACCAGCGCCTAGCCTGCTGTCAGGCAAAGAGTATTGCGCGCCAACGTTCTCGCACCCGCCGCCTTTGAGCATTAGTTCGATGGTCAAGGTGCTTCCTTCCACCTCTTCAAAATGTATAGAGGGAAAATCATCACCCCCAAGGTTGTTGCCGCTGTTTTTATCGTACACAGCGTCTACCGCGTTGGGGCGCATATAGTTTTTCTTGGTGGCTTCCACCATCGCGTTGCGAATCTGGGCTCGCAGCTTTATCGTACTCCACCCTTCAGGATAATAAACATAAAAGATGGGTGTGCCGGTATCTTGGCAGATGGGAGTGGATTGTTTTCGAGACAAGGCTACATTCTTGAGAATGGTATCGAACGCACCCTTGGCTGCCGATCCCTCTGTTTCTCGCTCGCGAGCTTCAAGAATCTTCTCTTCCACGTCGGGTGGAAGGTTAGTGGATGTTAACCTGATAAGCTCAAGCATTTGCTCTGTGATGTCGATCTGCATTTTTCCTCCAAAGAGATGTTTACCTTGTTCTTAATAATGATACCGTAAATGAAGATAATGTATCACCAGGCTTAGAGTGAGATGGTCAATTTCATTACAGGCCGATCTATGCCGCCGAATTTGAATTTATAATCTTCATCCCCGCGCATAAAATCAAATTCTGTACGGTGATTATTGGCAGCCCATTCGATCAAATACCCTAAAAGCACCCAGCCGGCTGAAAGTTCGTTAAACTTACGGTCATACCCCGAGTTGTATACCCAGAGCTTATTGTTGTAATCAAAATTAAGGTAACTTGCCGCTACTTCGCCATCGATCTCTAAAAAGGCGAATTTTAGGGTATCAGCTTCATAAGCGGTTTCCACGATCGCGACCATTTGTTCACGCATTTTTTGCGTAAGAAAAGATTCCTTGCCAGGATCGCCAACCATGAGGGCAAAGAATGAATCAATACCCTGATCAAGCGTTTCTTTTGTTTCAATAAAATACCAGCGAACTCCTCGCTCGCTTTCTTCTGCCCGGCGGATTTTTCGCCGAACTTCGTGTCTTTGCTTCTTATCGATACCCGAAAGGTAGCTCTCAAAATCAGTGGAGAGTGGAATATATGGGCTCGGTTGGTATTTCTCCAACTCCACTCTGCTCGCCTGATCCTTAAAAAATTCCTGAGCAACCGATAGGGTTGGTGAAGCGACCGGTATGTTTATAAAGAGGTATCGGCTAAACTTCGAACCAAGTTCTTGTTGAACAAAACTCAAAACTGCTTTTAGAACCCGTTCGTGGTTCTCTGGTTCAACGATGATATCGAGTACATCGCATATTTCAGTGCTTCCAATCAAGGCTAGCGTGCTTGGTGATCCACCAGAAAGAAAGAAGGGGGCGATCCCAAGTAGTTCATTTCCATCTCTAACTTCGACAACAAATAATTCAGAGGTGTCTTCCCATTCGCCCCCACCCTTATGCTGCCACCAGGTTTTTTGAAATTCAAACCGGAGAAAAGGGGAGTTGGTAATTGATTTGGTGAGCAGATTGTTCCACTCGGCTGAAATATCAGCCATTTTTTCAAAACTATTGTGTGATAATAAATTCATAATAAGGTTTTTTCCAAAAAAATTTTACCAGTATAATCTTAGAAAAACATATGAAACCATTTGAGATACAGTTTTTAAATTTTCAGCGTGAGAATGGCAAGGAAACTGATCCAAGTTCCTATGTTTTTGTATTCGACCCCCCAAAAAATGTTGAGCGAGGCAGAGAGCAAGACAATTTACTGATCTATATGATGTTCAGTGGTAATGCCTCGCCTGATACGATTTCTCCCGAACCCTTAGCAAAGGACCTTTCTAATACTTTTTATAACTCCCTAGGTTCGTTGACCTTTGCCCTAAAATTGGTCGTTGAAAAATTTAACACCTATTTGGTAGATGAGAATATGCGTTCAACCAGCAAAGGCAATTATCGCTTTGGATGTGTAGTACTGTGTAATTTACGGGGCAACCTCCTCTATATAGTACAGTCAGGTCCAACCATAGTACACCAACTTGGCTCGGAGGCGAAAACCTTTTATGATCCTAACTTAGCCGGCAAGGGTTTAGGGATCTCGCCGACACCCAAAATGTATTTCTCCCAGGCAAAACTAGAAGAAGGCGATACCTTCTTGGTAACTGTAGAGCAGCCAAAAGAATGGGAACAGGCGGTAGCAAGTTTCCGGCCAGGTACGGCATTAGATAATATTAAAAGAAGATTATTAGGTGTTACCAGCGAAAATGTTGTTGGCTTGCTGCTCAACTACGGCGATTCCACCCAACCTGCTGTTGCGCAACCTCCCTACCAGGAAATTGGAGTGCGGGATGAGCCATTGGAACCGGGAGATCCAACCAGCACAGACTCTGTGAAGGTGACTTCTCGTGCAGGCAATCGATCCGCTGAAATTGGAAACCACAAAAAACGACGCAGAACAAGTGATTCGCCTACCATCTCAGAAATTGCCGGCTTGGTGCTTGGTGTATTTCAAAAAGCCCGCTCATTTAAAGAAAAAATTGTGAGGCAGATCGAATCTGTTTTATTTAGCGTGGTTCCAACCGGCGAATTAGATCAGCCGATCCAGCTGGCATCGAAGCGGACCGGTATGGCAATCGCCATGATTCTGCCCATTTTGGTATTCGTCATCGCCCAGGTGTTTTATTCTAACATTGGTTACGATGCCAAGTATTCAGTTTATATTGAACATGCAAAAGAGGATATTTCCAAAGCGAATCTCGAAGCGAATGAAGAAGTGAGAAGAGTTGATTGGCAATCTGCCTTGAGTTGGATCGAGAAGGCTGAGTTGAGCTCATCCGAATTGGATGCCGAGGCTACCGGGCTCAAGGAAATGGCGCAATCCCAGCTGGATCAGATCAACAAGATCATTCGGGTAAAATACGTTCCCGCCATGAGCTTGGCTATCCCGTCTCCGCAGAATATTCAAAAAATGGTGGCAAGTGATAACGACCTGTACTTCCTAGATGCCGTGGCAAATAAGGTGGTTAGGGCAAGTTACAACGGTTCAACTTATGATATAGATCAAAGTTTCAAGTGCGGGGCAGGGGCCTATAGCAATGAGGATGGTAGTTCTACAGATGTAAGCAGGCTGGTTGAGATCATTCCGTTGGTTCGCTCAACCAACAACTCAGCCACCCTAATGGCGATCGATGAAAACGCCCATCTGCTTTATTGTTCGCCGGGCAGTGAACCGGCGGTAGGGTCTTTGGTCATTCCAGATCAAGGAATTAAGCAGATCACCTCGGTGGCTGTCTTCGATCATGCTCTATATGTGTTGGATGCTGTGGGGGGAACGGTGTGGTATTACCAAGGGAATTCTGATTGGGAGTTTCCAGATGGCCCCAGTTTCTTTTTTTCCGAGCAAATTCCTGCCGCTCTCGATCGATCCAAGAGCATTGCCATCTCCGGGGATGACCTATATATCCTATATATCGACGGACACATTGCTTTTTGCCAGTATAGTAGAAGCGACCTAAAAGCGACCCGGTGCGATGATCCGAAGCTATTTGTTGAGACACGAGCCGGCTACGCCAGCGGAGCAATTCTCGGGGATGGGGTATTCACTCAGATTGCCATCACCCTTTCGCCCAACTCAACTATATTGTTCCTCGAACCAAATTCTCAATCTATCTATAATTTCAGCCCTGTATCGGTTGAATTACAAAACCATATTCGCACAAAAAATGACGATGCGAACCTTCTGCCAAAAAATCAGCCGGTGCAACTAATGGCCGTAAGCCCAAACAAAACGGTTTACCTGCTGGTAGGCGGGCAAGTTTTTGCTTCTTCCATCAACCAATAAAAAAACAGCCCCGAAATCGGGGCTGTGAAATCTAATCGTATAAAACCTTGGGGTTGGTTTGGTACTGGAATTTATTTCCAGTTCTAATTGCTCGCTCATGTTCTTTTAGCGCGTCAATTTTTCGCTGAACGTGAGGGGCAAAAAAGCCTTTATAGCGGTTTTGAAGTTCGGGCAATTGCCAATCACTTCCAGTCACACTGTTTCGACAATTGAGAGAGCCGCAAGAACAAGGAAATTCGTCGTATGCAACCGTATCGCACATCGCGTAATCGAAACAGATTTCTTCGCCGATAGTGATGTCGCGCATCGCTACCAATCCGATTTGGCCTAATAAACCAGCGTTCGGGGTGCAGCTATGGTTTACATAGTCGCCCGATCCAATTGGGCGGGGAACTAAAAACAAATTATCTTCTACCTGAATACAAAGGCTTCTTTCTACTTCGGGTAAGGTGATAAACGTTTCCCACTCATAGACAACCCCACCAAATACGGCGAGCACCTCGCCTTTTTTTAACGGCTGAGCTGCGAAAATACCATTGCCACCGGATTTCTTGGCGGCAGAGTTAATCTTACGGGATAGGTACGAACTCGGTTGATCGGTCATTCATAAAAATTCCTTCTATATTAAACATAATAGCGTCCCCTCCGATTTAGAAAAAACCAGAGAAAACGCAAGCGATATATATAATACATCAATCTTGGCTGATGTAAAGGGTATATTTTATGAAATAACTAATAGAAAATTATGATATTTTCCAGGTTTGATACAAACCCAAATTACCCGTCGCGCCATCCGAGAAATTGGAATTATGAACGGTAAAACCGTGCTTTGTTGCTAACTCGGTTAGTTCTTGTTCGCTAAAATGATGTACATAACGCAGACCCGAACCCCCGCTCTTCCAGTCGATCAGATAATCATTGACATCTACCTCCGACGGGTCAAAACCATGGACTACCCAAGGTTGAACACGACGAGATAATTTCTCGCTGTTCAGGAATTGCCAATTGGAGATGTAAATCGCCCCATCCGGCGCTAGTCGTTCTTTGATATTTTGTATGACGAAATCGCGTTGTTGTTCGCCAGCAATATGATGAAGAACAGCGAAACATGTGATGACCGCGAACGTCTCGAGAGCCGGATGAAAATTCCAACGTTCATTGGTTAGGTCAATTTGGTAGAAATCTTTCGTGCCATGTTTTTCCCCTTTTCGCGCGTCGGTGAGTAGGGGGGCACTGAAATCGATTCCTACATAGCGTCCACTAAAGCCAAATTCCTGCAACGAATTAGCGAACTCGCCATTTCCACAGCCAACATCCAATATCGCGGTATCCATTGGCAGGCTTTCCATGATCTTTCGTACCCCGGGTTGGATCCGACCTCTGGTGAGAGAAAACTCAACCCCAAATAGAGAATAGAAATTCTGATTGATCGCGTTGATGCGCGCTATGGTTTTGGAATTCATCAGGTTTATCGATACCGCTAACTATTTTGGAGAAATGCTACGCAATGCCTTATTGTTTTCGATAGAAAAAGAAGGCGTACACCGCTAGACCAATAGAAAGGACAACAAGAATGCCGCCTAAGATTCCAAAAATATTGATTGGATTGGATTCGGCATCCGGCGTAGCCTGTTGTACTTCACTTCGTATTTGGGAACCAAAATCAACATAGATCTGTTCGCCGATTTTCACATCGATAGTGAAGTTTTGCTGGGTTGTGGGGTTATACCCTTCAGGGGCGGCAACTGAGATGTTGTAAGTGCCAGAAAGAACGGAATCAAAACAAATAGGATCAACAGAGTTGGTTGTGGTAGCCGTGCGAGAATATTGCCCCGAAGTACCGGTAACACTGACTGCGCCTTTTTCGATCACGCCTTCGGTATCTTGGTGCAGAGCATCGCCATTGACATCGTCATAGAGCAATACACAAATGGAAGCGCTGCCAAGTTCGGGTGTTGGCGTCGCCAGCGGAATAGGTGTAGCTTTAGCGGGGTCGGGTGTGGCAGATGCGGCGCTTTGTACTTCAACCATCCCTATCAAAAGCTCTTGGCCAACCTGCAAGGTGCAGTTTTCATCCAGTCGATTCAGTGATCGGATTTGGCTTACCGGAACACCGGTGATGGTTGAAATGGTGGTGCAGTTTTGCCCTTCTTGCACGACCATAGTGATCCTGCCATCAGCACCAGGGGTAGGAGTTACGAACCCTTGGCTGAGATGCGAAGCGTTTACAGAGAGGACCGTTGTGACGATCAACCAAATGGTAAGGATGGAACTTAGAAATAGGGTGTTTTTTTTCATCATGGTTGTTTTTATTAGTGGTTTTTATCTTGAGCTTGTGCCAGTAATTCTTTGGCTGAGGTCAGGGTGCCTTCGGTTAACTCACCAAACATCTGCGCTAATTCGATTATACGCTCATCCCAGGCTAATTGTTTCACCGAGGTGGTGGTTCGATCATTATTCAGGTTTTTCTCAACCCTAAAATGCTGGCTGCCATAAGCGGCGAGCTGGGGTAAGTGGGTAATGCAAAACACCTGATGTGACTGGCTTAAGGAATTCAGCTTTTGTCCAACGATGTTGCCAACACGGCCGCCAATTCCCTGATCGATTTCATCAAAAACAAGCGTTGGGATCTTATCCTCTTTTGCCAGGGTGTTCTTCAAGGCAAGCATTAGCCGAGATGTTTCACCTCCCGAGGCGATTTTTACTAACGGCTTAAGACCTTCTCCTTGGTTCGGCGCAATCAAGAATTCCACCTTATCAAATCCGGTTTTATCAAATCGAAGGGACTCAGTGCCACCCGAGTTCTCCTCATCACCGGCGCGAAGGGTCTGAATATCGATCTTGAATTTTGCGGAAGCCATTTTTAGATCATCTAATTCTTTTTCAACCCGCTCCGCAAGCAGGGTAGAAGACGCATTCCGTTTTTCTGATAAGGTCTTGCCTGCCAGTTGGATCTGCTCGATCAATTTTGTTTTCTGTTGCTCTAAAACCTGAATTTTTTCATCCACCGTGCTGATAGAATCAAGCTCAGCGGTCGCCTTCACACCATATTCAAGTACAGCTTCGATGGATCCGCCAAATTTGCGGAATAATTGGTTGAAAAGATCCAAACGGTTTTCCAGAATTTCAAGTCGTTTGGGGTTAAATTCAATCTGATCGCTATACACCCGCAAGTCGTGGGTGATCTCGGCTAAGGTTTCGATAACATTTTCGGACCGATCCGCCAATTCTTTTTGTTCTGGGTCGATTCGGGCAAGTGAAGATAGAATGCTGGAGAGATTGCCAACCTGATCTGTGATAGAGGGGGTTTCAAAACTGTTTTCATCCAAAAGCTGCATTGCTTGTTGAACAAATTTGGAGAGGGCTTCAGCGTTGGCCAAACGGTCTCGTTCCAGTTTTAGCGTAACGTCCTCCCCTGGTTTTAGAGCAGCTTTATTGATCTCGTCGACTTGGTAGGTGAGCATATCTATGCGGTGTTGGGAATTTGCTTGTAGATCCTTTACCTGTTTTAACTCTTTGCGAACTTTGGCAAAGTCATTGTAAAGCCCGATGTAAGTTGTTTTAACATCCGCGAGGTTTGAAAAGCGGTCTAATAACTCGATATGGGTTTTGGGGTCGAAAATGGATAGGTGCTCGCTTTGACCGTGGATATCGATAAGGGTGGCGCTGATCTCTTTTAGTAAATTGCTATTAACCGACCTGCCATTCACTCTGGTAACGGTGCGGCCTTCTTTACGAATCTCGCGGGCAATCGTGAGAAAATCACTGTCGTCGTCGAGCTCTTCCGTACGAAGCAATTCAATGATCTCTGCTTTATTCGAGGCGGATAATTCAAAAACCCCTTCAACAGAAGCACGCTCTTCTCCACTTCGAACCATCGCGCTGTCGGCTTTTCCACCAAGCAGTACATCCAACGCATCTAAAATAATAGACTTTCCCGCGCCTGTTTCGCCCGTGAAAACGATCAGGCCATGGTTAAATTTCAATTCCAATTGGTCGATGATGGCGAAGTTTTCAATACGGAGTTCTTTAAGCATAGGTTACCGAAAGAGTTGTATCCCTGAAAGACGTGTGTAAAGAGCTGGAATGGCAAGCACCAGATATGCTGCCTGAAATAATACCCCGAATAAATTGAAACCGAATATAACATTAAAGCCAATCATTGGCAGCGCGCCGATTACAGCGCCGGCAAGGATAACCTGAAATAATTCCTTCGATCGATGCCTTTGGGTTACCCTCCGGCATCCTTCAGCGATAATTGCGCCTGCGGATGGAGCTCCGAACAAGATGGCGAACCACGCAAAAAAACCAAATCCTCCAACCAGCGATACAAGAAAACTCGCCAGCCCTGATAGCGCAAGCGCGGTAATAAAGCCCATCGGATAATCAATGGCGGTGGCGGTATCGAAGATCTTTTGGTGCTTTTTAACACAATCTGGGCATTGATAACCGGTAGGGGTTTTCACCGCGCATTTAACACAAATGGGGTTGTCGCAGCGTTTGCAGCGCAGCAAAGTTTCCACGGTTGGATGGTTATAACAAAATAGTGTGTTACCGTTCTCTGTCATCGAGGCAAACCTGTGAGGGTGTTTTGGTTCATATGAGAAGTGAGGTTGCGATAGAAATAGCCGGGATCGCCAAAACGGACGAACTTGGCGGAATACTTACCGCAATGGACAGAAACAATATCATCTTCCGTTAGGTTGATCGGTATCTGGCCGTCGATGCTCATCACGGTGTTATCGCTCAGTACGGTCAAACTCACGGTAGACCCTTCAGATAAAACCACAGCCCTATCTACCGAAAGGTGAGGGGCAATAGGGATCAGTAAAATATTTCTCAATTCAGGGGGCAGTACCGGCCCGCCTGCCGCGAGGGCATAAGCGGTGGACCCTGTGGCGGTGGAAGCGATCACGCCATCGCATATGTATTTGGTGAGATATTGGCCGTCTACGGTTGCTTCTACATGGATGGGCCGCAAAATGTGTCCTCGGCTAACAACCACATCATTTAAAGCAGACCAAGATCCGGTAATTTCTCCAGCTCGGGTAAGTTCAGCCCCTAGCATCATGCGGCTTTCAACCCATCCCTCGCCCAAGAATAACTGGTCGATCATTTTTTTCCAGCCGCCATCAAAAACCTGAAACAGAAATCCAAGCCTGCCTTTATAAACACCCAATACCGGAATGCCGTGAGGAGCGCACAGGTGCGAGGCTCGCAGCATCGTCCCATCTCCCCCTACAGCGATAACAGCATCAAACTCGCCTGTATGTACCTGTTTGCGTAGCCTCTCATCATTTAATGAACCGAACTTGCTAACCAAACCCTTGGCCGAAACGTACTCCGAAATATTCTTCGCTTCGGTTAGGGCATCCATTAGTTTTGGGTGGCCCAAAACCGCGATCCGCTTGGGGGAGAAGTTTGTTTCCATGGCTAAATTATAAAGCCTATAAATTTATTTTGGCTAAACCCAACCGGCAAGGCGGGCTATGGTTGCAGTGGTAAACGTCACCAATATAGCGGTGCCGAGCGTGATCACTACACTCCATGTAGCCCACTTGACCGATTTAGTTTCCTGATAAATGGTCATGATGGTGGTTCCACAGGGGTTGTGTAAAAGCGCGAACAACATCAGGTTTACGACGGTCAACATAGTCCAACCGTTAGCGCCCATCAGCAGGCTGCGGATCTCTTCTCCTGATGTTGGCCCGTTGACCATCATACCAGTGCCAATATACATCATCATCATGGTTGGCACTACGATCTCATTCGCTGGGATGGCGATTATGTAGGCGAGGATGATTACGCCATCTAAGCCAAGTGCGTAGCCAAAAGGTTGCAGCCAATTTGCCATTAGTGTCGCCAAACTGGTTGTGCCAATATTAATATTGGCCAATAACCAAATAAGCGCGCCAGCCGGCACGGCGGTTGTTAGCGCTCGGCCGAGTACAAAGATCGTTCGATCTACCAAGGATGTATAGAGAATACGCAGAACATTCGGCCGACGGTAAGGGGGAAGCTCAAGCGTAAAGGCGGAGGCTTGCCCTTTGAGGATGGTTTGTGATAATGCCCATGAGATCACCAGCGTGAATATGACACCGAGCAATACCACTCCAACAACCGTGGTTGCCGCGATGATAGATGTCCAAACTGGCGAAAAGGAGGCGGCGACAAAGACAGTAGCCAGCATAATGAGGGTTGGAAAACGACCGTTACACGGTACAAAATTATTGGTAAGGATAGCGATCAAGCGCTCTCGGGGGGAATCGATGATGCGCGTAGATATCACCCCGGCGGCATTGCAGCCAAAACCCATCGCCATAGTTAGCGATTGCTTGCCGTGAGAACCGGCTTTTTTGTAGAGCCAGTCCATATTAAAGGCCACACGAGGCAAGTATCCTAGGTCTTCTAATAATGTAAAGGCGGGGAAAAAGATCGCCATCGGCGGCAACATCACAGCGACGATCCAAGCCATTGCCAGATATACACCGTCAAAAAGAAAACCAGTGATGTACCAAGGGATATTGGCTTGTCCAAACCAATATTTACCCCAATCGCCGACCGGGAACAAAATGGACGATATCCAACTTGTGACTACGTTGGCGCCGCTTACAGTCACCCAGATGATCAACGCTAAGAGTGCCAGCATAATTGGCAAGCCTATGATCGGAGAGGTAACGATGCGATCTACTTTTTGGTCAAAGTCATAGTTTTTTTCTGTTAATTGTTTAACGGATCGCTGAGCGATCTTTTCAGCCTCGCCATAGATCGAATGAATGATGTCATCACGGAAATCGGGGCTAAGTTCGCCGCGCAGTTTTTCAGCCTTGCTGATCACATCCAATGGGTTGATTGTGTTGTCCATTTATAGCCTCCCGTCTACCGATATCTGACTGCTAAACTGGTCGGATTTGTTTTCTTGGTCACTTACGATGGAAGAGAGCTCATTGTTTTTAAGCGCTTCCTGAACTTTAAGGTCCCCATCTAATAAGCGGATTGCGATCCAGCGTGGGTTTGGTACCCCTGGGGCCACTTTTTGGATCATCGGGATCAAAGCGTCAACAGCTTTTTGAAACTCCGCTGTTCCGTTGATGTGAATCGGCTTAGTAGCGATCTTGCCCTCAACGACATCTGCCACGGTATTGAGCAAGGTGGAAATACCCTCGCCGGTACGGGCGGTAATGGCTACCACCGGAACACCGAGATCGCGGGAAAGGCTGCGGATATCCACTTCCAGCCCCTTTCGTTTTGCTTCATCCATTAGGTTCACCGCTACCACCACTTTATCGGTGATCTCCATTACCTGCATGGTGAGGTTTAGGTTGCGTTC
This sequence comes from uncultured Anaerolinea sp., assembly GCA_964607645.1. Taxonomy (GTDB): domain Bacteria; phylum Chloroflexota; class Anaerolineae; order Anaerolineales; family Villigracilaceae; genus UBA5195. The sequence continues at coordinate 34,833 of CAZSLN010000010.1, forward strand.
CAAGGCGGTGGCATCGGTTACGACGATGGTGCAATCAGGGTGCCCGAAGAGGATAAAGTTACGTGCAACCTCCTCATCTTGCGAGGCGGATAGCAGCGAATACGTTCCGGGAAGGTCTACAAGCTTGTACTTTACCCCATTGTATTGGTATCCACCTTCCGCTCGTGAGACGGTTTTGCCTGGCCAATTACCGGTGTGTTGGTTGAGGCCGGTAAGCGAATTGAACACGGTGGATTTGCCCGTATTCGGGTTGCCAGCCAAGGCGATGATGCGTTCAAAATCACCGGTTTTGATACCCATTTGTTCCAATTGCGAAAAGGCGGGGCAATTCTCGCAATTCTCAGTTTTCATAAAAGAAGGGTTCTTATTCATTGTTTACTCCTGCACTTTCACTTTGATCTGCTTGGCCTGATCGCTTCGCAAAGCGATCAAGGTGCCTCGAATTCGGTATGCTCGCGGTTCCCCAAAAAAGTTTTCCAATTCCGGGTAAATGGTAGCACCGGGGGTCATTCCCAGGTCCAAGAAGCGACGGCGGGTAAACCCTTGCACAGTATCATCCAGAGAAACGATCTCGGCTTTTTGTTTTGGCTTAAGATTAAGCAGATTGGGTAGTTCCTGAACCTTTAATTCCGATTCGGTGATCTTGGTCACTTGAATGTTCGAAGCGATAACCGGGGCTAATTTATACATTGTTTCGCCGTCACTCAGAATGATGCGGTCTTTGGTGTGTTCTAAAACGCGAACAATCATCCCAAGGCGGATGCCGGTGGCTGCCAATTGCTGGTAGGCCATCTGGGGTTCATCTTCAATTTCAATAATGCGTGCTGTTAGGCCAACTTCCCATTCTGTGATGGATGCTTTTTCAATTTCAACGATCTTTCCGCCTAGGCTTGGGATCGGGTCTCCATGAGGATCATGGGTTGGGTAGCCCATATCCGCTTCCATCTGGTCAAGTTGTTCTTTGGTGGTGGTGTGCTCCAACCTGTGAGCTTCCTTATGGATCTTGTCCAAAGGCATCTTTGCCTCATCTGCAAGGAATTTCTCCCACAGCCGATGGGCGCGGATGATTCGAATGCCGAGTTTCTCCCCGTCGGGAGTTAGCATCAAATTCATGCCTTTTGAGCCAACCAATCCTTGAGATTCCATATTTTCGACCAGCTCAGCGGTTTGTGCTTGATTCAAACGCAGTTTGCCTCCGAGCGAGTCTCTCGATGGCATATTGCCCTGATACTGCCGTTCGATCAAGTATTTCAAGGCATCTTCGATCGTCTCTTTTAATTTCCTTTTTGAGTGTTCTTTGTAAAGAGCCAGCGCGCCAAACTTTGGCAGAAAAACGACGAGTGCAACTGCGATCAATAAAGTGAGATATAGGTTCATTTGCTTATTCCATAATCGTTACGAAAATTTTCTTTGTGATGACCGGTCCAAGAATAATGTTCTCAGATTGGCCTTGTAAACTAAGTGTGAGGTTTCCATCAAAATTGGATCGGTTGAGTACAACCAGTTCTTTTTGGGGAACCATAGCGATCGTTCTCAGGTAGCGCAGTAGTTCCGGGTCACTATCCGGTACTTGTTGGATGATCGCTTTTTGTCCGGGAAGTAAGGAAACCAATTTGGTCGTGAATTGCGCCGGCATGCTCAGGTCTACTTCAGGGATTGGTTCACCGTGAGGGGAAAACCGTGGATTTCCTAGCACAGTAGCGATCCTTGCTTCGAAGATGTCGGTAACCACATGCTCTAGCTCGCAGGCCTCCTCATGGACCATATCCCATGAATAGCCCAGAACTTCCACCAAAAAGGTCTCGATCAATCGGTGTCGGCGAATCACGCGTAAGGCTGTTTCGCGGCCTAGGGCGGTTAAAGTAACCCCCTGATATTTTATGTAATTTACCAAAGGCGGTTCAGTAGCAGAAAGACGGCTAACCATCTCTGATACGGACCCGGGTTTTAACCCCAATTGGGATGCCAACAAACTCGTGTTGGCAGGAGTGCCGTTTTCGGTTAAATTATAGATATGCTTCAGGTAATCCTGAATGGTTTGAGAGTTGTTTTCGCTCATACGGTTTAATTATTTAGGTTATCCTAAATATATTATACCCTACCTTTCCTAATATCTATCCTTGTTTGGAGTAAACAATGCAAAACATACCAATTGATGAAAAATTTATGGTCAAGTTCCTCGTTACCTTATTGCTGGAGCATTCCCCTACCGGCTACACCAACAATGCGATGAAAGTGGTAGAAGACGCCCTCAAAGCTTTTCCTGCGGTCACTACGGACTACACCCGCAAAGGGGCATTAGTGGCCACTTGGGCCGGAGAACTGAAAGATCAGGCTCGAGCAATCACCTCGCATGTAGATACTCTGGGCGGTATGGTGAAGGAGATCAAGGGCAATGGTCGAATCAAGATCTCCAGGTTAGGCGGGTTGCTGCTGAATGGAGTGGAAACCGAAGGTTGTTGGGTTATCACCTCCGGCGGCAAAAAGGTTCGCGGTTCTTTCATGTTCGAAGATTCTTCAGTCCATGTGCATGGCGCAAAAGTGAGTGAAACAAAACGTGAAGAAGCCAATATGGAGATCCGATTAGATGAACGAACCACTTCGAGCGAAGAAACCGAAGCCCTTGGCATACAAATCGGTGATTTTGTTTGTTTCGACCCACGGGTGGAGGTCATCAATGGGTTTATTCGATCCCGCTTCTTGGATGACAAAGCCTGCGTTGCCACTGTGATCGCGGCGATGAAAGCATTGGCGGACAATGGGTTAAAACCAAAGCGCAACGTCTCCTTCCACTTCAGTAACTATGAGGAAGTCGGTCACGGAGCGGCGGCGGGGATTCCTGAAAACGTTTGCGAATTATTGGCTGTTGATATGGCGGCAGTGGGTACTGGCCAAAACTCTGATGAATATCATGCCTCTATCTGCTTAAAGGATAGCGGTGGGCCATATCATCACGGCTTTAGTAATAAACTGCGCACAATTGCTGAGGACCAAAAGATCGATTACCGAACCGATATCTATCCCTATTATGGTTCAGATGGCGAGGCCTTTTGGCGTGCCGGCGGCGATGTTGCGGTAGCTCTAATTGGCCCCGGGGTGGATGCCTCCCACAATTATGAACGGACTCACAGCGAAGCTTTGGTCGCGACCGCGCAGTGGGTTGCCGCTTACCTACTAAGCGAATAGATATTTATGCGGTT
>CAZSLN010000010.1:38042-52951 GCA_964607645.1 uncultured Anaerolinea sp.
CCTCCCCAAGACTAACCTATCACATGTGGCAGGGCTCGCCAGCTGCGCTGAAGAAGAGGGTTTTGACGCCATATGGACGCAGGAAACAAGCCATGATCCGTTTCTGCCGCACGCCCTGATCGCCGAGAACACCTCCCGCCTAAAAATGGGTACCGGAATTGCCGTGGCCTTCAGTCGCTCTCCCATGACCTTAGCTTACACCGCCTGGGATCTGGCGGCACAGAGCAACGGCCGTTTTATGCTGGGTTTGGGTACCCAAGTGAAAGCCCACATCGAGCGCCGCTTTGGCATGGAATGGCCGGAATCAGTTACGGCAAAACTGCGGGACCAGATCTTGGCCATTCGGGAGATATGGAAGGCCTGGCAGTCTAGAGAGAAATTAAATTATCGCGGCGAACTCTATCGCCTAAACCTGATGACACCATTCTTCTCTCCCGAACCCATTCAGCATCCCCAAATTCCAATTTATATCGCTGGGGTGAATAAAGGATTGGCTGAATTAGCGGGTGAGTGCGCGGAAGGGTTTATGGTTCATCCATTTCACACCGTAGAGTATCTTCGAGCAGAACTTTATCCGCGGATCGAAAAAGGCGCGTTGAATCATGGCCGGCAGGCTGAAAATGTTCAAAAAGTCCTTACCATTTTTTGTGCTACGAATGATATTGAAAAAGAAGAATGCCGTTCTCAGATCGCGTTTTATGCCTCAACCCCCGCCTATAAAACTGTGCTCGATTTTCACTCCCGGACAGAAGCCGCGCAAAACCTATCCCGCTTGGCGGTAAGGGGTAGATGGGCTGAAATGAGCAGTTTAATCGATGATGATTTGTTGGAGAAAGTTTGTGTTTTGGCGTGTTCACCCCAAGAACTAGCTGATAAGATCGAAGCAAAGTATTCGGGTGTAGCCGACCGTTTTTCTATCTATAAAATGTACCACCCAGGGGAGTCATCAGAGTTGTGGCAAACCTTGATCAGGAAATTTAATACCTGATCCCTCTCAAGCCGCTATCAACCAGTTGTTAGAACTGGTCTTTTGAGAGGTTTTCTACTTTCTTGATCAAAGGTAGTGCGGGAAGGAGCAGAATGCCGGCAAAGGCGATCGCGATCGGAAGCGAGATCAGGCTAAGAACTGCCGCGATAGGTCCGCTTCCCACCTGACCGATTGCGTCTACCTGCCCGGAAATGGAGAGTACGGTAGCCTTGGTCTTTGGATCCAATTTGTTATTGACCCAGGCAGTATATAACGGCCCGGAAAGGTTACGGGTAATGGCTACCATTCCATAAGCCGCGATGCACAAAGTAAGAAGAGGGGAGATAGCGTAAACGATGATCGAGATTGCCAGAACAGCGGTTAAGGTAAAGAGGTAAGAGGAGATAGCTCGGGTGGAATTTGTATTGATACGCTTCTCGGCCCATTGAGTGACAAGAATGGATAGTACCATACTACCAGCCCTGAGAATGCCAAAGAAAGTAATGTTGGCGATGCCAAGGGTCTCTTGGATCGAAAAATTATCAAGCAGGAATTTTACCCATAATCGATCCCATCCCTCAGAATACAACCCATAAAAGAAACCAACCCCAAGGATGGTCAACATATTGGGATGTTTTTTTACAGCCATCATGCTTTCTTTGAAAATCGCGATCATATGATCCCAGTTGCTCCGCTCCTCGGGTTTTGTAGGGGCAAAGCCAGTTTCGGGCATTAGGATGATCAACAAGAGGGCGGAAACCATAAACAAACCGCCGCTAATTCTGAATGGCATGTACAAATTGGTACTTCCAATAGCAATGGAAAGGAGGAGCCCCATAAGAGCTCCAGCCAAGCTGTATTTATTTCCGCTGAGAATTGCTCCGTTAGCTTCATCTTCGCCGATCTCATCAGATAGCCAGGCTTGGATGGCTCCGCTGGTAAAAGTGTGCCCCAAACCGACGATCACTTGAGAGATCATAATGGCGAAGAAAATAGGGAAAAGACCTTCTAACAAGAAACCAAAGCCGATCAGGAAAAACCCAAGTATGACCGAGAGTTTTCTTGACCGTGTATCGGCGATTACGCCAGTAGGTACCTCAAATAACAGAATTGAAACTTCTAAGGTAGTGCCGAGCAAGACAAGTTGATATCCTTGCAAATTAGCTACGGTCACCTCATATAATGAACTAACTAAGAACACCATCGAAAATAACAATGAACTGACAAATTCCAGTAAAAAGTACGTTTTTTTGGCGGAAAGCGTTCTAGAAAGCAAGTCGGAGGCTTCTTAGCTGAGCAGTTTTCGAATATTCGTAAGGGTTTGTTGTTGCGTTTGAAACCAAACCCCTTTCATTCCAAGAGCGTTAGCTGCATCAATATTTGTTTTCATATCATCCACAAAAATACTTTCGTGTGGTTGAACATTCAGCTTTTCGGCGGCATATAGGTAAATTCTCGCGTCGGGTTTGGCATAACCAACCTCAGCGGAGATGACCATATTATCAAAGGCATCTTCAAACTTTTCCTTCAGGATCCATGGCCGCAAACCTGACCATGCATTGCTGATAAGTCCAGTTTTATAGTTCGCTCGAGAATCTCGTAAAAAGCGCACAAGAGTCTGGTCCAGCTCATCTCCGCTAAAAAAGGTATCGCGAATCCTTGGCATTTGATCCTCAGGAAGGTTCAAACGTTTTGTTACATCCAGCCAGTGTTCATCTTCAGTAATCTTCCCGACTGATGCGAGCTTGGCGGATTGGCAATTAAAGACAAATTCATCGATCTGTTCGTAGGTCATTTTAAATTCGGCGGCCAAGGTTTGTCGAATGGTTCGGTTCTCGGTTCGCAAAATCACACCGCCGAGGTCAAAGAAAATTGCTTTGATTGTCATTGTTAATTACTCCGTTTTATGCGCTGTCGGCGGGTTCTATCCCTGGCCGCAGTTCTTTATCAAACATAATGTATTCGTTCGCTTGCCGCATTCCTGCTTTGACGTACAAACGTGTCGCGCCGGTTGGGCTAGCCGCGTCAACGGTGAGTCCAACTATTTTCACACCTCTTTCAAAGAAAAGACCAAAAGCATGTTGCAAGAGGGCTAAGCCCAAACCGCGTTTCCGCCAAGCTTGACGAACCCCAAGGGTACCTACCCAGCCTATCTCTGATTTTTCTCTACACAAGGCATACCCAGCGATCTCATCTCCATCCCAAGCGACAAGCCACATCGCGGGGTCAAAATCCGATAATCCTCTTACATTCTTCACCCAGTAGGTGTAAGGTCGTAAGGTATGCCCCCAATGGTCTTTGAATGCGTCATGATGCGCCAAATAAAGTTGGTGATCGTGCTTGTCAACATCAAAAGGACGAATCTCAATGCCTTTAGGCCAGTTAACCGAGGCTGGTTTTTCTTCAAGGTTGATCTCCATTCGCCAATGGTAACGAACCCGTTCAAACCCAGCGGCTAAATGGATATCCGCCGCGTTCGTTTCGTTGCTGCCAATACCATTTCGGATATACACTCGCCTCCCTTCGGGGGCAAGAGGAACATCCATTATGGCACGCTGTACCAATTGTTCCAATAGGGTGGATCCGATCCCTTGGTTATAGTGCTTGGGATGTACATAGCCGTCGCCGTTGAAAAGACAATGCTCAAACCGGTTATTAAATTCTTCGTAACCAACGATCAAATTCTCTGGCGAGAGAACTACCCAGCTATCCGTATCTAAGTTGAATCCTTCCGTCCGCCACCCAACCGCCAGTTCTTCAGCGGTAGCCGCCATTTCAGCGTCGCCAAAATTTTTGCAGGCTTCGTAGATCATTTTCTGAACGTCATCCAAGTCATCCCAGGTTGTATTCCTCAGGGTATATCCCTTAGATAAATTCGCTGCCATATTTCTTGATCCATTCTTCTTTTAAGATACCCATCCAAACCAAGTCCCATCGTTTACCATCGCGAATCAGAAAATTTGGTGACCGACCTTCTTCTATAAAACCTGCTTTTTCATAGGATCGTATTGCGCGGGTGTTATAGCCAAACACATTCAAAGAAACTCGGTGTAGGTTCAACTCCAAAAAACCGTATCGCAAGATCAGACGCATCGCGTCGGTCCCGTAACCTTTGCCCCAATAATCGGGTTCGCCAATGCCGATCCCAACAAAAGCTTCTTGATGGGTTCGAATATTGCCTTCCAAGCCTACTCCGCCAATGATCTTCCCATCCTCTAAGGTTTGGATATAAAACTCGAATTCAAGGAAATCGGAAAGATGTTTTTCCATCCACTCCTTACTTACTTTTTCCGACCGGAGACGTGAGGGTTCAGAATCGAGCAAGCGCAAGTACTCACTATTTTCTAACCATTTCACCCAGCTCTTGCTATCGCGTTCGGGGTCAAGTTCAATCAGGCGAACTTTTTCGCCCGCTAACAGATCATTGTTTATCATTGGAACACCTTCGCCAATCCGTAGATCAAAATATCCCAGCGCCGAAGATCGCGGTAGACCGCTTGCCGCCGTCGGCCTTCCAAGGTAAAACCAAATTTTTCAAAAAGGGCTTTGGCTGCCAAGTTATATTCCGGAATGAAGGCTGTCATTCTTTCCAGATTGAGTTCTGAAAAAGCGATTTCAAGGATCATCGATAATATTTCTGATCCATAACCTTGCTGATGATTGGCGGAGTCGCCAATACCTAGTTGAATCACAGCATTGCGATTGGGCCAGGAAATATACAATATTTGACCAAAGCCGATCAAAAGATCATCAGAGGTTCGGTGAACCTGAAAATGGTACAGTTCGTTTTCATCTTCACATTCTTTTTCGATCGCTTCCAGTTTCTTTTTGATCTCAATGGGGGATTGTGGGCGCATTGGGTTGGTAGACAACATGCGCATATAGCCGGAATTTTTGGTCCAGGTCGATTCGATCGCCGGATCATTTTCGGGATCGATGGCGGTAAAATGCACGAGCTTACCTTTGTAGAGTTGGGTTGAGATGGGCATAGGGCTTCCTACTTGATTAGTTCAATTCATTTCTGCCTAAGCTGGCAGGAAATGCTAAAAGATTAAAATCAGTTTATCACCACAAAGCCGGAGGGGTCAAGAAATCGAAAAACACACGTGCAATTAATCGCCCTGTACCGTAAAATTGGGTGGGAGATTGGAGAATCCTATGCCACTAAAAAATCAATTGCTTGGAATAAATATCGGTGAAGAACGGCTCCTCAACCTTGGGCCAAAACCCAGCCGTACAGGGATTTTCAAATTGCCGGTTCAAACCGTGGAGGTGACATCCCTTGGCTGTGTGGGTGATAGGATTGTCAGCGAAAAACACCACGGAGGGCCAGACCAAGCTGTTTACGTATATACCCAACCTGATTATGATCAATGGGAATCGCTTGAAAAATTGAAGCTAGCTCCAGGCACTTTTGGCGAAAACCTGCTAGTAAGTGGATTAGATAGCGCGGCAGGTGTGATCGGAGATCGGCTAATTTTCAAGGATGTCATCCTGGAAGTTTCAGCCCCACGAATTCCGTGCGCTACATTAGCGGCTCGAATGGGCGATCCGAAATTTGTGAAGATGTTTGTGAAAATGGAACGGCCCGGTTTTTATTGTCGTGTAATAAAGGAAGGAAAGTTGTCTGTAGGGGAATCTTTTACCTATGAACCAACATCGGGGCCACAGGTTACCATAGGCGACCTGTACAAAGACCATTATGCAAATGCGCCTGAGCAAGAAAGAATCAAGCTATTTCTCTCTGCTCCCATCGCCATTCGAATTCGAAAGAAAATGGAACTGAGGCTAAAAATCTAATTTGGAGTAATTCTAACTAATTTCTTACAGTTGGCACCTTCACTTATTTGGTAGAATCGAATTAATAAAAATTGCCACTAGGGATATTCAACCTGGTGTAGGAGATATTAATATTATGGCTGGTATGGAACGATTTACCCAGAGAGCTAGAAAAGTTCTCAGCTTGGCATATCTTGAAGCTGAAAAAATGAATCATGCCTCCATTGGCACCGAACATTTACTGATCGGTTTATTAGTGGAAGATGGCGGTATAGCTGGCCGAGTCCTACGCGAATTGGACCTCGACCTGGATCGAACCCGCGAAATTATTTTGCGAACGATCGGTGATGGAAAAGACGCCCCTCAAGCCAAGCTTGAGTTATCAAATGATACCCAGCAGGTCTTAGAATATGCTGTGGATGAAGCCCGTAGATTGGGGCATCACTATATCGGAACCGAGCACTTATTGCTGGCATTAGTGCGCCACGAAGGCTCCGCCATTGAGATACTTCGAAGGCTAGGGATCACCCCGGATGAGATTCGTCGCCAAACGCGAACCATGCTGCAGGAATCCAGCTCCAAGCCGCCAAGCGCGGACCCAGTTGGTGCCGCTGGAAAAGCGGAAGGTAAAAAAGACGATAAACAAGCCAAGACCCCGTTAGTGGATCAGCTTGCTACCGACCTCACCGCTAAAGCGGAACAAGGTCGGCTCGACCCCGTGATCGGTCGCCAAATGGAAATCGAGCGGGTGATCCAAATTCTTGCCCGCCGCACCAAAAATAACCCCGCTCTCATAGGCGAACCTGGTGTTGGCAAAACAGCCATCATCGAAGGCCTGGCGCAACGAATTGTTGAAGGGGATGTACCCGCCCCTCTGATGAACAAACGAGTTCTGCAGTTAGATGTTGGCTCCCTCATAGCCGGCACCATGTACAGAGGCCAATTTGAAGAACGATTGAAACGCGTGATCGATGAATTAAAAGCCACTGGCTCGATCCTCTTCATTGATGAAGTTCATATGTTGGTCGGTGCTGGTGCTGCCGGTTCTTCAGTTGATGCTGCCAACATCCTAAAGCCAGCCCTTTCTCGTGGTGAGCTGCAAGTTATTGGCGCTACAACCTTAGATGAATATCGTAAACACATCGAGAGCGATGCCGCTCTTGAAAGGCGTTTCCAGCCCGTGCAGGTAGATGAACCGTCAGAAGAGGAGACCATCCAAATTCTGCGTGGTATCCGTCCTGCTTACGAAGAGCACCATAAACTTACCATTTCCGATGAAGCGCTGGAAGCGGCCACTCATCTCTCAGCAAGGTATGTAACCGAACGCTTCCTTCCCGATAAAGCCATCGATCTAATCGATGAATCCTCTTCCCGTGTAAGAATGTATAAATCCGCTGGCGCTAAAGAAGCGAAATTGTTATTCACTCAGCTTAAAGAGCTAAAACAAAGCCGTTCCCTTGCCCAAGAAGATGGAAACACCGAAGAAATTGACAACCTGCAGGAAAAAGTAATAGGCATTGAAGATAAATTGGAACGAATGCGAACAGCATGGGATAGGGCTACCAGCCCTGTTGTTAGCGCCGAGGATATTGCTGAAGTAGTTTCGATGTGGACCGGTGTTCCGTTGATGCAGATCGCTCAGGAAGAATCGGAACGATTACTGCACATGGAAGACGAATTGAAGAACTCCATCATTGGCCAGGATGAGGCGATTGAATCTATCTCTCGTGCGGTACGCCGTGCTAGGGCTGGTTTGAAAGATCCCCGCAGACCGATCGGAAGTTTCATCTTCTTAGGCCCAACCGGTGTCGGTAAAACCGAGCTGACAAAGTCATTGGCGAAATTTATGTTTGGCAGCGAAGACGCCGCCTTGCAATTGGATATGTCTGAGTTTATGGAACGGCATAACGCCGCCCGTTTAGTAGGCGCTCCTCCAGGATATGTTGGGTACGAAGACGCCGGTCAGCTAACCGAAGCCTTACGCCGACGCCCATACTCAATCGTTGTTTTTGATGAGATCGAAAAAGCCCATCCTGAAGTTCACAATATGTTGCTTCAGATCATGGAAGAAGGCCATCTCTCGGATGCCAAGGGCCGCAAAGTAGATTTCCGAAATGCCATTATCGTGATGACATCCAATGTCGGCGCGGATATGATCAAAAAACAAGCCGCACTCGGTTTTGACCTTAAACGAGACGAAGCCACTGAAGATCGATTATCGTATGAGGAAATGAGAAAGAAATTAACGGATACCCTCAAGCGAGCCTTCCGGCCGGAATTTATCAACCGTCTTGATTCTGTGATCGTATTCAGGTCATTATCCAAAGAAGATATCAACAAGATCGTTAATTTGGAATTGGATAAAGTGACCCAGCGAGTGAAAGAACACCAAATTGCTTTGGTAGCAACACCCGCGGCATTACAATCCCTTGGAGAGCAGGGTTTTGACCCCGATATGGGTGCCCGTCCTCTTCGCAGGATCATCCAATTCAACGTTGAAGACCAATTATCTGACGGATTATTGTCCGGCAATTTCACTGACGGAGACACTGTTCAGGTGGACTTGAACGAGGATGGTAAGATCGTTCTTGCCAAGACCACAGTACAAGATAACGTTCCGGAAACATTATAAAAGCCAAAAAGCTGCTGTAACCTTCAGCAGCTTTTTTGTTCGAAACATGTATGGAGAAAAAATGAGTCATTCTGAAACAGCGACACTCGCTGGAGGTTGTTTTTGGTGTATTGAAGGTGTTTTTCAGCAATTGAAAGGTGTACTAAAAGTGACCTCAGGCTATACCGGAGGTTTTGTAAAAAATCCCACTTACAAGGCGGTTTGTTCGGATACAACCGGTCACGCGGAAGCGGTCCAGATTGAATTTGACCCAGAAGTGATCACCTACGAAGATTTATTGCGGATATTTTTTACAGTTCACGACCCAACAACCAAAGATCGGCAGGGCAACGATGTTGGCGCGTCCTATCGCTCTGCTGTCTACTATCACGATGAAACTCAACATAAAACGGTTGAAAAAGTGATCGATGAGATCAGGCAATTAAAATTGTGGCGAGATCCTATTGTCACCGAAGTAGAACCCCTGACTGAGTTTTTCTTGGCAGAAGAGTATCATCAGGAATATTTCAAAAACAACCCCGCCAACCCTTATTGTAAATATGTGATTGAGCCGAAGTTGCTCAAATTTCGCAATCAGTACCTCCATCGGTTAAAATAGCTTCTCAAGGAAAAAAGATCAATTTGAACCCGACCGCGATAACCCAACCAAACGCCACTTTGGCTGAGCCTACCCCAACATTTTTTGTACGGGATATTCCTGTCTATGGAGATGCTATCCTCGCTCCGATGGATGGTTTTTCAGATTGGCCTTTTCGCTCTATTTGCAGTAAGTTGGGCAGCGCTATGAGCTACACCGAGTTTGTGCGAGCTCAGCACATTGTAATGGCCTACAAACAAATGGCGCCCCGCCTCAAATTCGATGAGTTTGAACGTCCAATGGTGTATCAGATCTATGGCGATGATCCCGATGAGATCGTAAAGGCCGCCATGATGGTTCAGGATAAAAAGCCCGATATCATTGACATCAATATGGGTTGCCCTTCCCGCCGGGTGGTTCATGGCGGAGCGGGAGTTGGTTTGATGTTACAACCTTTAAAAGTCGCAAGGATCTTTAGGAAGCTAACCAAAGCCATCCAAGTTCCGGTAACCGGAAAGATACGTATAGGATGGGAGAATTGCCGCTCTTATAAGTTGATCGCGCGGATCGTCGAAGAGGAAGGCGGATCCTTGATTGCAATCCATGGCAGAACCAAAGAACAAGGCTACTCTGGTGAGGCAAATTGGGATACCATCGCCGAAATTCGAGCTGCCGTCAAGATTCCCGTTATTGGTAATGGCGATGTAAAGGTCGTCGCTGATATCGAAAGACTAAAACAATACACTGGCTGCAATGCCGTTATGATCGGCCGTGCAGCGATCGGGAATCCTTGGATCTTCTCAAAGACCGATCGCGAAAAAGTAACCGATTCGATGGCGTATGACCTATTAACAGACCACCTGCGCCGGCACTTGGATTTTTATGGCGACCGCAAAGGGATGATCCTATTCAGGAAACATGCCATGCAATACCTCAAGTTACATTGGTTCCCGAGGGCAGTTCGAACCGAGATCATCACCCAAACAGATCCGCAAGAATTTTTACTTTTGGTTCGAAAAGCTTTCCTTATCGAAAAATCCTTCTCTGAGATGGAAGTGTGAAAACCTATTCGAACGAGGCTCTAAGAACGGTAGCTTTACAAACCATAGGCCTCAATGAACCACCCCAAACCAAAAACCCAACCTTGGCCGATATAAATGAAATGGTGAATCGGCTCGGCGCGGTGCAAATCGATACCTTGCAAATGGTACATCGCGCCCAATACCTCACACTGTGGTCGAGGTTAGGGAGTTACGACACCTCACTATTTGATATGCTTTGCGGCGATTCCTCAGAACACACTCTGTACGAAGGGTGGTTTCATTGCGCTAGTTACATCCCGCTCAGTGAATATCGCTATGAAATGGTTCGCCAGCGTGCCGCCAGAGAAAACGGCCATCATTGGTATAGCGAATGGAGTAAAGAGGAAAAAAACCGGCAAAAGATGGCGGATGTACTGCAAATGGTCAGTGAACAGGGTGAGATCACAACCGCTTCGTTAGAAGGCGAGAAAACAAAATTCGCGACTTGGTGGGATTGGCGTCCGGAGAAAATGGCGTTGGAACATTTGTGGACCTATGGAGATCTTATGATCGCGCGCCGTGATAAATTTCGCAAAGTGTATGATCTTACCGAAAAGCTCCTCCCCACCTATGTGGACATAACAGAGCCAACCGAAGAAGAACGCAACCGCCACTGGATCGTCGAAGGCGTTAAGAGGTTAGGCGTTTGCTCCCCCAAAACAGCCGGCGATTATACCCATATGCCAAGAGGCAAAGTTCATCCGATCGTGAAACAATTACTGAAGGATGGAAGTTTGCAAGAAATAATTGGCCACACAAGCACCGGCGCGGAAACACTGTTGATCCATCCCAAAAATATCGATCTGCTTGAAAAAGCCGAAGATGGCCAGCTAAAGGCTGCTCGAACAACCTTTCTTAACCCATTTGATAATTTATGGTGGTCTTTGGGAAGGGACGAAATGTTCTGGGGTTTCAAACAAAGGCTCGAAGCCTATACCCCCGCAGTAAAAAGAATTTATGGGTATTATTGTCTCCCCATTTTGCACAAAGGGAAACTCATCGGCAGGTTTGACCCAAAATTGGATCGCAAACAAGGTATTCTAAACATTCTAAACTTTTATTTGGAGCCAGGAATCACTTTAACGGAGCAAGATCTTTCCGAGATTGCGATAACGTTTTGCGACTTTATGGCATTCCATAATGTCAAAGAGATCGTGTTTCATCGCACTTCCCCAGCGGAAATTGGGAAGAGACTTATGGATACCATTAAATAAAAATACTGGGCATACCCAGTATTTTTACGATTCACTTTTTAGTTATTGTAAGGGCTGCGCATGCTAGCCAATTGATCTTCCAGTGCTTTTCGTCTTTCTTCTACAGCCGATCTAATTTCGCCAAAAAATCCAGAGGTCCTTTGTTCAAATTTACCTCTAAAGCTGTCACCAGATTCAGGGGCGAACAATAACGCAAAAGCAGCGCCTACTAAACCACCAACAAATAAGCCAACCAAAAAACCAAACATTTTCCGCATATCAGCCTCCACTAATCGAATGTGTATATTAAATTATACAATTAGGTTGTGATATTAATGAATTTTTTAATATTCATCTAATACCTTTTCGGTAAACTAGTTAAATAAGCCGGACTCTACCTATTGGAGGGTACCATGTCAACAAATTCAAAACAAATTAAGCAAGAACCTCGGAAAAAAATTACTGCGAGGAGTTTAATTCAAAAAAAGCAAGCACGTCAAAAAATCACCATGCTTACCGCATACGATTATCCGATGGCATCACTTTTGGATCGATCGGGTTTGGATGTGATATTGGTGGGGGATTCACTCGGTATGGTTGTGTTAGGGTATGAGAATACCTTGCCGGTTACCATGGATGATATGCTTCACCATTGCAAAGCCGTTGCGCGCGGGTCTAAAAATTGTCTCTTAGTAGGCGATTTGCCGTTTATGTCCTATCAAATATCCATTGAGGAAGCCGTTCGGAACGCTGGCCGTTTGATGCAGGAAGGTGGGATGGGGGCTGTGAAACTTGAAGGGGGCAGGGAAAGAGTTGCCACCATAAAAGCTATCGTAGACGCCGGAATCCCTGTTGTGGGGCACATCGGGCTTACCCCGCAATCTATTCATAAATTTGGCGGGTTTAAGACCCAAGGAAAGACTTCTGAATCGGCTATCAGAATTATTGAAGACGCACTTTTGTTGCAAGAGGCGGGATGTTTTGCGATCGTTCTTGAATCCATTCCCGTGGAAATTGGAAAGGTGATCAGCGAATCCCTCGAGATCCCAACGATCGGGATCGGGGCGGGGCTGGAATGCGATGGGCAAGTTCTTGTATTCCATGATGTAGTGGGAATGTTCGATCGGTTCCAGCCAAAATTCTCGAAACAATATGTAAATGCCTTCGAGTTTTTAGGCTCTGGTATTTCCCAGTACATTCACGAAGTGCGCCAGTGCGTATTCCCAGCCGCGGATGAAAGTGTTTTTATGGCCCAGGACGAATATGCGGAAGTTCTTAGAAAGCTGCGCGGCGAAGAGTCCAAGAATAGATGAGACGTGTACTCATCATTGGCACCGGTGCAATGGCATCGCTCTTTGGAGCTCGCATTTCAGCTGCCGGTTACCTCGTCGCGTTGTTTGGCTCGTGGATCCCGGCTATTGAAGCGATTCGAGCCAAGGGTATTACTCTGATCGGTCCTGAGAGCGGGTCTCGTAGTATTCCAATTTCCCTGGTTACAAACGACCCTCAGCGCCTGATATCTTTTGACATCGTACTTTTCCTGAACAAAACTTATCAATTGGAATCAGTACTAACAAAACTTACGCCATGGGGAAATGAATTCCTTCATCCAACCTCTGTACTGGTAACCATGCAAAATGGGATCGGAAATAAAGAGAAAATACAAGCGAGCCTGGTAAATAGATCTGTTCTTGCGGGAACGACAACCTACGCCGCAAAGTTGATAACCCCAGGAACTATTTTGCAAACCGGGGATGGCAAGGTTATGCTCCCAATTGTTCCAGAGTCTGCTGAGATCGTGGAGATCCTAAAGCAGGTAGGGTTTTCCCTTTCCACTGTTGCGGATATTGATGCCTTGCTTTGGGGAAAGTTAGTGATCAACTCCGCCATCAACCCTCTGACCGCCATTCATCGCGTTCCAAACGGAGTTTTACTCGAAGATACGGCTCTGCGACGCAAAATGGCTGAAACGGTGACCGAATCCGCTAGCATTGCAAGCGCGCTCGGTATCATTTTGCCCTACGCTGATCCGGTGCTTGAAGTTGAAAGCGTATGCGCCGCTACCGCGGAGAATTTATCATCGATGTTACAGGATGTTGAACGATGTGGTGAGACTGAGATCGATGCTATCAATGGCGAGATCATTGCCGCTGCGTTGGGTTGTCATATTCCAGCGCCGCAAAATCTAGCCCTGTATGAGGCGGTCAAAGGCAGAGGTTTTAACAACAAAGTGGGCTGAACAATTTCGTCAGCCCACTTTGTTACCACTGAACAGATCCTTAGATCTGGCCTCGTAATTGCATTGCTTTTACAACACGATCGATAGCTACCATATAGGCAGCATCGCGCATGTATACATTTTCCTTCTGGCTCATATTCAACACAGCATGGAAAGCGCTGGTCATTTTGGTATCGAGTTTTTCGAGGACTTCGGTCTTGGTCCAGTAGAAGTTCATATCATTCTGAACGGATTCGAAGTAGGAGGTTGTTACGCCGCCAGCATTGCACAGGAAGTCGGGAATATCAAAGATACCGTTCTTCTTGAAGTATTCATCGGCTTCAGGGGTGCATGGGCCGTTAGCGCCTTCAGCAACGATCTTAACCCTCTTCGACATCTTCTGCACGGTCTCGCCATTAACATGGCCTTCGATAGCGGCAGGGATCAAAACATCACATTCTTTTTCGATCCATTTTTCGCCATCTTCGATGACATACCCAGCAGCCTTGGCTTTTGTCTGATCGATGGTTCCGTATTGATCAGTAATGGTCAATAAGAAGCGAGGATCAATGCCGTCTTTGTGGCTGTAAGTGTAAGAGGTCTTGTCATTGCGATCCCAACAGGATACACAAGCGACTTTTCCACCCAACATTTCGATAAAACCAATGGCTGCGTATTGGGCAACATTGCCGAAACCTTCAATGGCCGCCACAGTTTTTTTCGGATCCATTTTGAGATGTTTCATAGCTTCACGGACAGTATAAATGACGCCGTAGCCGGTAGCTTCGGTACGGCCTTCAGAGCCGCCGCCGCCGAGTGGTTTGCCGGTGAATACACCTGGGGTGTATTGGCCAACCAGTTTGGAATATTCATCCATCATCCAACCCATCATCTGGGGGGTAGTTCCAACATCCGGGGCGGGAACATCCTGTCGTGGACCAATGTTTTTCCACATATTTTGTACCCAACCACGGCACAATCTCTCTTTTTCGGGGGTGGTGAGGGAAGATGGGTCAACAATAATGCCGCCTTTACCGCCGCCGAGGGGGATATCGGCAACAGCGCATTTCCAGGTCATCCAGGTAGCCAAGGCGCGAACGGTGTCAAAGGTTTCGTTCGGGTGGAATCGGATACCGCCCTTGTTAGGGCCGCGGGAATCATTGTGTTGCACTCGGTAGCCTTGGAACACACGGATCGTGCCATCATCCATTCGAACTGGGATACGGAAGCTAAATTCCCGCATCGGCCAGCGAAGGACTTCGGCAATCTGTGGATCAAGGTTGAGCATTTTTGCTACACCATCAAATTGCTTTTGAGCCATTTCAAACGCATTAATTTGTCCTGCCATATTTTCTCCTATTTCAAAATAATATATAAGCGGGCTACCGGATCGGGAGCCCGCTTATCGGAAGGTGTATGACTTGCACGTAATTCATCTATTGGCCTCTTTTACATCGTGCA
>CAZSLN010000011.1:0-22903 GCA_964607645.1 uncultured Anaerolinea sp.
CTGACCGAGCGCCGCCAAACAGAAAATATTCTGCGTAATCATACCGAAACGATACGAAAAAAGAACATAGAATTATCCGAAGCACGAGACCGTGCGGTGGAAGCTTCGAATATTAAAAGTATGTTCCTTGCTACCATGAGCCACGAGATCAGAACACCGATGAATGCCATGATGGGTATGACAGAGTTGTTGTTAGACACCGATCTAAACGAAGAACAAAAGGAATTCGCTACCGTCATCGATGTTTCTACAAAAAATCTACTAGGAGTATTAAACGACATTCTAGATTTTTCGAAAATTGAAGCGGGCAAATTTTCGATAAATTCGCACGAATTTAATGTTGCCCAACTGATCGATGGTATGTTGAAGCTTTACGGACCCGATGCGCAGTTAAAACAAATATCAATATCAGCGACTGTCGATCCGAGCATCCCCAATCTGTTAGTTGGCGATTCCGGTAGGATCGGCCAAGTTCTCGGTAATTTAATTAGCAATGCCATCAAATTTACCCACGATCAGGGGACGATCCAAATTATCATCACTGGGGCAGTCTTGAAAAATAAAAAAATGATGATAACGATACGGGTGAAGGATAATGGAGAAGGCATACCAGCTAATTTACACGCCAGTTTATTCGAGCCGTTCACACAAGCAGACGCTTCGAGCACTCGCAAACATGGCGGAACGGGGTTAGGATTAGCTATCTCAAAACGACTTGTAGACCTAATGGCAGGTGAGATCGGCTTTGAATCTTTGGAAGGTTCTGGGACGACTTTTTGGGTGAACTTGCCATTAGCTATCGCTTCCTCAGTAAAGATAACCGAACTTGGCCTCTCAGAAAAGACCAAACAAGAAATTGAATTAGATTTTAATAATCAAAAAACGATATTGGTCGTAGATGATAAACCAATCAACCGAGGTGTGCTATCGATGCAACTTCGTGGGTTTAACATCCTTACAAGACTTGCTAGCAATGGAAAAGAAGCTGTCAATTTATTGAAACAACACCCGGATACCTTTTCGCTAGTTTTTATGGATCTTCATATGCCCAAGATGGATGGTTTCACAGCTACCAAATTGATCAGGGAGAGTGAAGTATCGACAAAAAAACATCTGCTGATTATTGGCGTAACTGCCGATGCTTTATCTTCAAGTTGGGAACAGTGCCGCGAAGCGGGTATGGACGATATTATTAGTAAGCCGGTTTTACTTTCACATATTAACGTCAAGCTCAAAAAATGGCTGCCCCCTGCGCAGACGAAAGAAAATTCATCAAACTTATAATTTGAATAAAGGAATTAAATCTATGAAAAACCCAATCCCATCTTTGTTTACCTTTTCACCTGCCATACGTAATTACGTTTGGGGCGGGCAATCTTTGATCGAATTTGCCGATGAGGAGGCCGCCAAAAGCGGGCTGCCGATCGCAGAAATTTGGGTTCTTTACGAGGAGAACAAGGTAACCAATGGGGTTTTCGCGGGTAAGACGCTCGCCGAATTAGCAGCTACCTATCCGGAAGAGGTACTTGGCCATGGTTTGGCCGCAAGTGGCGGGGAGCGTTTTCCGCTGCTGATCAAACTTTTGGATTGCGCAAACTGGCTTTCGCTGCAAGTACACCCCAATGACGAACAAGCCGTGAAAATGGAAGGGCCAACCTTCATGGGGAAAACCGAAGCCTGGCATATACTCAAAGCAGAACCGGAAGCAAAACTGATCGCTGGCATCAAGCCTGGAACGACCCTAGAGACTTTGCACGCCGCGATTGGAAATGAGGATATCCTTGAATTGGTTGAGTACCATTCTGTTACAGCTGGGGATACTGTTTTTATGCCAGCTGGCACCATCCATGCTTTAGGGCCCGGCTTATTGGTATATGAGGTGCAACAAACTTCGGACCTAACCTATCGTGTCTTCGACTGGAACCGCCCGCAAAATAATGGGCGTGTATTGCATGTTGAAAAATCCATCGCCGTAACCGACCCAAATTCGCAGGGCAAAATTGATCGGGTGAAAGAAAACGGGGCTGCCTCAGAGTTAGTACAATGCTCCTATTTTAATTTAGAGAAACTTAAAACGGCGCAAGAACGGGATACGCATGGAGAAAGTTTTCATGCAATTACCGTGATCGATGGCGAGTGTACCATCAGCACGAAGCAAGATCGAGTAACCTTGAAAAAATTTGATTCAGCGCTGGTTTCGGCGGTATGCGGAAAGTACACCTTGGAAGGCGATTTTCAAGTCCTTTGTTCTTCCTTCCCTGGATAATAGGGCTATTTCTTTTTTAGTTTTCTTTTTTTAGCCCGAACTATCGAATTCTTCCTCACCTACTTTGTATTAAGACCATTAAATCAAAAACCACCAATATCTGGTGGTTTTTTTGTGATCGACCAGGGACTTGAACCCTGAACCCACTAATTAAGAGTCAGTTGCTCTGCCAATTGAGCTAGTCGACCATTTTTCGTACTTCTCGCGAAAAATATTATACCCTAAACCCAATTTTCGTCAAATGAATGTTCGCGAAAAAATCTTAGCCTCGAAAGATACAGATATATTCCCAATATTTTCGGGGTGATTATTAAAAAGAACAAGTTCTCAATTCATCGATAATTAGAATTTGGAATTCCATCAAAACAACCCACCTATTGGAATGTTCGATGTGTTATTTTAGCGATTTAAGGCTTCTGCCGCTGTTTTATTTCGCAGGAGGTATTGGTCGATGCGGGTTTTGACGTGGTCGAAGTGTTGAAAAAGGCGCTGACGGGTTAAGTTTGGATCTCGGGTTCGAATAGCTTCTAAAAGGGCTACGTGAAATTGGTATACATCTTCTGGGTCGGTATCCAATGTAAGTTCTTTATCCAAGCTGGTGAAGGAAACCCAGAAGGCAGAGAACAGCTTCATCATGGTGTTGTTGCCGAGCACCCCGTAAATGATCTGGTGGAAGGATTCATCGAGATCGGAATAATCTTTTCCCACAGAAATTCTTTTTTTCCAATCTTTTAGTACAACTTCAAGTTTTTTGATATCGGTATCATCAAGATGGCCAACAGCGTCGCTGATGACGGCTACCTCGAGCCAAGTTCGTATTTGCAACAATTCTGCCAGAGTGCTTGGGTCAAATTGGATTCCAAAAAGGAAGGCTTCCTGCATCGGGTCAAAATTCAATTCTCTTACGAACAACCCATTGCCTTGGCGCACATCCACGATCCCTACGGATTGGAGGGATTTGACGGCTTCGCGCACAGAGCTACGACCCACGCCAAGATCTTCAACAAGCTGACCTTCTGGGGGCAAGGGATCACCTGGTTTTAGGTCGTGTTCAATAATGTAGCGCTTAATATAATCGTTTACAGTTTTATATAAAGCTGGTCCTCGCAAGGATCTTTTCATTTGTTCTCCAATGTACAAATTGTACAGGCAATTTTCTATTAAATAAATGTTACCACAAGTCAGTTTTGATTTAAAGACGGTCGATCAATAGCTGTACCTCATTTTTTTATTTCTGCCCAAAACAATTGTTCACGGAGCCTTCTTTATTGACTTGGTGAAATTCTTGTAAGAAAAGGTCCTATGTGGTCCTAATTTCTGTCGTTTTCGGAAATTTTTCTACATTTCTGTGAATTTTAGAGAAATTGCCTGTTGACATAAAATAATAAAATCAATACAATAGTTGTACCCTAAGATATCAGATATCTTACATCTTAGTGTTGAATGTTCTCTGCTTTCTCCATGCTGTTTCGAGATTAGGACTGCCTATTTTCAACAGCAAATTTTAAACAAGGTTCAAGGAGGCTGCTAATCTGGTAGAAATTTTCATAGGGTAATTTCAAGCAATTTATGCACCCCACAAATTCTCAAAGGAGACAAAGATGAAAAAATTCGCTGTATTGTTATCTGTTCTGATGATCTTAAGCACACTCTTGGCCGCTTGCGCAGCACCCGCCGCTACCGAAGCACCCGTAGTAGAAGCCCCCGCCGCCGCCCCAGTAGCCACCGAAGTACCCCCCACCGAAGCTCCCGCTCCCGTAACCATTACCTATTGGGCATTTGGTAGCGAAGGTTCAGCTATGGCTGATGGTACCCTATGGACCGATTGGTATCAAAAATTGTTCGCCGACTACACCGCCGCCCACCCCAATGTGACCATTGATTTCGCATTAAAGGGTTATGACGCTAGTGGTTCCACTCTCGCAGTTGATACCGCAGTCGCCGCCGGCACCCCACCAGATGTGTATTTTGACACCAAGTTCCGTGTAAAGAAATACCAGGATGTTAAATTACTCGAAGATCTGGCCCCCGCTCTTGGTGCCGATGATCTTGCCGCTTATGATTCAGCCGCTATGGCTGGTTCCAAGAGTGGCGATATGATGTGGAGCATCCCCGCCGATGGTGGTTATTGGAATATGATCGTCAACAAGAGCCTCTTCGAAAAAGCAGGAAAAGCTGATCTTCTTCCCCAAGCCCCCGACTACGCTTGGACCACTGAAGAATTCATGACCGCTTGTGAAGCCATCAACGATCCCGCAAACAACGTTTACTGTACTGCCTTCTTTGCTGGAAGCACCTCCATGGATTCAGCTACCAATGAATGGCTCGCTGGATTCCCCGAATGCCAATTCTTTGACACCTCCGCAACAGCTTACACGGTTAACAGCCCCGCTTGTGTTGAAGCCTTTACATTCATGCACACCATCTACGAAAAAGGCCTCATGGTTCCAGGCGCTGCTGGTTTAATTGACGACACCACAGATCCCTTCTGGCTAACCCAGCAGGTAGCTATTTTAGGCCAGGGCAACTGGTACGATAGCATCACCAAAAAGGGTGTTACCGATGGTTCTATCGAAGCCTTTGATTACATCTTCGTTCAATTCCCCAACAAGCCAGGCGCTCCAGTAACCCCCGTTGGTATGGCGAACCCAGATGTTTGGGGTGTTTTCAAGCAAACTGACCCCGCCAAGCTCCAGGCTATCTACGATCTCGTCAATTACATGCAGAAGCCCGAAATCGCTACCGCTATCGCAGTCGGTTGGGGTAAGATCCCCGTTCGTACCGACGCTACCTTCGAAAGCAGCGACCCCGCTGTGGCAGAACCCCTTGCCGCCGCTCGCAAATTCGGCTCCTACGATCCCTACTTCGTCAACGGCGTTCCTTGTAACTACAATGATGTTCGCCAAGCATGGGCTGAGACTCGCCAGGCTTTCTGGCAAGATAATGCTGATGTTCAAGCCCTTTTGGACGGTTTTGTTGAACGCGCCAATGGAATTGTAACCAGCTGCCCGTAATACTCTGTTCTTGATGTAAACCTAATGCCCTGGTCTGAAATCAAATTCGACCAGGGCATTATAAAAAAACAACTTTTTTGCTCTAAAGGGTTGGCACCCTTTTCTGGAAAAATGGAAAATCGCCTCACATTTCGAGTTTACCTTCCCAAAAGCACGCCCAGCAGTCGGTTCGAATTATTTTTAGGAGTCAGAGCGTCGTGACAAAATTACAGGTTCTACTCAGTGATATAAAAAAAGGCTGGATAGGTTATTTGTTTATTGCCCCAGGTTACTTTGCCTTTATCGCTTTTATGTTAATTCCAATAGTTTTCGCAATCAGTCTGTCTTTCTACAAATCTTCCTTTAACATTAGTGCCCGCGAGTTTGTAGGGTTTTCCCAATATGTTATTTTGAGCAAAGACGCGGTTTTTAAAACGGCTTTGTTCAACACGATCAATTACGCGTTGGTTATCGTCCCGTCTACTGTTTTCATCGCTTTGGTTATCGCGTTATTGATCGATCCACTTGGGTCCAAAGCTCAGTCCTTCTTTCGAGGGGCTTTTTACATCCCTGGCGTAGCAGGCGGCGTTGTTCTGTCTGTTGTGTATCTCTGGATCTTCAATCCCGTTTATGGTTTGTTGAATTATGTTATAGGGCTCTTCGGGATCGATCCCATTTTATGGTTGGCTGAAGCCCCGCATAGTTTTCAGGCGGTCGCCGCGGTGGTGCTTACTTTTACCATTGGTCAACCAATCATCCTCATTCTGGCTGGCTTAGCGGGAATATCACAAGATATTATCGATGCCGCTACGGTAGATGGCGCTTCAGACTTGCAAAAGAATATATATATTCGCCTACCTTTACTAAAACCAGTTTTACTTTTTGTTCTTGCTACCCAAACCATTCAAGTTTTCCAATTGTGGGAAGTCATTTATATGGTGACTGGTGGTGGACCCTATAACACCAGTACTTCGCTGGTTTACCTCATTTACCAAACCGCCTTTATCAGCGCAAATTATGGCAAAGCCTCGGCGATAGGCGTGGTACTCATGCTCATTATCATGGTGTTCACCGTAATCCAACTTCGATTTTGGAATGAAAAAGATGCGTAAAATATTTCTTATCAATAACGGAGAACAATAATCATGTCTGATTCATACCAAAAACAAGACGCAAAACGAATAGCAATGGATAAGGCGGTAAAAGTTCTAAGCTTTACGATGCTGATCTTAATGGCTACCACCTTTTTACTCCCTATGTACTGGATGATCACGGGCTCTTTCAAACTTCAATCCGTTACCATGGCTGTACCACCTGAAATCTTCCCTACCCAACCTACTCTTGAGAATTGGCAACGGTTGTTTTTCGGCCCGTGGCCTATTTGGCGTTGGGTGGTCAATAGTATTTCAGTTTCGCTGCTTACCGTTGTTCTCGTGCTTATCGTTAGCACTTTAACCGGTTACGGCTTTGCAAAAAAGAAATTTCCTGGCTCCAACACCTTATTCTTCTTCCTGCTTTCAACTATGTTCTTGCCAAGCCAAGTGATGCTTATTCCGCTATTCTTGCTGGTTCGGGCATTGCACCTAACCGCGACCATCCCTGGTACTTACTTCGCGATGGCTTTGCCAATGATCTCGAGCCCGTTTGGCATCTTCCTGATCAAGCAATTTGCCGCCTCCATCCCTGATGAATTGTTAGACGCCGCAAAAATCGATGGCGCATCTGAGTGGCAAACCTTTTCGCTCATCATATTACCGCTCTTAAAACCAGCCATCGCTGCTTTGTCTATTTTTACCTTCAACCAAGCTTGGAACTACTTTATGTGGCATATGGTGGTAGCGACGGATAAGTTTCAATACACCATACCAGTGGGTGTTTCGTATATTTCGCGAACCCCTGCTGTTGGCAAGATGATCACAGATATTGGCCTTACCATGGCCGGCGGCACCTTTGGCGCTTTCTTTATGATCGCTCTTTTCATCGCGTTTCAAAATTACTTTATCAAAGGCATTACATTCGGAGCAGTTAAAGGCTAACATGTCAAAAACTTTGGTCGACCCGAGCAACAAACTCACTCTGCGCTCAAAGCTCAGCTATGGCATTGGGGATGCCGGTATCAACATGGCAGATACTGTTGTGGGATTATTGTTCGCGATCTTCCTGACAGATGTTGTTGGGCTTCGGCCTGCCTTGGCCGCGCTGGTTGTTTTTGTTGGTCGTAGCTTTGATTATATTAACGACCCGATCATCGGTCATTTATCGGATCATACTCGTACTCGCTGGGGCCGAAGAAGGCCGTTCATTCTATTCGGAATGCTGCCCTTTGCCTTGGTTTATATGCTGCTTTGGTATATTCCCCCGATCACAAGCCAGGTGGGGCTGGCCATTTATTATGGTATCGCTTTTGTTCTGTACGATACCATGGCTACCGTGTTGTATATGCCTTATTTCGCGCTAACCCCCGAACTAACATCCGATTACGACGAGCGCACCAGCCTGACCGCCTACCGTATGGTCTTCTCCACGATCGGCGCAATGGTAGCTTTTGTTGTACCTCTGGCTATCATCGGAACAATGAAACCAGAAAACGCCTCACTCATAATGAAGGTTGGCATGGGCGTGGCTGTTGTAAGCATATTACCGATGATCGCTGTGTTTTTTGGCACTCGTGAACGAAGCGAATATCAGGCTCAAGAACAATCCACCTTCAAGCAATCAATCATGGCCGCAATCAAGAACAAGCCTTTTCTTTACGCAACCGCCATTTTCCTCTTTGGCTGGACCGCTCTCGATATTACTCAAGCGACCTTGATATATTTTCTAAAATATCGCCTCAATCTGGAACAAAATTATGATTTGGTTTTTGGTCTACTTTTTGTTGCCGCATTGGTCTCGCTGCCTGTGTGGAATTGGGTAGCTAGCCATTGGGATAAGAAAAGGGCAATCATGATCGGCATGGTCTTCTTATCCGTTTCGATCATCGGGTTGGGATATATGCAGCCTTCTTGGGGCCTACCCGCTGTGTTGTTTTTTGGCTCCTTGGTAGGGTTCGGGTTAGGCGCTATTCAAGTTCTTACCTGGGCGATGATCCCAGATGCAGTGGAATGGGATGAATACCAAACCGGAAAACGGCACGAGGGTATGTTTTATAGCTTGGTGCAAACGTTAAGAAAGATCGCATCTTCCCTCTCATTACCATTTGTTTTGTTGATGTTGGATTGGACGGGTTACGTCGCTAATTCTCCCATCCAGCCAGCAGCCACAATTTTTGGTATCCAAGCTCTCATTGGACCCATCCCGGCGCTGTTCCTCCTTGTTGGCATCTTCTTTGCTTTGAAATACCCGTTGAGCCGAACAGTTTTTGAGCAAGTTCGCGCTGAACTGAAGGCCAGAACTCAGCTGAAGGACAAAGAATAGCATGAACGTAAAGACCTGGAACATAGTATCCAACAAAAAGCATAACGCTTTTACCGATCTGGTCTTTTGGAATGAGCAGTATTGGTTGGTTTATGTTTCCTCACCTTCTCACTTTTGGAGTGATAAGAGCCAAATTGTGGTTTCTCGGTCTGATGATGGCAAGAACTGGAGCGAAGTTACTCGGTTGGATGTCCCCGGACAGGATATACGAGATCCAAAATTTGCTAACTACGGTAAAGAACTTGGAATTTTCGCTTATCTTAATAAGCAACTCGACCCTAGCCCGTACAAAACGGTACTAACAAGGTCATCAGATGGGCACATTTGGTCAGCTTTTCGTGATGTCGCGCCGGTTGGATGGTTGTTAGGCCGGCCAATAAAATCGGAGGGCGAGGGTTGGTACGCGCCAGCACACCGTACAGATCATGGCGACGCGGCGTTGATGTACTCGATCAATGGCGAGGATTGGAAAGTTTTCAGTAGTATTTTTACCGGAAGCAGAGATAGGGCGGATGAAACCGCCTTATACAGGCAGCTAAACGGAACTATGGTAGCTGTATCTAGGTTGGAAAACGGTGACGCGATCTTTGGAAGTGACCTTGCCGGAACATTGGTCTCTGTTTCCGATGCCCCATACAGCAGTTGGAGTGAGTTATTTTGCAGCCATCAAAACAGATTGGATAGCCCCGTGCTGTTCTCACTGCCGGATGACCAACGATTGTTCGCGGTTGGCAGGCGGCAAACCCAAATTCGTGCCCCCTTTCAGAAACAAGGGTCTGCTTTCGCGCCAAAGAGAACGGCTTTATTTGAAGTTTTTCTGTCAGAAGAAAAAGGGCACATACCAGGACTGGAAAAAATCACTGATCTTCCGAGCAGTGGAGACACCGCTTACGCCGGCGTTGTGGTAAAAAACGACCGTGTATTGATCAGCTACTATACAAACGAACCAAAAACAGATCCATTATGGCTGTTTGGGATGTTACGGCCAACTCAAATTGAGATGGCGGAAATTGAAATCGAAAATTTTTAGAATGACGAGGAAGTTAAATGAAAGATCTAGGACCTGTTGTACCTATCGTTACCCCATGTAACTCGGATGGAAGTCCGGACGTAGATGGCTTCAAATCGGTTTGCGCCGATATGCTTCAAGCTGGCTGCAAAGGGATCTTTGTGGCTGGTTCAACGGGGCGCGGCCCTTGGTTCAGTATTTCGAACAGGGTTAAGGTTTGTAAAGCTGCCGTTGAGCAAACTCAAGGCAAAATATCTGTTTTTGCCGGCGTCACGTCATCTGGTTTACCTGGAATGCTGGAAAACACGCTTGCCTTGGCAGATGCCGGGGCGCAGTATGCTGTTGCCACTGTACCAACCTATTTTCATTACAATCAGGCAGAGATCGAAATGATCTACTCCAAATTCGCCGATCAATCACCGCTTCCGGTGATGGTTTACGATATACCTGAATACACCAATGTTAAGCTCGCCAACGATATGGTGATGCGATTGGCTAAACACGGAAATATCGCTGGCTTTAAAGATTCCAGCGCTGACCTCGAACGTTTCAAAGGCTTGATCGACGCGTTGCAAGGCTCGAAAGATTTTTACTTGATGCAGGGAAAAGAGAACTTAATCGCGGAATCGTTGAAGATTGGGGCATCTGGTTTTATTGTTAGCTTGATGCATATTGACCCAAGACCTTTCGTTGGCATTTATCAGGCTGTTCATGCCGGGAATGACTTATTGGCTCAGGCTCTTCAACTTGAGATCAACAAAGTGATCAAATTAGTACGTGAAACCATTGATCAAAGACCTGAGTCTTCCACTCTTTTCCATATGCTCAACTACTCCCTTCAAAAAAGAGGGATCTGCCAGAATATTCTGCTAGATGTTGATGCTAAAGCGCCCGCTTGGGTGTATGAAAACGCTCAGCAATCGCTTGATCTTTGCAATAACGCTGCCAAATTGATCCAACTATAAGTTGGACACAAAACTTATTTATAGACCACTATTTTTTTAGGAGAGAAAAATGTCAAATCAATCGAAAACAACAAAAGTTGGTGATGCTTCTGGGCGAGGTACTGTAGCCGGGTATAAGGTGAATTTTCCCGCAAGAATGCGCTCTTATACTGAAAGCGAAATTGAAGCTGTTGTAAATGTTATGCGTAATGCCGAAGTACAGACTCAAGGCAATTACATGAAACAATTCGAAGCTGATTTTAAAGCCTACAGCGGAGCCAATTACGCCTTTGCTGTAGATAACGCCACCAACTCGTTACGGCTTGCCGCCATTATGTGCCGCATTGGCCCAGGTGATGAAGTGATCGCCCCAGGTTATACTTTTTGCGCATCCGCCATCCCCTTTGGCATGACGGGAGCCACAATCGTGTGGGCTGATATCGACCCCAAGACTTGGGTTGTTGACCCCAAAAGCATTGAAAACAAGATCACCTCAAAAACCAAAGTGTTGCTTGTTGTTCACTTGCTCGGAATGCCGGTTAACATGCCCGCCATTTTGGCTATCGCCGAAAAACACAACTTGCGAGTTGTAGAAGATTGCGCTCAGGCTCCTGGCGCTTCCATCAACGGTAAAAAAGTGGGCAGCTTCGGAGATTTTGGTTGTTTCAGCTTCCACGGCGCCAAGAACATCACCACTCTAGGTGAAGGCGGAATGCTTACCGTGAGATCGGCTGAAGATGCCGCCCTAACCCCCGGCTTACGCCACAACGGTGTTCGACCCTTCACTGGTGAACGACAACGTTATTGGGTCCCCGCAATGTCAAATGTTGATATTGACCTGGAAGATGTATGGCCCAACAATTTCTCGATCGGTGAAGCTCAGTGCGCGCTTGGTAGTGAATTATTAAAAACACTGGACCATAACAACGACATCATCATCGCTCAGGCCACCAAACTGCGCGCCGCGCTCTCTGGCATTCCTGAAATTACCTTTGCCCACATCCCCGAAGGTTATCGCCACATCTTCCACCAATTCGTATTGCATTTTGATGGTTCCGCCTTTGGCAAAAATCGAAATGACCTCCTCGACTTCCTAACCGAAGAAGCAGCAGTTCGAGCCATCGTGCAATACCACCCTCTTTTCCGCTATCCGTTGTTCCAAAAACTTGGTGCTGAACAACATAACACCCCCGTTTTGGATGATTGGTGGGATAACTCCTTTAGCTTACCCTGGTGGATTGGTATGTCTGATGAAACCTTGGAGTACCTTGCTGATTCAGTAAAAGCAGGTGTTGCAGCCTTAAAGGCAAAATAAATATGAAAATGAATTTACTCCCAAAGTCAGAGCTAAATGTTTCTCCGCTTTGCCTGGGCACCATGACCTTTGGAACACCGGTTGGCGAGGCTGAATCCATCAAGATCACCCACTGGGCTTTGGAACACGGTGTTAATTTTTTGGACACCGCGAATATGTACGAAGGCTACAAACGCTTTCTTGGATCACCAGGTGGTGTAGCGGAAGAAATATTAGGAAAAGCCTTAAAGGGCAAACGAGAACAAGCTGTTGTCGCCACCAAAGTGGGCATGAAGATCGGCCCCACCGACGGCGACCAAGGTTTAAGCTATGCCCATGTATTGCGAGAAATTGACCGATCATTAAAGCGTTTGGAATGCGATTATGTGGATATTTACTATATGCACAAAGCCGACCCTTCTATCCCGCTGGATGAATCTATTCGAGCCTTCAATGAGATCATTGATGCCGGCAAAGCACGATACTGGGCTATCTCCAATTTCAACGCTGAACAGATCGCGAGTTTGCTCAAAACCTGTGATGACAATAGGTGGCGAAGACCGATTGCGCTGCAACCCGCTTATAGCTTGCTGAAGCGCGATATTGAGGCGGAAATTTTGCCTCTTTGTCAGCGCGAAAACATCGCGGTTCTGCCGTATCAGGTATTGCAAGGCGGAGTCCTCACCGATAAATACCAACGCAGTGCTGCTGCGCCCGCAGACTCACGGCAAGTTGAAAAACCAGAGTGGACCATGCCTCTGAACGATGAACTGTTTGAGAAGTTGGAACAGATCAAAGCAGACGCGGCGAAAAAAGGACGCACCTTGTTGCAACACGCGCTACAGGGATTGTTGGACCAACCCAATATCCTTTCACTGGTCATAGGCGTGAAAAGTATCCCTCAGCTTGAAACCTTGATCAAGGCTGTAGAATAAGCCTGGTTTCCAGCTCGATCAAAAACAAGGCATCCATTCGGATGCCTTGTTTTATATATTTTGCTGATTAATTGATTTGGAAGAGCCGATTACCAGGCAGTCCAACCACCATCGACGATCACATTGTTGCCTGTCTGGTGGGTGAAAGTAAACCTCCCGTAAACAATTATTCTGATTTAAAAACCTGATCCAATTCCTAACTCTGCTATTGAATCACTAGGTTCCTTTCAGTTAGATGATTAACCAAAAAAAACACGCTGGCAAGCAAATTATAAGGTCTCGATAAAAAAATGAATTACTTACCTTTATTAACTACCAATGATATCCAAACTCGACCATTTCTTTTGCGCACAACAGTTCAATTTTCGTACGGGACGTTTTATCTAGTAATTCTCTGTAAGGGGTCTTATCTTTTCTAATACTACTTTTGTTCATCGGAAGCTCAACAAGCTCTAGACCTAAAGTTTTGCTAATCTTCTTGAACTCATCGTGTAAATCCTCATATCGAGCTACGTGATCAACAACTATCTTCCCATGGATCGTATACCTTTGCCAGGTTGTTATTTTATTCGGTTCTAAATCGCTAATGTATTGATTTATTGATGGCTTTAGTTCGGCGTGTTTTTTCTCCCAATTCTTCATACGCCAATGATACAAACTGAGGACGCGATCAAATGGATTTCGGACGAAACAGAATTTATAAAAACCTTCCCAATCCTTGCGACTCAAAAGAGATCTCAAATTCTTCGCACTGGCGTGCTTATAATCTATCGGGGGTTGCCCAGTGAGGTTGCGAATAAATTGGTTGAATGGTTTGAGATGGAGCCGATCAATGTTTCTCTCCCCTTCATAATCCAAAATTGCGTTCTCCACATCATTATGGAAATGGACACCTGAAATCACATCATCTGGCCCACAAAACCTCGTCAACGCCACCTCAACTGAGGTGCTGGCAGTTTTTGGAACTCGTATGAAAATAAATTTGTTTAAATAAGATATGATCATGAATAACCTCTAATTTATCAATCCTAATTGGATGTGTCGATACCAGTAAATTTAGAAAGAAAATGTTAAATTTCCATAAAAAAAATTAATATTTTTTCGTTTCTCGGAATACATTTCGATAAACTAGCCTCGCCAATACAATTCTTGCCTTCTCAATATCCCCTAAAAAATCCGCGCATGTACCGAAAATCTTACAGTTATTTTTTACAAGTTTTAGCTCAACCACTAGGTTAATTCAGAAAAGGTACCATTTAGATTTTCATATCCTAAGGATTTATGGTATAGCTGCAAATATTTGAGGAAGATGAGGTTATTTGAATAAAGCTTTTCAACCAACGCTCTATTTTTCATCCCCATGGCGGTTCTAAGATTTGGATTATCCGCCAATCTTCGCATAGCCCGAGCGAGCGAATCCACATCTTTTGGCTTGACAAGCAAACCATTGTAACCATCATCAACAATTTCACGACAGCCAGGTACATCCGTTGCAATCATCGGTCTTCCGCAGGCAGCCGCTTCGAGCAAAACCTTAGGTAAACCTTCAAGGTAGAAGGTTGGCAGGCAAACAACATGAGATTTTGGGTAAACATTTTCCATATTATTAAACCAACCCCAGTATTCTATGATTCCCTCGCTCACCCAATCCAAAATTTCTTTTTCGGTAATCGAGTTCGGCTGGTCTGGCTCAATACGACCAACAAGCACAAAGCGGGCATTTACTTTTTCAGCTAGTAGAATGCGTGCAGCCTCAACAAAGAATTTAATGCCTTTTTCTTCAATAAATCGGGTGGGGAGCAAGAACACCGGTGTACTTAAGGGCTGAGGAGATGAAACAAATCGTTTCGTATCCACTCCAGACCCAGGAATAAAGAAATTATTCTGCGGTCGTCCGATATGAAGCTTATTGAATAGATTCAGATTATCAATATTTTGAAAAATATTTATAGAGTTTTTTAGAAAGGTGCGGAAAAGAAAAATGAAAAATATTTTGATATATTTATTTACATCATCCGAAAATATCCTCCCAAGACCTGTTAAAGTATTATGCGTCAATTTAATTCCTACGAACTTAGCCGCAATAGACCCATAAAGGACCATTTTAGGAGTGAAATGATGCACAATATCAGGCCGTTCTTTCCTGTAAACCGATTCGATAATGAGTAGGGATTTCATTTCGTCTAGTATGTTTTTACCACGCGGTTTTAATGGTAACTCAATCCACCTAAAGCCATCTTCCTGCAAAAAGTGAGTGAATTCATCAAACGGAGACATTAGGACGACTTCGTACCCTTGATCCCTCAGGAAATTGGAATAGGCTAAACGAGCATTGAACAAACTCCAACTGGTTGACGAACTGAGGATGATCTTCATATGTTTCCTTATTAGAACCGCGAAATTATCCTTATACCCACAAATATTAACAATAATTATGCAATAGTTTTTCCCCTTAATCAAACCCAATTATAGGTGGCAGAATTTCACGCTGTAGGTGACAGAATTACCCCCACTCATAAATTTTTGTTTAGCCAAAAACAGGCAACTTTCTATCGATTATGGCTTAAGCGTGTGTGTTCAAACACAAACCAAAGGGCCTTTTCTTATAACTGTTTCTTATTCAGTTATTTGTTCCATTTTTAACGTACCCACCTAACAAACAGATACCGAATTTGGGAAGGTGGGTTTTTTTATATTTTTTGTTGTGCGGTCTCACCTAAAACTTAGCTTTGCACATCATTCCGTAAATGAATCATGTTGAAACTCCATCACTCTTGAATCCAGGGAGTGTTTTTACACTTTTCAACCAATTTTTCTTTACAAGATACTCTCGGTAGTGGGCATTCTAAATTCGAATTTGGGTTACGCAAAATCAACTCAGGAGAATCATCCAAAACCACGTAGCCCCATCCTGCAACCAAGTTATTTTTTTGGTCATCGCATCCTATGACCAAAATTTCGGAACCATTGGGAATTGGATCAGGCGAATTAGATAATGGCACAACAAACTTTTTGACACCATCCTCCGTTTTCATAGAAAAATCTACATGGAAGAAAGATTCGTCGGGATAATTAAAATAAACAACTCCGTAAAGGTACTCATGGTAGAAAGATTTTCCTTGATAAATCCGTAACGATGGATTGGTTTTTAGTGCCGTTTCGAGTTCAACGGAACTTACCCCGCCTAATTCCAGAGCGGCTTGAACCGGTGCCGGCAGCCGCATTTTTTCGGAAGTAACGGATATGTATGGCTTTGCCTGATTACTGAACTCAAGTAAGATTGGGCTACACCCTATTAGTAAAAATATTGCCAAAAGGCCAAATACCTGCCAAGCACTTCTATAATCCGTCTGTTTTATTTTTTCTTGCTTCACATCAGGACTAAACAGTTCGATTTGTTTGAAGAATAATTTGAAGGTGTATAACAACCCTGAGGAATAAAGTAAAAATACAATCCACTCTATTGGAATAAAATGCCGGTTACCTGGAGATAGACCAATTAGGATGGTTGAAAAATAGAATAGGTATACAGCTAATGGAACAAGACCTACCCATTGGTGAGATCGCCACAAAGAATAAACGCCCAATCCCAACAGCAGAAGGTTCAATATAAAGGCTAAGGATAGTTTCCAAGGTTCACCTCCCTGATCCGAAGAAATATCCTTAGGTAACATATCTTGCGGAAGGATGGAAACTGACAGTATCAGCTTATCAAGTGCGATTTCAAGTACGGAAGTTTTGTTAGGTTTTTCACCTTTTTGATTTTTTTTTGTTGATTTGCCTTCGTTCGCTTCGGCCTTTTCCTCTTCAGCTATCGAATTTTCTATTGAATCTGAATTAATGCCTAAGCGTTGGACAAGGAGATTAAATTTTCCAGAAAAAGTTGAAGCACCATACCCATGAACCATATTTCGAACCATTACCGGCGTAATCACTATAATCAACGACAACATGGCAAGCAATATATTACTAATCAATTTCCTTTTATTATTAGCAACTAGTTGAAGGGTAAAAAGGAAAGGTATGGGAAATAAAAATAAAATGTTAGGTCGAATGAGCGAAAATATTCCGACCAAACCGCCGATAACCATGGCGAGTTTTGGGTTGTTCTCCTTTCGGATGATCCATCTAAGGGAGAAAAGCGTAACGAGCAAAACGCCTAGAATCATCCAAGGTTCCGTCATTATATTTTGCACCGTCATAGTACCCCACGGGCTTAGTAATTCATTGCGTTCTCTATAAATGTACAATACCGCCGTGAGTACCCCTAGTTCGCGCTTGCCGAGTTCTTTTCCAATTAGGTATATGAATGCAGGAATGGAAGAAAGAAGAATCGTTTGGTACAAAATCAATTTGGGGGTATCAAACCCAACAAAGAGTTTTAATAATGTCAACAAAGTGATTAATATGGGTCGGCTCCCGAAATTAACCTCCCGCCCAAACCCCATCAACATTAAATTTGCCGCCCAATCGTAGCTTCGAGCATCAGAAGCCAAGGAACGCAGCCCATTTTCCTGCAAAGGAAGGGGGTAATAATAGCTATTTCCCAAATCTACCGAAGCCCAGCTTATCGCTGCGATTCCCCATAAAAGAAAGAAGATCGTCCCGTCAAATGATTTCTTTTGATGGAAGAGTTTTCTTAAGATAAAAATAACAAACAATACAAAAAAACTCGCCAAAACCTGCCACATAAGCAATGAGTTGGGCAAGATAATTTTGATGGTAGCGTTACCAAAAATAAGAAACGAACATAAGGCAGCTAACCCAAATAAAGAAAATAATGACCATACCCGCATTTTTTCTTTTGCCATCCACAAAAGACCCATTCCTGGGGAAAAAAGGAAATAGGTACTCAGCAGAAAAAACACCAGATCGGAATAAGCAAAATAACTTTTGACAAATATGGGAAATATATTTTGAAAATAAAGTAAGGCCATTACACAACCAAGAACAAGCCCCGGTAGAATCGCGAAAGGTATTTCCCCAAACCTCGTTCGCCACACTTCATTAATTTTTTGAGTGGTTGAATCCATGAACGCTACGAAAACCAATGCAAATACGGTAAGACCTGGAAAAAGAAAACCTATAACATTTAGGCAATCCCCTTCTGTACAGGCACATACTTTTATGCCGAAGTAAATTGCCAGCTCTAAGGCGATAATGAGCACAAATCCAATTTTTGTATTCTTCAAATATTTCATTATTGATACCTGTTACCCTAAGAGATGCAGAAATTGTATGAAGAAATTTGTTTGTACTAATTTCAAAAAGTTTATATGCCTACATCAGCATGGAAATTATTGGGTAATAAATAGGAATTAGGATAATAAATATTCCTTTTCTGGATTTTAACATGCTTCTCAAACGATTTGAGTGAATGTAAAAAATGTTTCTAATTATTTTGGCATTCCTCGGCATTTTTTACCTTTGGGGGTATTCCCTTATCAATTGCGTTTCATAATTTCTCCGTGTACCGATTATTAATAAGAAAAACAGTTTATAATATCCTAGTATTTGCCTTGAAACCAAAAGAGGATCATCAATGAATTTTGACAAACTACCAAATGTAGTAATAATTGGGGCGGCTAAAGCAGGGACTACATCTTTGTTTGAAATCCTCAGAGAGCACCCCCAAATTTACACCCCTCACAAAAAAGAATTACGTTTTTTTAGTTATGACAAACACTATTTCGAAGGGATTGATTGGTACGAAAATAGCTATTTCGCAAACGCGTCAAAGTACCCCATTCGCATTGAAGCTACCCCTGCATACTTAACCTGGAGCCAAAAGGTTGCCCCACGTATTAAGGAACTGTATGGTGATCGCCCAATTAAATTTATTGTAATTTTCCGAGACCCTGTAAAACGCGCTTATTCCCATTATTGGCACCGTATTCGGCTCGGTTCTGAAGATCCTTCTATTAGCTTTGAAAAAGCTGTGCATACTGAAGACCAGAGATTGAAAGAAAAGTGGGATCTTCTTTACTACCAAGGTAATGGGATCCATGGTTATTTACGCGCCAGCCATTATATGGAGCGATTGAAACCATTTCTTGATATATTCCCGCGGGAAAGTTTTCATTTTATGATCCAGGAAGACCTGTATATTGATTATGAAAAGCGAATGAAGGATCTGTTGGAATTCTTAGGGGTTGATTCCAGCATCGCATTGCAGTCCATTCAAAGCAACGAATCCGCTGTACCTCGCTTCCAATTTATTGATGATCAATTTAATAAAATTAGAAAGGGGAAGCTAAAGGCCATTCTTCGCTTCTTTTTTCCAAAGAAGTCTCGCAAAACTCAGACCAAAAGTTTCTTAATGAAACCCTTTGAATACCCGCCCATTGACCCCACCCTAAAAAAAGAACTATACGAACATTTTGAATCGGAAGTAAGCGAATTAGGGGCTTTGATTGGAAGAGATTTATCGGCATGGAAATTCAAAGGTTAATAAATGATTGAAAGTGAAAGTGGTTCAAATTTCGAGATTACGGTAAAACCGGTAAAAGGGTGGTATCAGCTTAGGCTCGGTGAGCTTTGGGAATTTCGCGAGTTGATGTTCTTTTTGGTTTGGCGTGATATTTCTGTTAAATACAAACAAACCGCTTTAGGCATAATTTGGGCGATTATTCAACCACTTATGGCAATGGTGGTATTTAGCGTTATTTTTGGAAAACTTGCCAAATTAGATTCTGAAGGTTTTCCTTATGAGATCTTTTCGTACATTGGCATTCTTCCATGGCAGTTATTCTCAAGCGGGGTTAGTAATGCCAGCTCAAGTGTCGTAAGCGCCAATAACACCATATCAAAAACATATTTCCCGCGTCTGATTTTACCAATCTCAGATATTCTTGGCGGCGTAGTTGACTTTGGTATCTCTTTCGTAATTTTGATCGGCATGATGTTTTTTTGGGATATCTCGTTCACCTGGCGCTTATTGGCTATTCCACTTTTACTGGTGTATACCCTCATTACCGCCCTTGCCACCGGAGTTTGGCTCGCAGCTCTTAATGTAAAATATCGAGACATAAAATTTATGGTAAGTTTTTTGATGCAATTTTGGCAATATGCTACCCCAGTAGCTTATTCTAGTAGGCTTATTCCTGAAAACTGGCTCTGGTTGTACCGCCTCAACCCTATGTCTTTGGTCATAGATGGGTTTCGTTGGGCATTGCTGGGAAGGGATATAAGTTTAGATTTTTCAGTTTACCTTTCTATTGGTGTTGTCTTCCTTTTATTAGTTACCGGTATCATTTACTTCCAGCATATGGAAAGAACCTTCGCGGATATTGTATGACGATGAATAATAATATTGCCATCCGCATTGACCGCCTTGGAAAAATGTACAGGATAAAGAAGGTTAGGAAAAACCTAATGCTACGTGATGTTATCGCGGAAGGCTTTAGCAACGCCGTGAAAACTGTAACTGGTCATGGCAACGATATACCCGACAAAAAGCGAATGCAACCCTTTTGGGCCCTAAAAGATATCACCTTCAATATTGATAAGGGCGAATCGCTTGGAATTATTGGGGCGAATGGCGCGGGTAAAAGCACTTTACTCAAATTACTAACGCGCATCACATCACCAACCGAAGGGGAGTTTACAATTCGAGGAAGAGTTGGAAGTTTGCTAGAAGTTGGCACGGGATTTCATACTGAACTAACTGGTCGCGAGAATGTGTATCTTAACGGCGTTATTCTTGGAATGAAGCGTAAAGAGATTGATCGGAAGTTTGACGAGATCGTGAGCTTTGCCGAGGTCGAACAGTTTATTGATACGCAAGTAAAACACTTTAGCAGCGGCATGAAGATGCGGCTCGCGTTCTCGGTTGCTGCCCATCTTGAACCGGAAGTGATGCTGGTAGATGAAGTGTTAGCTGTCGGCGATATCGCCTTCCAACGCAAGAGCTTGGATAAGATGGGTGAAGTGA
The DNA here is from genome assembly GCA_964607645.1 of uncultured Anaerolinea sp. Classification (GTDB taxonomy): domain Bacteria; phylum Chloroflexota; class Anaerolineae; order Anaerolineales; family Villigracilaceae; genus UBA5195. Next base: position 20,792 of record CAZSLN010000011.1, read on the forward strand.
TTAGCGGCGGGCGAACTGTGCTATTTGTGAGCCATAACATAGCCGCTGTACGCGCGCTCTGCTCCAAAGCAGTATTCTTAGATAATGGGCAATTGGTATCCTTTGGTGATATCGATTCCGTTACCCGCCAATATATGAACTCTCGCTTGGCAGTTATGCTAACACACACCATCGAACCAATAATCACTTATAGAGACGCACAAATCCTATCGGTGGTCTATCTCGATAATGAAGGCAAACCACAGCAATCCTTGCCCCATAATAAACCATTCACAATTTTGCTCAAAACTCAAATTAACCGACCCCAAACCAATTTGTTTATGGTTCTCAAAATCTTCAATTCAGAATTAGAGTTGGTTTTGGAGACAAGTGATTTTGAAATGGACGAAAACCTGCTTGAAGCGCGTCAACCAGGCGCCGAAATAAAATCTATAAAAATACCCGCTCCTCTTCTTGCTCCCGGCCAATATTACATTGGCGTGGGTGTAAACAAAAAGAAAGGCCAGGGTAACATTCACGCCATCCAAAAAGTCGATCATATCGCTCCATTTACTATTTATGATGATGGAAGCATATTAGCGTCCCATGCTATACACCGGCACGGTTTGGTGCATCTTGACTTACCTTGGGAAAATCGCTCAATTGAAGAGTTCAATCACATCGCAACAACCATTGAAGATATTTCATAAGTCGAAACAATCCAATAAAAAAATATTAATAGAAAAAATATGATCATCAGCCATAAGCACAAGTTTATTTATATTAAAACAGCAAAAACCGCAGGTACAAGCATGTTGGTTTTTCTTGCTAACCAATGTGCCCCAGGTGACTTAGTGACGGCTACTGATAAAAATGATACTAGCGAAGCACAAAAAGCAGGTAACCACTTTCCATCAGGGTTGTCTTCATCCTTTGAACAGGTAAAGTTATGGTTGTGGAAGAAACAAAATGAGGGTAGTCATAATGGCAAGATGTCCAAAAACCTGCCGGCAACTGATGCCTACCGTTTTTTGGGACCGGATGTGTGGAATAGCTATTACAAATTTTGTTTTGAACGCAATCCCTTTGATAAAGCCATTTCGCTTTACTTCTGGCATAATCGTTTTGCGGAGACCATGCCCGAATTGAATGAATATATTCTTACCGCAAAAGATAAGACATTATCTAACTGGCACACATACACGATTGACGACCAAGTGGTAATGGATCATGTTTATCAATTCGAGAACATATCAGAGGAGATAAAAAACATCGCCGCTAAGTTTTCATTTACAAAGACCAACCTACCCCAGCTCAAAATTTCCCAAAATAGAGATAACACTCATTACAGCAAATTGCTCTCATCGCAAGCCCGCGCGAGAATTGAGGCTGCTTGTTTTCGTGAGATTGAATATTTCCAATATCGCTGGGAGAATAACTAGATGCCCGCAGAGGAACAAACCCAAGGAGTGATCTTTGTGGCAACTGGCCAAAAATATATTGAAGCGAGCATCAAAGCAGCGCGGCATATCAATAAACATTGTAAAGGTTTACCCATCCATCTTTTTACAGATGCGCCGGGCGAAGATTTTATTACTAGTCTGGCAACATCGCCTTTTTCTTCGATGGAGCGGCTTGAGAACCCTAACCCGCGGTCTAAGGTTGAAACATTAGGGCTTACCCCTTTCGATCGAACGCTATTTTTTGATACTGACACAATGATTGTTCAAGATGTACGAGAAATTTTTGGCCTTTTAGACAAGTTTGATTTTGCGATGGCTCACGCTATGCATAGAATGCCCGGAAACTTAAAACCCTACAGAATCGAATTACCTGATGCTTTTCCTGAATTTAACTCCGGCGTTATGGCGTATCGAAAAACACCTGCAGTATTAAAATTTCTGCATATCTATAAGAACGAATTCCAAGGTGATTGGCAGGCGGCTGGAGCTCGAAATCAACAAAGTGACCACGACCAAACCCCCTTGCGCGAGCTACTATGGCTTAGCGATTTACAGATTGCGATATTACCGCCGGAGTATAATATTCGAAATTTCAGATACCCATTTTTTTGGGGAAAAACAGAAGCCCAAGCCAAAGTGTTTCATATAAAACTATTACATAAAGGGTTTT
>CAZSLN010000011.1:23003-51012 GCA_964607645.1 uncultured Anaerolinea sp.
GCAAAACAGAAGCCCAAGCCAAAGTGTTTCATATAAAACTATTACATAAAGGGTTCCGACCTTGGTTCAAGACAACCATAAAAAAAATGTCTGGTATTCATCATTTCCGGAAATTTCAAAAAGTTGCTTTGGCACGATTTCAAACAAAAATTATTACAATGCCAAACCTAAATCAAATAAAAACCGTAATCGCTCTTCCCATAAAAAAACTGAAGGGCAGAAAGAAATTATGACAATGACAAGCGGCATTATTTATATAACTTATGGGAAAAAATATGTTGAGGCGGCCATTTATAGCGCTAAATCAGCAAGAAGGCATTGCCCTGATCTTAATATTCATCTATTTGTAGACGCCCCTAACTATAAACTTTTTCAATTTGAGAAAGAAACATTCCCTTTTACCTCTGTGGAGTTAATAGAAAATCCACATCGAAGGTCGAAAGTGGATTGTATTTCAAAGACACCATTCGATCGCACATTGTATTTGGATTCTGATACTACAGTAGCGCAGGACATTAGGGAAATATTTAATGTATTAGACCGCTTTGATATTGCGGCTACGCAAGCGATGCACAGAAATTCTAAAAGCCACAGAGAATATTGGAATATTCAACTTCCTAACGCATTCCCTCAGTTTAATAGCGGGGTGTTATTGTTTCGAAAAACAGCGCATGTAACGGAACTGCTTGAGAATTGGTCTGCGGCATTTTCCGATTCGAAGTTACGCCATGACCAACCCACTCTTCGCGAGTTGCTTTGGTTGAGTGACCTTCGTTTGTATGCATTGCCCCCAGAGTACAATGTACGTTTCTTAAAATATAAATTTATTTGGAACAAAACCGAAGCGGTTCCTATGATCTACCACCTAAAACAATATCACAAGGGTTGGGGTAAGTGGGTATTTGTTAGGATTTTTAAGGGACCCATCCTGGCGACGAGATTTATCATTAAACTTTTATTTAAAGTAATTCGAATTAAAATATTCCGAAAAGATAAACTAAGAAAGCTCAAAACCGATAAATCCAATCATTAGGAAATTATCTCTAACCCAAATCGAGATAAATCAGTGGTGGCAACTCAGGGTTGATCCAAAAACACCTAATGAATTTGCAAAGCACTATCGACAAATATTAATAGGGCTTTTGGAAACAACAAGGGAACCAAGGTTGGCGAATATAATAAGATAAAATTAGGAAATTCCGTAAACCAAAGCGGAAGGCGAAACGGGTGGGTTGTTAGAAAGTACAATAACCATCCAAAAGTTTCACAATTATGTTCCTCGGAGTCGTTTGAAGCTATGGAACTAAGCAAAAAACAGGGTGTTCTCTTTATTACCGCCGGCAAACGTTACATCGATTCGGCAATTCGAAGCGCGCACACAATCAGAAAATACTCACCCGAATTGGGGATTCATTTATATGCCAACTGGGATGAATATGCTCTCGATTTTGCGAATAATCCTTACCCCTTTGATTCCGTCAGCCAAATAGAAAACCCCCACCGTAGGTCTAAGGTTGATTTTTTACCAGAGACTCCTTTTGAAAAAACACTTTATCTCGATAGTGATACAGCAATTAATGCCGATATAACAGAGATGTTTGATTTGCTTGACCGCTTTGATTTGGCAATTTGTCATGCGATGCGCCGTAATTTTCCATTACGTTTGATGAAATGGAACCTAGACCTACCTCTTGCTTTCCCCCAATTTAATGGGGGGGTTATTTTGTACCGCAACTTGCCAAAGGTGATTAATTTTATGGAAAAGTGGCGTGACGCATACCACGAAAATGTTGATACTTTTCAGCAAGATCAGCGCACGCTACGCGAATTACTGTGGCTGAGTGATTTACGGATAACGGTGCTCCCTCCAGAATATAATGTTCGCTATATTAAGTACCACTATTTTTGGAGCAAGACCGAGGCTGTGTCAAAAATTTTCCATTTGCAAAAATTTCATATTACCTGGCATGAAAAATTATTGCGCGGTTGGGATAATAAATTAGGCGGCATTTTTTCTAAGGTTGGCATATTTACCCAACCCGATGAAAAAGCACGCATGCGGCGGAGGAAAACCTCTTGAGTGGAAATGGTGTACTGTACATTGCCACTGGCAAGAAATATATTGAGGCAGCCATCGCTTCGGCGAAAACAGTTCGAAAAACCTGCCCCGATTTGCCTATTGCCTTCTTTGGAGATTGGCAGAATTATGGGTTCAAGTTTGCGAGCGATCCATTCCCTTTTCATATTGTTGAAGAAATTGCAGAACCTCATAGACGGTCAAAGGTGGATTATCTTTCACGAACGCCGTTTGAGTTTACACTTTATTTGGATACCGACACAATCGTTCGAGAAGATATTAGGGAGATTTTTGGTGTACTAGACCGGTTCGATATAGGTGTAACGCACGCGATGCGCCGAAACGCGGCGGAACGATTGCTCGATTGGCGTATTCCGGTGCCAAAAGCCTTTCCTCAATTTAATTGTGGGGTGATCCTTTACCGCTCAACCCCAGACGTTCTCGCGTTTATGGAAGAGTGGAGTAGCCATTTTCACGAGGCTGGTTTTGCGCAAGACCAAATGACCTACCGCGAACTATTATGGTTATCAAACTTGCGAATTACTGTCCTACCACCAGAATACAATGTTCGCTACGAAAAATATCACTATTTGTGGAGCGAGACGGAAGCAACCACAAAAATTTTTCATCTACAAAGGTTACACACTGGCAGCCTCTGGATGAGCGTCAAACCTTTTTATCGCCGCCTAGTAAAAGGGCTGGCAAGGTTTGGAATTAAACTACCAGACCGTTTGGTTCAGAAATGAGCTATTTGGGATGTCAATGGACCTAAAAAAAGGCGTAATATTTATAGCGACGGGCAAAAAATACATTACTGCTGCGCTGCGCGCTGCTTCAACAGTAAAGAAATATTGCCCTGGATTACCCATCGCATTCTTTGGCGATTGGCAAAACCATGGATTTGCCTTCCAGGTTACCCCTTATCCATTTGATATTGTAGAAAAGATAGATAATCCGCATCGTAGGTCGAAAGTAGATTATCTATACCAAACACCCTTCGAGCAAACGTTGTACCTCGATACGGATACAAATGTGGTTGAAGATATCAGCGGCATGTTTGAACTATTGGAACGGTTTGATGTTGCGGTAGGCCACGCTATGCGCCGCAATAGCCCAAATAGGCTTACTTGCTGGCGCACAAAGTTACCAAAAGCTTTCCCTCAATTTAATTCTGGCGTCTTTCTGTATAAAAACACCCCTGCCGTACTTAGTTTTTTACAGAAGTGGAGTGATGCATTTCATAGCGCTGGCTTTGAGCAAGATCAAATAGTATTGCGCGAGCTTTTATGGCTTAGCGAATTGCGGTTGACGGTTCTGCCCCCAGAGTACAATGTGCGCTACGAAAAGTACAGGTGGTTTTGGAGCAAAACCGAAGCCGTTCCAAAAATTTTCCATTTACAGAAATATCACGATAACATGATCAAGGTGCACACCAAAGCCTTTTTGCGTAATTTTCTTGCAAAGTTTGGCATTAATAAACCACGAAAAGGGAGTAAACCAATATGAATGACATCGCAACAGAACTCAATCGCGGGGTTTTATACATAGCGGTGGGCAAAAAATTTATCAAAGCCGCAATTCTTTCTGCGCAAACAGTACATGAAAAAAGTCCAAAATTAAAAATCGCGCTGTTTGCCGATTGGCAGCAGAACGGATTTAGCCGCGAAACCGATTTAGCGGTATTTGATCAAGTAGAGAGCATCGATAACCCGCATCGCCGATCTAAGGTGGATTTGCTAGATAAATCGCCATTTAACGAAACACTTTACTTAGATACCGATACGAGGGTGGTTGAATCAATCGAACCTATGTTCGGTGTGTTGCAACGCTTTGATATCGCTTTATGCCATGCTCACTGGCGCAATCACCCAATTACCAACAAAGTATGGAAGACTCAATTTCCGGCATCGTATCCTCAGTTTAATAGCGGGGTGATATTATTTAAAAAAAATGCTAAGACCATGCTCTTTTTTGAACAATGGAAGATGGATTTCTATGCGGCTGGCTACCCCCAAGATCAAATTACCCTTCGAGAAACCTTATGGAATAGCAATCTGCGAGTGTACACCCTACCGCCTGAATATAATATTCGATTTTGGAAGTACCTATATTTATGGGGCCAAAACGAAGTAACCCCACACATATTACATATGCAAAAATTCCATGATGGTAATTTGTGGTTCCTAAAAAATTGGGTAAAGGGCACGGCATTGTTCTTTTTACGCGCGTTCGGGTTGTGGAAGAAATAGGCTACCAATGCTTGAGGATATGCTGAAACCCAATTTTTATATTATTGGTGCCGCGAAGGCCGGAACAACCACTTTATATCAACTGCTAGCCCAACACCCCGATGTGTATATGCCTTACGACAAAGAGCCATCCTTCTTTTGCGATGATGAGTATTACCAACGCGGTGAGGAGTGGTACGTTTCCACATTCTTCAACAAGGAATCCAATAAATTAGTTCGAGGTGAAGCCTCTTCACGCTATTTATACTTTGGCGAGAAGGTAGCCCCCCGCATCAAGCAATTCAATAGCCGAAGTGTGCCAAAAATCATTGCCATCTTTAGAGATCCGGTAAAACTTGTTCCTTCCTTCTATTGGAACAGTGTGCGGGAAGGAAAAGAAGCATTACCTTTTGAGCAAGCCCTCAATAATGAACCTGAACGGCTAAAAAATACCGGAGCTGAGCTTGCTAGACGAGGCCAATTTTTATTTGCCTATTCTAAAATTGGGAATTATGCCAGCCAGATTAAACACTATTTAAAACTATTTCCACGGGAAAATTGCCTCTTCCTTCTTACCGAGGACTTGTATGCTTTTGACAAGCTGAAAATTTCACTCAGTAACTTCTTGGGGGTAACCCCCTTTCCCGATAGCACCCAGCCTGGTATAAGCAATGCCGCTGCATTGCCAAAATATCGTATTGTCCACGACTTTTTACGCAATCGATCTGTCATCAAGGATCTAATTAAACCCATCATCCCCGCTTCGCTGCGATTTTTGATGAAGGATAAAGCCATCAACCACAATCTATTACCATTCACACAACCCCCGCTAGACCCCTCAATTGAGACCCGCATCCGGGCTCAATTCCGAGAAGAGGTGTTGCAACTACAGGTTTTGATTGACCGTGATCTGAGTGCCTGGGCATGATGGCACAACCAATGAACCCGGAAAACAAACTCGCAACCCTGTTCTTTTCTAACCTGCAAGCGGGTGGTATTCAGCGGGCAATGCTTACTCTTGCCGGTGGTTTACTACGTCGTGGTTGGGCGGTGGACCTGCTTGTGGTGAATGGCAATGGTCCCTTGCGGCAGGATATTCCACCGTTGGCCAGTATTATTGACTTTAATAAAAACCACGCTGTAAGCACCTTTGGCGAAGTTACGAAATATCTCCAAACTAACAATCCCAATGTAATGCTCAGCTCACAAACACACATAAATACTATCGCAATCCTTGCCAAGATGCTGAGCGGCTGGAAAGGCCGATTAGTGTTGAATGAGCAAATTGCCATACTTGAGCATGCCAAGTTATCAGCAGGGAAGAAGAATCGTTACAATCCACTGGTAGCCAAGCTGTTATACCGTTTTGGCGATGCTGTTCTTGCGGTTTCGCAAGCGGCTGCCGATGAACTGCGACAGGTTACGGGGCTTCCAGCAGAGCGTGTGAGTGTAGCTTACAACCCAATCGTAAATGATGAGATGATTGAACGATCCTACGAAGCGCCAAATCATCGTTGGTTTAGAGGGCAAGCTTACGAGATTGTGCTTGCCGCCGGCAGGTTCACCGAACAGAAAGATTTCTTGACCCTAATATCAGCATTCAAGACGGTAAGCTTAAAACACCCCAATTCACGGCTAGTGATACTTGGTGAGGGCAAGCTTGAGAGTGAGTATCGCGTATTAATAAAAAAACTCGGTTTAGATGAAGTTGTTGACCTGCCTGGATTTCAGGCTAACCCATACTCGTTTATGAGGCATTCCCAATTGTTTGTGCTTTCATCTCGCTGGGAAGGATTTGGCAACGTGCTTGTAGAAGCCATGGCCTGCGGAACGCCGGTTGTCTCAACCGATTGCCCCCACGGACCTTCTGAGGTATTAGAGAATGGTAAATATGGCGACTTAGTAGCCCCAGGCAACGAAACCGCTATGGCAGAAGCGATTATAAACAGTTTGGATACACAACATAATCGGGACGCGCTAATAGCACGTTCGCTTGATTTCTCGGTGGAAAAGATAATCGTTCAGTACGAAAAGACGATGACAGGCTTTAAATAATGCGCATTGTGCATCTCATCAATACTCTAGATATGGGTGGCGCGCAATCGGTTCTGTTGCAACTTGTTCGCGGTTGGCAATGGCAGGATGAGCAAATCATCGTTTCGTTGCGTGATGGTAGCCGAATGGACAACGCTTTTAGAGTGCTTGGGGTGAGAGTCATTCACACTGGGTTAAATCCATTTCGAATTATTAAAACCTTATTTGACCTAAAGCCTAACCTAATACAAACCTGGCTTTACCACTCTGACCTAATTGGGAGCTTAATAGGAAAATTATTATTGGGCATACCGGTAATTTGGGGCGTTCACCACACCACTCTTACTACCAACTCTGTTAAATCCTCCACATATCTAGTAGTTAGGCTTTTAGCAAAAATGTCGTCGAGTTTTCCCGAGCGGATCATTTGCTGCTCGCGCTCGGCGTATGATTCACACAAGCTGCTTGGTTACGATGAAGGCAAAATGTTATTAATTGAGAACGGTATTGATACAAGCAGCCTACGTGTTGTACCCGATGCTCGTCAGAGTGTGTATTCGGAGTTAGGCTTATCCGACAGCGATAAAACGATTGGGATGTTTGCCCGCTTCAACCCGCAGAAAGATCACAAAACATTTGTAGAAGCAGCCGGAAGATTGGCTTTGGAAAAATCGGATGTTCATTTTATTTTAGGCGGCGAAATGATTGATAAAAACAATGATTCGTTGAAGGGCTGGATTGAGTCGAATGCAATGCAGGGACGTTTTCACTTAGTGGGGCCACGCCATGATATCCCTCGCTACCTTTCGGCGATGGACCTGGTGACGCTTACATCGGCTTTTGGAGAAGCGTTGCCAATGATCTTGCTTGAGGCTGTTTGTTGTGGGGCACCATGCGTAGCTACCGATGTGGGAGATATATCCTTTTTGCTTGAAGGGTGGGGAATTGTGGTTACCCCCGGTGATGCGGAGGCTTTAGCAGCTGGTTGGGCAAAAGTGCTGGAATGGACACCACAATACAAAAATGAAATGTTAACAAAAGCCAGAGATACAGTTGAAACGCGGTATGGGGTTGAGAAAATGAGCAATAATTATCATAATGCGTATTTGGAGATCAAAAAGTAGCTTTATACCGAATCGTAAAGCTTCTACCAATTGTGTTTCGGTATATCTAAGATATCTTTTTCTCAGTTTTTTGAAACCATCTGATGTGTTCCAACCTTTTGGAAGTAGACTCTTTGAAATTAAAAAGGAAAATAAAGAATGTAGGGGCTAGTCACAATCTTTATCTTCCCTAATCAGCGAAATTATCCCACACACGACTTAAGAAAACTGAATCAGCCCTCGTTGTTTACCTTTCGTAACAAGTAAATTGAAGATTTTGAGAGACAAAAGTTTACCAAGCTGTCCAACCTCCATCGACGATCACATTGTTGCCTGTCATATAAGAGGAAGCTTCTGAGGCGAGGAAGAGTAACGCGCCGTTCATCTCATCTTTGTGAGCCATGCGGCCAAGGATGGTTTTCGCTGAGTAATTCTTGACGAAGTATTCTTCGTGGTTGTTGTACACCCCACCCGGGGTTAGGGCGTTAACCCTAATTTCGGTTTCGGCGTAATAGGCGGCCAAATATTTTGTAAAGCCCATTACTCCGGCTTTCGTAGTGGTGTAATAAACAGGCTTAAAAGCTACCCGCTTGCCATCCTTGATGTAGATGCGTTGGTCTGGACCGTTCAAACCATAGGTAGAGCAAATATTAATGATGCTTCCTTTTTTGCCTTGTTTTACCATCTGCCTAGAACAAGCCTGGGTAACTAGGAACATACCAGTGAGGTTTACATTGAGGGCATCGTTCCACTGTTCAAGGGGATAGTCTTCAAAGGCGCCGGGTGCGATTCCAACCGCGGCGGCATCGGGGTCGAATTTTGGATCGAGCGCGGCGCTATTGACCAGAATATCAATGCGGCCATAACGGCGAAGGGTTTCGTCGATCATCCCCGAGATGGAGGCAACGCTGGTTACATCTAGTTGGTATGGGAAAACGGTGAGACCCGCTTCAATCAATTTTTTAGCGGCACGCTCGGCATGCTCCATTTTCAAATCCGCAACCATTACCGAAGCACCGGCTTCCGCGAGGGTTTTGCAAAATTCATACCCGAGCAGGCCGCCTCCACCTGTGACGATCGCTACATTGTTTTTTAGCGAAAACTTCTCTTGAATCGTTGACATTGCCTTCTCCTGATGTGCGGTAATTCCTGTAGGGTAACTTTCAAAGGGGCACCTAGTAATTATATCAGCGATAGGAACCTGCCAAAGACGGCAAACAACTAGAAGCAAAGGGGTAAAATAAGATGTCTTATGTTAATTTTGATCTTGCCTTCATCTGAAACTATGAATGACCTACAAGAAGTTTAATTATAGACAAAACCCCTTGGACGACAGGGGATGAAGTAATCAGCAACTTATTCGAAAGGGTGCTATGAGTTTTTTATCGAAGATATTTGGAGAACCACTACCAACCGTAACAGCAAGTGAGTTATTTGAAAAGATCAAAACAGACAAAAAACTTTTCTTGTTAGATGTTCGACAACCCGAAGAGTATTTGAATAGCCATATAGCTGGATCAAAATTAATCCCATTGGGGGACCTGAAAAATCAATTGCATAAAATACCAAAAGATCGAACCATCACTTGCATTTGCGCTTCCGGCTCACGCAGTACCTCCGCCGCAAGATTCTTAGCTGATCAAGGGTATACGGTCATCAACTTGAAGAGTGGGATGATGAGTTGGAAAATGGCTAAGTATCCGGTTGAAAAAGGGAAGTAGATAATCGGCTCCACGATACGATGAACCCTTTTGCATTTAGGGTGGAATCCAAATATCGATGATCCTGTTTAGGACCTAGCTCTTTTTATTCGGATAGTGCTCAAAAATGGCACCATTACAAGCAGATAATACCCAAACCTTTGTTCACGAGATAATTCCTTGACTTTGTTTGGCTATTAAAGTAATATGTAGTGGTACCACAATATTTTTTTTATTTATGTAGTGATACAAATTAGGCCATGGAAAATAACTATACTCCCAACTCCCTCTCTTTGATCAGAAGCCAGCTTCCTGCCTTTAATGATTCCGAACAAAAGGTAGCCAACTGGATCCTTCAGGACCCTGATAGCGTTATCCACCTTTCTATGGCGCAAATAGCGCAAGAATGCGGCGTTAGCGACACTACTGTTTTGAGGTTTTGTCGAAACGCTGGCTTTAGGGGATACACCCATTTAAAGATCATGCTCGCGCAGGATCTTGCCCGACCAGACCAGATTGTTTTGGAAGGCGTGGAAGAAACTGACGACCCCTCTTCGGTGGCACGCAAAGTCTTTATGACCAATATGCAAGCCATTAAAGACACCCTGGAAGTAATGGATATGAACGAGCTTACCCGCGCAGTTGATACGATTTCAAAAGCTCGGCATATTGCCATTATAGGCGTTGGCACAAGCGGACCGATCGTTGATTACACCGCCCATAAATTTTGGCGTTTAGGTTTGGATGCCCGCGGTTTTACCGATTCTTACTACCAACTGATGTACGCCGCTCTATTAGGGCCGCAGGATGTTGTAATCGGAATCTCACAATCGGGTTCCTCTATCGACCCTGTTCTCACTATGGAACGTGCCAAGAAAAACGGCGCTTTTAATATTGTCATTACCGGCAACCTTAACTCCCCTCTTACCAAACAGGCCGATATCACCTTCCTTAGCGTCTCCGACGAGACACGTTCAGAGGTGATTGCTTCACGCGTGGCGCAAACCACAATTTTGGACGCAATTTACGTTATGCTCTCCCTGAAAAATCTTGATACCGTTGTTAGCAATGAACGCAAGATCTGGGACGCAGTATTGGAAAAATCAATTTAGCGATTCATTACCATTTTATTCACCGTATCAGAAAGGTTTCATTTCGTGAACATTCAAGGAAAACACTACCGCACCATATGGCTTGACCCCAATGATAAAGAAGTAGTACAAGCCATTGACCAAAGATTTTTACCCTTTGAATTTGTTGTTGAAGACCTTAAAACCCCCGAAGAAGTAGCAGTTTGTATCCAAGAAATGCATATCCGTGGTGCCGGCCTCATTGGCGCCACTGCCGGCTACGGCATGTATTTGGTCGCTCTAAAAGTGATCAAAGATGGCGCAAAAGCGGGCAGCCCTGAGTTCTACCGAAAAGCAGGGGAACTTGGCGATATGTTGAAGGCCACCCGCCCTACCGCGGTAAACCTGGAATGGGGCGTTGACCGCACTTTCGACGCGATGAAGAAAACCAGCGCTGACCCGGTTGGCGCGGCTCTCGCCATGGCCACCGAGATCGCTGATGAAGATGCTGAGTATTGCCGCCGCATTGGCCAGCACGGTGTTGAGATCATTGAAGAGATCTATAAAAAGAATGGTGGAAAGACCGTCAATATCCTTACACATTGCAACGCTGGCTGGTTAGCTTTCGTTGATTATGGCACCGCTACCGCGCCCATTTATGCCGCTCAGGAACGGGGGATCCCGATTCATGTGTGGGTGGATGAAACTCGACCACGTAACCAAGGTGCCCGCCTCACCGCATACGAACTCGGCCAACAAGGTGTTAAGCACACCATCATCGCTGACAATGTTGGCGGCCACCTGATGCAGCATGGCATGGTGGATATGGTCATCACTGGCGCGGATCGCGTTACCCATACCGGCGACGCAGCCAACAAGATCGGCACCTACCTGAAAGCTCTTGCCGCAAAAGATAACAATGTTCCTTTTTATGTAGCCTTACCGTCTTCCACGTTCGATTGGGTAATGACCGATGGTGTGAAGCAGATCCCGGTGGAAGAACGCGGTGGAGAAGAAGTAATTTGGATGGAAGGCTGGACTCCCGAGGGTGTAAAGAGCGTTCGCATTACCCCCGCCGGAAGCCCTGCCGCCAATTATGGGTTCGATGTAACACCCGCTCGCTTGATCAAAGGTCTTATTACTGAACGGGGCATTTGTGAAGCCTCGAAAGATGGTGTTTACAAGTTGTATCCCGAAAAGAAGCCCAACTAATAAAGGAGCAAGTAAAAATGAATACCGAAGAAATGATCGAGTACAAGAAACGCGAATATTGCAATGCCCTGCCCTGCAAAGTCCAGGTTTTGCTTAACCAACAAAAAGAAGGTTCTGAAGGTTATGAGCAAGTTCGCTCTATCTGCAAAACCAACTGCATCCATACCACCCACGAGTTCCACTCTTGGCTAATAGAAAAGGGATACCTTGTTCTGAGGCCAGCAGCCTAACCAAATTTATCCATTCGCTACCAACCCTAACAGGTAGCGAAATATTCACCTTAGAAGGAGTAACACTTATGGACTGGGGACTGGAAAATCGTCTTTCCAAAACGATTAAACCTGACGGCAAATGTTTTTATCTTGCTTTGGACCATGGTTATTTTCATGGACCTACCGCTGGCCTTGAAAACCCTGGCTTAACCGCCGCGCCAGTTTTAGATTACGTCGATGCTGTGTTCGTACCCCGTGGTTCCCTGCGCGCCACTTTTGACCCGAAAATGGAAACCCCTGTGATCTTGCGCGTATCTGGTGGTAACTCACTGGACCGCGAGGATATTACTGACGAAGAAGTGACCGTAGCGATTCGAGATGTCATTCGATTGAATGCCGCCGCGGTTGGTATCTCCGTCTATGTTGGTTCTGAAAACGAACACAAGACCATTATGGCTCTTTCCAAACTTGTTGATGACTGCCTCGATTACGGCATCCCTGTGATGGCTGTAACCGCCGTTGGCCGTGAAGAAGAAAAGAAAACCGCCAAGTACCTTAGTTTAGCCTGCCGTATTTTGGCTGAACAAGGCGCTCACGTTGTAAAGACCTATTATTGTGATGATTTCGAAAAAGTTACCCGCGGCTGCCCCGTCCCCGTTGTTATTGCCGGCGGACCACGGACTGAAAATGACCTCGAAGTTCTCGAGTTTGTGTACAACGGTATGCAAGCCGGCGCCATTGGTGTAAACCTTGGCCGCAATATTTGGAAGAATGATTCTCCTATCGGTATGGCTCGAGCATTACAGGCTGTCATCCATGAGAACGCCACTCCAAAAGAAGGTTATGAGATCTACAACACCATTAAGAACGCCAAGTAAAAAAATTTAGGAGAATACCATGACCGACCATGTACTTACCGAAACTGAACGTATTTCCTTCGCCGAACTCCGCCAAGAAATATCTAAGGCTTTAGGTCGGTCTGTATTGATCCGTTCCGGGGTGCCTGCCTCAGGCACCCCTATCTCCGCTGATGGCTCAAAACTATTAGCGGACCGCGGGCAAACCGCCTATGTGCCCACCATTGCCAACACCGGAGAATTTAATGGTGAAGTAGCTTTGGTTACTGGCGGAGCATCAGGTATTGGAAAAGCGATCGTTGAAAGCTTACTAAACCGCGGCGCTTCCGTTATTAATATGGATATTAACCCCGCAGTCGTTACCGTTTTTGACCATACTAATTATTTAGGTCTCCAAGTGGATCTGACCGATGAAGACGCCCTCGACTTGGCGTTTTCTAAGGGCATCCAACACTTTGGCGGTCTTGATATGCTGGTGTTGAATGCCGGTATCTTCCCCCCCGGCATTCGCATCGAATCGCTTAGCATCAAAGATTGGAAGAAGGTTATGTCGATCAATCTTGACCCCAATCTCTCAGTTATGACCAAAGCACACCCTTTCCTCAAAAGATCCCCCCGCTACGGCAGGGTTGTTGTAAACGCATCCAAGAACGTATTAGCACCCGGCGCTGGCGCCGCGGCTTACTCCTCCTCCAAAGCAGCGGTAACACAACTTGCGCGCGTTGCCGCTCTGGAGTGGGCAAAAGACGGTATTCGCATCAATATTGTCCATCCTGATCAGGTATTTGATACTGGCATTTGGACCGCCGAGGTTCTGGCTGCCCGTGCTGCCCATTATGGGATGAGCATTGAGCAATACAAACGCCGCAACCTTCTTGGCGTTGAGATCAACAGTAAATACGTTGGCGAGTTTGTTGCCAACATGCTTGGCCCAATGTTCGAATTCATCACCGGCGCTCAAATTCCGATCGATGGTGGCAGCGATAGAGTGATCTAAGCATGGACCAAAGCAAAGAATCTATCCTACAAAAATTAGTTGAAATGAGCATAAGTATTGGTGAACCCGCCAAGGATTTGGTGATCCTTGGCGATGGCAATACCTCCGCTTTTATTTCAAATGAATCCTTTTATGTAAAAGCGAGCGGTTCCCAACTCAATAATATTAGCGCTGATGGCTTTACTGAGGTGTATTTCAAACCAGTGTTGGATATTCTCAAAAGGGAAAGTATTTCTGATGCCGAACTAAAGAATGAATTTACCAATGCTCGGGTTGATCCCGCGGGCAAGCATCCTTCTATTGAAACGGTTTTCCACGCCATTGCGCTGACCGATTGTGACGCTAGGTTTGTTGCCCATACCCACCCGATCTCGATCAATTCGATTATGTGCTCTATGGATGCCCGCAAAGCGTTATCTGGGCACCTTTTCTCGGAATCGGCCTTGTATTTAGGCCCTGAGCCGATCATCATCGATTACGCCGATCCTGGGCTGCCTATCGCCAGGTCTTTGATCTATGAGATCAAAAAGTACCAACAAAAATGGGGCCAACAGCCCCGTGTTTTCTATTTACTCAACCATGGAATGGTTGCCTTAGGCCAATCGGCAAAAGAAGCAGAAAACATTACCTCCATGGCTGTAAAATCCGCCCGGATTTTATTGGGCACCTACCAAATGGGTGGGCCATGCTTTATTTCGGAAGAAGATGTAAAGCGGATCGTCACCCGGCCAGATGAAGAGTTTCGACGAAAACTGGCCAATAAATAATCATCAAAATCGGAGTTGCAAAATGCAAAGTAACCTAAATCCCGAACAATGGCAAAGCGATGTGCAGCGTGTCGCGGATTCTATTCGTTTAAGGGTGTTAGACCATGTCCTTAGGCACAAAGGCGGATATATGAGCCAAGCGTGCTCATCCGCTGAAACACTGGCAACTCTCTATATGCGCATTATGAAGCTTGGCGAATCGGAAAGCCCGATGATCCCACCTCCTTTCGCAGGTGTTCCTTCCAAAGATAATCCGAACTATTTTACTGGCGCGGGCTACAATGGCCCCAAAGCCCCTCACCTCGACCGTTTCATTTTTTCGCCGGCTCATTATGCTTTGGTGTTATACGCGTTGCTCATCGAAACCGATAGAATGTCGGAAGAAGGTCTGGCGCAATTTAATCAGGATGGCAGCACCGTTGAAATGATCGGCGCTGAGCACTCCCCTGGCTGCGAAGTGACCTCTGGCTCGCTGGCTCAAACACTTAGCCAAGCAGCTGGCATCGCCCTGGCACGTAAAATGCGCGGTGATAGCGGCAAGGTCTTTGTGTTTATGTCAGATGGTGAGTTTCAGGAAGGACAAACCTGGGAAGCCTTTCAGGTTATGAACCATTACAAGCTGGATAATATGGCTGTTTATGTGGATGTAAATGGCCAACAAGTAGATGGCCGCACGGAAGATGTGATGAACATGGGTGACCTGCAAAAGAAGCTGGAAGCCTTTCGTATGCGCGTTTATACCGTGGATGGCCACGACATTGCGGCGCTTGCCGCCCCGGCGGAAATGCCCGATTACGGCCGCCCGTTGGTGGTTCTTTCCAAAACTGACCCTACTCACGGATTACCCCGTTTGAAAGAACGAGCTCCAAAATTACATTATCTGCGCTTCACCTCTGATGAAGAACAAGCTTTGTACGAGAAAGACTTCAAAGAGATGACCGCAAAATTTAAGAGGAAAGCCTGATCATGGAAATTCTATCCAGAGTTTACGCAAAAAAATTAGCCGAGTGGGCAAAAGACAAGCCCGAAGTTGTATTGTTCTCCGCTGACCTCACTTCCTCTGTTGAAGCAGATCTCTTCCAGAAGGCGTACCCCGATCGGTTCCTTTCGATGGGTCTTGCCGAACAACACATGCACTCGATGGCAGGTGGTATGGCGCGCGAAGGCTTTAAGCCTTACATTCATACCTTCGCGGTCTTTATCTACCGAAGGGCGTATGACCAGATCGCCAATTCGATCGCTTACCCCAATTTACCAGTTCGTATGGTTGGCTTCTTGCCGGGTATTCTTACCCCGGGCGGCGCCACCCACCAGGCGATCGAAGACATCAGTGTAATGCGCTCCTTACCGAATATGAATGTAGTTGAAGTAGGCGATGTTACTGAGATTGAAACGATCCTTGATGGCGTACATAACATCATTGGCCCCGTTTACATTCGTATGCTGCGTGGTGAAGTTCCACGGCTGTTCGATAAAAAAGAACCGTTCAAGTTCAATACCGCCCGACACCTAAGCGTTGGCGATGACATCACTTTGTTCTCTTCTGGTATTTGTACTGAAGAGGCTTTGAGGGCTACCAAGGTACTCAAATCTCGTGGTGTTTCGGTCAACCATCTGCATATTTCCACGCTAAAACCATTTACCGACCCTGCTGTGCTCGAGGCGATCAAACGCGCGAAAAAAGGCGTTATCACCTTTGAGAACCATTCCATTCTCGGCGGCTTAGGCACTTCAGTGGCCGAGGTGATGGCGGATAATGGGGTTGGCAAGAAATTGGTTCGATTAGGGATTCCCGATGTATTTGCACATGGCGCCAGCCGCCCTTACTTGATGAAAGAATTAGGGTTGGACGCAATCGCTTTGGTTCGTGGTGTTGAAAGATTGCTAAGCGATAACCTAAACGCTGTTGTTGATCTCAAAATTAATGAAGAAGACCTGCAGGCAGTCCGGCTGCAGGATGTTCACTCCTCCGCCAAGGCGGAAGCTCTATGAGATTGCCAAGTGTGGCAGTTAACTTATCAGGAAAACGATTCTTCGTTACCTATTCCATTGCTGCTTCTACTATTGAGGATGCCAAAAAGAGGGCGGTCGATCTTGCCTTGGAGCAGACGGTTGAGTTTCCGGCTGATCTAACCCCTGCGGGCGATATTACCGACCATATTGTTGGCCAAATTGAATCGATCGAAGCCCAAAACGAGAAATTTTTGGTTCGCATTAGCTACGCTGAAGAGACCGTTGGCACTGAAACTACGCAATTCCTGAACGTGGTATTTGGCAATTCAAGCATTCAACCCGGTATAAGGGTGGAAGAATTTGAATTGACCGAATCTATGAAAGCCCTGCGCGGACCTCGCTTTGGCCGCAAAGGATTACGAAATTACTTGAACGCCCCTTCCCGCCCTATGTTATGCACCGCTATCAAACCGATGGGGTATGGCCCGAAAGAATTGGCAAAACTTGCCCACCAGTTTGCCTTAGGCGGTATCGATATCATCAAAGATGATCACGGCTTGGCAGACCAGAACTTTTCTACCTACTACGAGCGGTTGGAACGATGCGCCGACGCGGTTGCTGAAGCGAACATAATAACCGGGTTTAAAAGTATTTTTATGCCTAATGTATCAACGCACGCTGGGCTTATTCTTGAACGGGCACAATTTGCCAAGCAAAAAGGCGCTGGGGGATTATTGGTTTGCCCAGGCCTGGTTGGCTGGGATACGATGCGAATGCTGGCGGACGATGACGCGCTTGGGCTGCCCATTATGAGCCACCCTGCGCTAATCGGATCGTTTACAACCTCCAAGGATTCGGGGATGTCGCATTACGCTGTGTACGGCCAGATGGCGCGCTTATTTGGCGCGGACGCAACTGTATTCCCAAGTTGGGGTGGCCGCTTCAGCTTCTCAAAAGAAGAATGCGCGTCTATTGTTCGCGGCACAGAAGTAGAACAAGGGCAGATGGCGACCATCTTCCCAACCCCTGGCGGTGGTATGACCATGGAAAAGATCCCTGATATGCGTTCAGTGTACGGAAATGAAGTGATCTACCTGATCGGCGGCGGGTTGCACCGTCATAGCGACGACCTTGTGGCTAACTGCCATTATTTTAGAGAATTAGTAGAAGGAATGGCCTAATGATCAAAATACTCGGACCCAACGACCCCGCGCTGGAAGCGTTATCTGAATCGATCAAGGAAAACCATGATCTTGAATGTGAATTGACCATCGTTGCCTGGGAAAATTATCGGGCCAAGCTGGACGAGACATTGGCCTCCTCGGAACCTGAATTCGACGCGGTGTGTATTCCGGGACACATTTGGTTGCCGCAATTAGCCAATGATGGTTTGCTAAAACCATTTGACGGGCTCTTGCGCAATATTCCTCAATCTGTGCTGAAAAACTACGACGCTTTGGATATCTTCCCCTCTATTCGGGAGGAGTGCCAATTTACTGGAGCGGATGGCGTTTCGAATCAATTCGTGATGCCTTTGTTCACAGACGGCCACATCGTCTTCTATCGCAGCGATCTGGTTTCATTGCCCGAAGTGATCGCTCCATCGGAATGGCATACCTATTTACAAGCCCTAACCTTGCCGGATGGAGTTTATCCTTTTGCTATGAAGGACCATAACTCTGAGATATTCCTTGATTTCTTACCCTATTTTTGGGATTTTGGGGCACAGTTGTGGGATGATAAGGGCAACGCTCTTTTCAACTCAGAAGCCGGCGCTAAAGCTTTGGACTATTACACCTCGCTTCGCAAGTATTGCCCTGATAACACCGATACCTATGGTAACGGCGAGATGCTCGACGCGATCAATACCGGCAAAGTTGCCATTATCACCAGTTGGGGCGGACAAGCCGCTGGCATCTTTGATCGAAAAATCAACACCAATGCAGCTTCCATCAAAACTGCCGCGCTGCAAAACGCTTGGAATGCCACTTGGGGAGTTACCATTCCCGCAAAGGCGAAATATGAGAAAGCCGCCCAAACACTGGCGGTACTGATGCAGTTGATGGGCAAAGACGGTGATGCCAAGGTTGCACGCATTGCCGGAAGTCCGGTTCGAATTTCGAGCTACAGTGAACAAGAAAAACGGAAATACCCCTGGCTTCGTTCTCAGCAGGCTTTGTTAGAAAACTGCCGAATATTACCTGTTGACCCCGCTTTTGGAGCATACCTTGACGGGCTTTACAGTGGGGTGTATAAAACCTTTACTGGAAAAGAATCCGCCAAATCAGCCTTAGCTGACGCAGCAAAGTAAAACCTTAATTCGCCTTATTCCCTCCTTTGTAATACAGCCCTGCAATTCGTTGCGGGGCTGTATTCATTAACGACCTCTTTTTCGCTGTATTAACCTCATTCAGACCCGCCGACCAAAATTTCATGTATTAATTCTAACTTTTGGACAAGAGAATAATTACTTTTGGGGCTACACTGTCCCATTTTTTGTTTATTCTTTATACGGTTTTCTTTTGCGGGAATTGCGATCTTTCGAATTGTATAAATCGGAGTTTATTGGTAGGATTAGATGAACCATTCAATCATTATATTAATTCAAACAGGATCCAACAATGAAAAATTCCTACATTGCCAAAGCCAGCATAAACATAAAATGTTCCCCAACGAAGATCTGGGAAGCACTTACCAATCCAGAATTAATCAAACAATATTTTTTCGGCACCGAAGTGACCACGAATTGGATAGTAGGCAGCCCGATAACCTATAAGGGTGTTTGGAATGGACAGCCTTACGAAGATAAAGGCTTAATTTTGGAAATCGTACCCGATAAGACGTTGCTATCATCCTACTGGAGTTCGATGGCGGGGCTTGAAGATGTGCCAGAAAATTACAAAACGGTGAAATATGAACTATCAAAGGTATGAGACTTGACAACCCTTACTATCACTCAGGACAACAACTCCACACAAGAGGAGGCAGATCATTCCAAACAAAATTGGGAAATGGTTCTGAATGGGATCAAAGGATTGGTTGAAAAGTAAGTACTTGTTTGCTCTCGGAATAAAAAAATCAGGGATTTGATAATCCCTGATTTTTATTTTCCAAAATATACGAGGTATCTTGTGCAACGGACTACCTTTTTACCAGCTTAGGCAAGCTCTCTTCGTAGGGAGGATAAGCAATTCCGTTTTCGGTAATGATCGCTGTGATGAGGGTGTTGTCGGTCACATCAAAAGCGGGGTTGTAGACCTTTACCCCAGCGGGGGCCATTGGTTTGGCGTACCATTTGCTGGTCACTTCCTCGGGTTTGCGCAACTCAATATGGATATCGTCACCGGTCTTGGTGTTGAGATCGATGGTTGAGGTTGGCGCGAACACATAAAAAGGAATGCCGTAATGTTTGGCTAAGATGGCAAGGCCAGAGGTTCCGATCTTGTTGGCGGCATCGCCGTTGGTGGCCACTCGATCGCAGCCAACCAGGGCGGCGTTCACCCAGCCATTCTTCATGGTGATGGATGCCATGTTGTCGCAGATCAGGGTTACATCAATGCCTGCGGCTTGCAGCTCGAAAGTTGTGAGGCGTCCACCTTGATTAAGTGGGCGGGTTTCATCGGCAAAGACCTTGAAACCATAGCCCTTGGCCTGACCGAAGTACATTGGGGCGGTGGCGGTTCCGTAACGGGCGGTAGCGAGAGTACCGGCGTTGCAATGAGTAATTAGACCCATTCCTGGTTTGAGTAAGGTTAGACCGTACTCTCCGAGCGAGCGGCAAACCTGCTCATCCTCTGCCCGAATGGCAAGAGATTCGTCTTTGAGGGCAGCCACAATGGAGGGAACATTAAGATCGGGGTTATCCGTAACTACTTTTTCCATTCTGTCCAAAGCCCAAAAAAGGTTCACAGCAGTAGGACGTGAACTGGCTAGGTATTCCTTCGCCTTTCGAGTTTCTGAGGCAAATTGGCTATAATTTTGGCGGATATTGGCACTTAGAATGTTCTTGGCAGCGAGGTAATATCCAAACGCGGCAGCGATGCCAATAGCGGGAGCACCCCTTACGCGCAGCTCGTAAATGGCTTCCCAAATACCTTCTTGGGTGGTTAATTTCAGGTATTTGGTTTCATTTGGGATCAGGGTTTGGTCGAGCAAGATCAAGGCGTTGTTCTCGTCATCCAGTTTAACGCTTTCGATCGCTAAGATATCATTTGTTGATGGCATTTGTTACTCCAAAAAAATTGGCCTGAGACAGCGTGATCCTCTGTTTCAGGCCATTCATAGATCAAGGGCTTAGAACTGTTTGGCCGTTTGCAGTAATTCGCTGAGAAAGGCTTTACCGTCCTGATAATTGTTGCGCTGCTTGATGAAGTTCTTTGCCGCGGAAAGGCAAATGCGTTCGGCGCGCAAACGGGGTTTTTCTTCTGAGATAGAGGTGATATCTTTTACATGAGCCAAGCCCAAGGTGCGGCGGGAAAGCTCAAGGCCAGCCACAGCGGCTGTATCACGCATCACGCCCGTCAAATACCATTCGGCAAAACCGGGTTCTTTGGCCGATATCTCGGTTACGTTCTCTTTCCATGACTTCATAAACTTGGCGTTGAACATATCGACAACTTCCACGATCGTTTTCTCAACCCAGCCACAGAATTTTGCCTTTTCAGCTGGGTCGGTGATCGTTGCATCACCATGAGCCCAGGCGAAGATGAGGTTGGCGACAATGTTGCCGGTATCGTAGCCGATGGGGCCGTAGAAGGCGAACTCAGGATCGATGATCTTGGTTGCTTCTGGTTTGATGAAGATGGAACCGGTGTGTAGATCGCCATGAATGAGCGCTTGGGCATTGGTGAGGAATTCAAATTTCAGCTTGGCGGCTTCCAAACGTAGGGCGGCATCACCATAAACGTTTTCCTTTACCCAAGCCAAATTGGCGGGGGTAACATCATTTCGGCCTTTGTAATCGTTGAATGGCTCAGTGTAAACCAAGTCTTCGGTAATTTCACACAGTTCCGGGTTGATGTAACGCTTCACCAAATCTTTTTTCTTCTGATGGTCCATCACTACATCGGTGGTTTTTAGCAAGGTGTTGACCATAAATGTGGAGATGTGATCGGCAAACAAGGGGAAGGTTTCGTTGCGTAACAAAGCAGCGCGCATAATAACAAAATCAGAAAGATCTTCCATGGCGCAGCAAGACATTACCTCGTCGTATTTGTAGATAATGGGAATAAATCCGGGGGCTAATTCGTGCTCGAGAATGAGGATCTCAGATTCGATGCGGTTACGGTCAGGGGAGAGGACGAACGCATCGGAGATACGCGCTGTAACGCCAGCCTGTTTGATGACAACCGATTTGCCGCTAATCTTATCCCAAACGCGGAAGATGTAATTAAGATTCCCATCCCCGATCTCTTTGCAATCAAGATCTGCGTTCGCGTCAAAATAAACCAAGTTAGTTTTGGCGTATTCAATTACATCCGCCGTTTTCATTAAGAAGTATTTATCGAAAGTAGCCATGATCATTTTTCCTACGAAATGTATTCTTATTTCTTTTTAAAGTATGTAGAAGCCAAAGCGATGGCAAGAACCGCGCCTTTGAAGATGTTGATGGAATAGTATGGCACTGACATCATTACCAGACCATTATCCAAAACACCCATCAGAACAGCGCCTGTAAGGGTACCAATAGCGTTAGGTTTTCCCGAACCGCCAACGCTGAAACCAATATAAGCAGCGGCAACCGCGGGCATTAGGTAACCTGCCCCAGCGTTAATCTGACTGGAACCCACTTTTGATGCCAACATAATACCGCCCAAACCGGACATAAAGGCAGCCAAGACATAGGCAAGTGTGCGATATGTATCAACAGGGATACCCGAGAGTCGAGCGGCTTCGATATTTCCACCGACAACATATAAATAGCGGCCATGCTTGGTGTAGTTTAGGAAAATGTGGGCAATGAGAACCACCACAAGCATGATGATAATGATCCAAGGAGCTGAACCAAATTCTTTGAAGATCGGGACCAGCCTACCAACAGTTTGGGTGCCATCGAGGTTCGGCATCCCTTCGCTAATAGAACCGCCGCCGGTGTAAGTCATCGCGACACCTTCAATAATGAATAACATTGAAAGGGTTGCTAGTAAGTCTGGTATTTTTAGTTTCACTACCAAAAACGCGTTCGCGAAACCTACAAATAAAACCCCGATAAGGGTTATGGCGATAGCGGAATAAATACCGAATTCGTACCAAACGAAGGCGGAGATGATGAGCGAATCAGCGAGAGAGGCAACTGAACCAACGGATAGATCGAGACCATTGATTGTGAGGGAGAAGGTAATACCGATGGCAATCACAGTCACGATCGAGATGCTGCGGAGGATCTGGATGACGTTCGAAGCTTTGACAAATGGGTACATGTCGTATTCTTTGTTGTAGGTCATGATCGTAAAGAAAATGATCAGTGCGATGATAGTTAGGTAAGTGCCCCATTTAGTTAGGAAACCACCAATCATTGCCAAAGTATTTTTTGTGCTTGATTTAATCGCGGTCGTTTCTTGCATCGGTTATATTCCTCCTGCGGAGTAGAACAATATTTCCGCTTCGTTAGTTTTGGCTGTTTCTAACTCTTTGACGATCTTCCGATCGTACATAACATACGTTCGATCGGTAATTCCCAATATCTCAGGCAATTCACAAGAGACATAAATTATGCCCTTTCCTGCCGCGGCGAGATTGCCGATCAGCTCAAAGATCTCGTGTTTCGCGCCAACATCAACACCTTTGGTAGGTTCATCAAAAATGAAAAGGTCCGCATCGGTCGATAACCATTTGCCAACGGCAACTTTTTGCTGATTACCACCCGATAAGTAGGCGACCTTCTGATTTTCCGACGGTGTCTTGATAGAGAGGGACTCGATCATTTTTTTTGCGTGGTCGTGCTCCAACTTTTGCTTGATAAAACCAAGTGGGTTTGAGAAAAGATCCATACAGGCCGCAGAAAGATTCTTGAAGACCGGTTCTTCAACCAGTACACCCTCTTTACGTCTTTCTTCGGGAACCAGAGCAAGGCCATTTTTTACCGCGGCGCTTGGGCTGCTTATATTAATTATCTTATTATTGAGCAAAGTGGTTCCATGTTTTTGGCGAATTGCGCCGAACAAGGCTTTACTGAGTTCCGTTTTTCCCGCGCCTACTAATCCAGCTACACCAACAATTTCCCCTTTTCGGACGAACAAGTTGATGTCTTCCACTTCGTTGTCTTTGGTAGTCAGATTTGATACCTCGAAAAGGGTATCGGTGATAGCGACTTTGTGTTTGGGGTATGTTTCCTCAAATCGATGTCCCAACATCAGTTCAACGATTTGTTTTTGGTTGATTTCGCTCACCTTTTGGTTCGATACAACTTTACCATCTCGCAAAATAGTAACTAACTCGCACACCTCAAAGATCTCGGGCAAGCGGTGAGAAATAAAAATAACACCGACGTTTTGATTGTAGGCCAGGTCTTGCATTAGGCGGAAAAGTTCTTTTGTTTCGGTGGTTGAGAGCGGTGCGGTGGGTTCATCGAGTACGAGGAATTTGCGTTCTTCAGCAAGAGCGCGAGCGATCAGCACCATTTGCTTTTGCGCCAAGGTTAGGTTTTGCGCCAATTCGTGGGTATCGACATCGAGCCCGATTCGATTGAGGATCGCAGTTGCCGAGGCGTGAAGTTTAGTCCAATTAACAAACTGCTTACCATCCATACTATTTACAAGGATGTTAAGCATGATATTTTCAGCGACAGTAAGGTAGGGAACTAAAGCAGTATCGACTTCTTGATAAACGATCTCGATACCATGCTTTTTAGCTTGTTGAGGCGTGCGCATCTCAACGAGAGCGCCATCAATTTTAATTTCGCCCTGGTAATGATCGTAGACACCAGCCAGGACCTTCATAAGAGTGGATTTACCTGCCCCATTCGCGCCGATGAGGGCATGAATTGTACCTGTACTCACCTCAAAATCAACACCTTTAAGCGCCTTAACGCCCGGGAAGGAAATTTCGATCCCATTCATTTCAAGATTATGAGAAATTGGAGTTTCGATGGTACACCTCCGAAAGTAGGATTATTAGATAATTATACTTAGATAACGCATTGGTTTGAAAAGAGAGGATCAGGCAAACCCAATCCTCTCTTGTTTGTTGCGGGGATACCCGTAATACCTACCGGGTTTCCATAAGTCTTATTTTACGTAACAACCAGCAAGTTTATCCATCCAAGCTTCCTGGAAGGCATCGGACTTGCCCCAACCATCGATGACGTCCTTGAGGGTCAACATCGTGGTGTCGGGGAGAAGATCGGTACCCTTGACGAGCTTAGCTTCGAGGTCATAATTGGCAGGAACTTCTTCTTCGGCGAATTTCTTGGCGAGTAAGCGCATGTCAACCATACCAATTAGGCCGGGATCGACAGCAGCGGTGGAGAGCCAGACAGAACCTGGTTCGCGCATTAAGTTCATATCCTGATTGGATACGTCGATGGAGATCAACTTGATATCGGTACGGCCAGATTCTTTGAGTGCGGAGTAAGCGCCTTTGGCCATTTCGTCCCATGAACCCCAAATGGCATCAATTGAGCCTTCTGGGTACTTGGAGAGAAGTGCGCCAACTTTGGCAGCAATATCGCCCTGAACATCTTGGAAGTTGGTTGGGCCAACGGTTTCGAGGGTCTCGAGTTTGCCGGCAGCTTGTAATGGGGCATAGATGGTCTCGCGACGATCTAGGGGAGGAACACCAGGACCCCACCAGAGTTTGATAACACGGGCAGCGGAGCCATCGGTCTTGAGAGCGATGATTTCGTTGAGTGAAAGCTCAGCAAGCTTGAAGTCATCCTGGAAGGTGGTGGTGATTTCGGGGAGGTTGACGCCATCTTTGTCGATAACGGTATCGAAGGTTACAACTTTGATGCCCTTGTCAATAGCAGGCTTGAGCATGTCGTAGGAGTAATCTTTTTTACCATGGGAGATGATGAGGCCATCATAACCTTTCTCGATTGCCTGGGCAACGAGTTCTTGGAATTTGGCATCGTCATTGTCAGCGATGAAAGTATCGACTACCATACCGAGAGATTCGCCCATGGTAGTAGCACCGGCGAGGAATTGCTTGGTATGATCATCGGATGGGAGGTTGCGGACGACAGCAACCTTGATGGGGGTTGTGCGGCCAACGAAGGCAGCAGGCACGTCAGCAAGAGCTTCAGGTGCACAGGCATCGACGACAGCAGGAGCTTCGGCGGCGGGTGCTTCTGCGGCTGGAGCTTCGGCAGCGGGGGCTTCAGCAGCGGGGGCTTCGGTTGCGGGTACAGCCGGGGCACAAGCGCTGAGGACGAATACTGCTACAAATAAAACAAGTAATACTTTTTTCATTTTGCTTCTTTCTCCTCTGGTGAATTGTTTTTGAATAAGGAAAACCCTTATAACAAACGATTTATAAATAGTATCACTACTAACATCTTAATATCTTAGTGGTACCACTACATAATATATCCTAAAGGATATCCAAAGTCAAGTATTATTTTTTAAAACACATCATTATTCGATTTGTTACTATCTGCACTATGGCTCATAAGCATCGTATGTTCTAGGTCGATGTGCCAGGTCACGTAAAAAATTAAAGCCACCGCCACAGTCCATATTTTGAACAATGGCGGTGGGAATGAAAGAAATCGAAAGGTAGGTATCCCCAACAGTCGAAGGGTGCGGAGCTGATTTGGCTAGATCACATCCATGAATTCTGTTATTCCTCGTAATTGTCGTGGCAGCTGACCGACATACGACAGGAAAAGTTTTTGGCGAGCTCTCGTAAGCGCCATGTAGACCAACTTCTTTTCTTCCGCTACTTCATTTTCATCCTCTTTATCGCCGAAGGTTTCTTGCATACCACATAAAAATACTGCTTCGGCTTCCATCCCTTTGAAGGAATGAAATGTGTTGACTATTACATCTGTTCCTTTAAGATGTTTTTTGATACGGTCAATATTCCGTTTCGACCTGCAAAGCACAACGATCTGATCCATGTCTAGCTTTTCTTTTGAAACTAGCGATTTTATATTTCTCTTAATGAATTCCGCCTCTTCCAAGATGTTATCTGTCCTAAATATAACCGGACGTTCGCCCTGCCGCATCACGGCCGGATCAAGATCCACCGGTAAAGACATATCCTCCACCTCAAGGATCTTGGTCAATACCTCATCATCATGCACCAAAGCATTCGCGACTTGGAATATCTGGTAGGTATTGCGATACGGCAGCAGCAAGCGCGCGGTACGACCCACCACCGGAATGCCTTTTTCTTTCCAGCTGTAATATTTATATATGCTTTGGGTGGGGTCATCCGCTAAAAATATTACGCCATTATCGGGTTTTAATATTTTTTTCACTACCCTGATCCAGGAGGGAGCAAAGTCTTGCGCCTCATCGATCAAAATAACATCATATGGATCGACCTTTATCTCGCCCGCTTCGATCTTCCTTAAGACGATGTGTGGAACATCAGCCCAATCCGGAATGTTTCGGCTTTGAAGGTCGGAGTCATAGTCCTGCATCAAACGGAATATCACTTTACGGGTTTCTTTCATTAGTCGTTGTTGTTTTCCACGTCCCTTGCGCTCGGCAGAGAGATATTGCTCCAATTCGATCAAAGCCATATCCTTGATCCAAGTGATCTCATCTGACAAGAATTCAACTGAGTAATCCGCTAGTTCAGGATAATTTTTTCTGGTCTTTTGGATCCAACCATTAGGGTTATCGGGCTTTCGTAATGGCTCAGGCAGCAGGTTTGTACATAACTTGTGGAAATTAAGGGTCGTAATATTTTCATGATCAACAAAATTGGTTTTTAGGTTGGCTGCCAAAGCGTTATTAAAACTTAGGACAAGAATTTTCCACTCTGGGAAGCATTCCGCTAAATATTTAGCGCGTTGAATTAGCACCAAGGTCTTGCCTGAACCCGCCAAACCCCGTACTAGGCGGATGGAGGCATTCTCAAAGAGAGATTCAACGATATCGGGAGTTGAGGGAAGAGGATCGGGCGCGGTGGTGGGGATTAGGGATGGCTGAACATCCGTCGGCGCGATCACCTCGGGGGCTTGTTTTTTGGGTGGTTCGGAGACCAGCTTGGTTTGAATCGGATCGATGGTAATGGTTGGGCGATTTGGTGGAGTGAAATTTACAATGGGGAAGATCGTGGCGCGAATATAATCTTGCTCAAGTTTGGTTAGTCCATGAGAAGAGATTCGTTCTGCCTTGATGGTGTTCTTTAATCGGCTTTGGAGATAGTTTGGGTTTTCTAGATCAGCTTTGCTGATCACAAATTCCTCACCCCATGGTTTTCTGATTTGGGTGATGACGGCGTTCCCTAAATTTGGTAATACCGCGGCAAAACCCCAAGGGATGGAGCCGTGAGATCGATCGTTATTGTGGTTTTCATTTAAATTGTTCGAAAGAATTAGGGCAAATTCCCGGGCTTTGTCGACGGGGTTGTATTCTCGACGAACTTCATTTTGCCTTGTACGAATGTTCGCCCCCGATGGATCCGCTGATTCGATTTGCACCCAGTCCTTAACTTCTAGAACGATCACCCCATAATTTGTTAAAACAACAAAATCTGGATAGCGTAATTCACGCTTTTTATGTAAAGGCGGCTCAACGAACACGCTGTATTCTTTTGGTAAGTTTTGCCTAAGGAATTTTAGCGTCTCTTTTTCACCATATGTAGCCTCATCCCTCAGAATCCCATACACTTCTGCCGGCATACGCA
>CAZSLN010000012.1:0-46351 GCA_964607645.1 uncultured Anaerolinea sp.
TGTTTCGATCTTTAACCCCATCAAAATAATCCGCTCGCTGTAAACGGGTAAAACAAAGCTATAATTGGACGGCTAAGTTAATAATTTATAGATGGAGTTTTTATGAACGATAAAGTTACAACACCGATCAAAAAGATCGCTATCAGTACCGGCGGCGGAGATGCCCCTGGGTTAAATGCTGTAATCCGCGCGGCCACGTTATCCGCTCTCAAGCACGGCTGGGAAGTCTATGGCGTTCGAGATGGTTTCAACGGCCTGATCCTTCCAGAGGAATACCCCGATGGCGGGCTAATTCGCCTTACCCGTGAAAAGGTCAGCGGTATCGCCCACCTCGGCGGCACCATGCTTGGAACCAGCAACCGCAATAGTCCCCTTCGATATCCGATCACCAATGCTGATGGAACCGTGGAAGAAGTAGATCGCAGCGGCGAAATTGTAAGGGCTTTCCGACTGCATCACATCGACGCCCTCATCACGGTTGGTGGCGATGGCTCACTCGCTATCGCCAATGTTCTTTATAACAAAGGGTTAAGGCTCATCTCGGTTCCAAAGACCATCGACAACGACCTTGATAAAACAGCTCAAACTTTTGGTTTCGATACCGCCGTCGGATTTGCTACAGAAGCCTTGGATCGGCTACATTCTACCGCCGCTTCCCATGGCCGTGTGATCGTCGTTGAGGTAATGGGACGTTACGCCGGTTGGATTGCGCTGCATAGCGGCGTTGCCGGTTCAGCCCACGTCATCCTCATTCCGGAGCATCCTTACGATATTGAAAAAGTGATCGAAAAGATCAAGGAACGAGAAATTCGCGGCAATAAATTCACCATCGTGGTGGTCGCCGAAGGAGCCTTGCCAAAAGGCGGTGAAATTTCGGTTCTTGAGCATGAAGCTGGCCGAGCCGAACGCTTAGGCGGTATTGGCGAGAAAGTCGCTCACGAGATCCACGAACTTTCAGGCAAAGAAACCCGTGTTGTGGTTTTGGGGCATTTGCTCCGCGGAGGATCCCCTACCTCCTTCGATCGCCTCACCGCTCTTCGTTTTGGCGCGGCTGCCGTTCGCGGTCTTGCCAGCGGCCACGAGGGCGTAATGGTAGCGCTCGACCCACCTCACGTAAAATATGTTCCCATCCCCGAAGCGATGGGCAAGATGAAAAAGGTTCCCATGACCTCAGACATCGTCCTAACCGCCCAGGAAATGGGCATCACCTTCGGGTAACACGTAGTAATAAAAATGCTCCCTCTCGGGAGCATTTTTTATCTTATAGTTCGCTTGATCTAGTTTTGATCTTTTGATTGAGATCAGCTACAAACTCAGCCAAACTGATATTGTTCTTTTGGGTTCCGTTGCGAACCCTTACCGAGATCTGGTCATTCAACTTCTCGTTTTCGCCAAGAACGATCATATACGGTACTTTGAACATTTGTGCCGAGCGGATTTTGGAGTTCATGCGTTCGGAGCTAAGATCTGCGGAAACCCTAATTCTATTTGCTTTCAACACTTTTTCGATCTGCTGGGCATACTCGGATTGCGCATCGGTAATGGGGATGACGCGGACCTGCTCGGGTGCCAGCCAGGCCGGAAATGCGCCGGCATAATGCTCGATCAAGAAGCCGATCATGCGCTCGTGAGTGCCAAGCGGTGCGCGGTGAATGCACAAGGGAGTCTCCTCCTCGCCGGCATTGTTGATGAATTTAAGGTCAAATCGTTCTGGAACGGCGAAATCCACCTGGTTGGTTGCAAGGGTGAACTCACGGCCAATTGCGTTCCAGATCTGAAGGTCGATCTTAGGGCCATAGAATGCTGCCTCGTTGGCTACTTCTACAAAGGGAACATTGCCATTGGTCATCGCGCTACGAACCATCTCCTCGGTCTTTAGCCAAAGACGTTGGTTATCAACATACTTCTTACCCAAACCTTCTTTGGCATGCAGTGAAAGACGCATAACGAATTTATCGATTCCAAAAAGGTCCAAGTATTTTTTGTGCATATCCATGACGGCCATAAATTCCTGCTCAAATTGACCTTCTGAACAATAAATGTGGGCATCATTCATTTGCATTGAACGAACGCGCATTAGGCCAATTAATTCACCCGATTTTTCGTAGCGATAACAGGTGCCGTATTCCGCCAATCGAATCGGAAGTTCGCGATAGGAACGTGGTCTTGCGCCAAATATCTTATGATGCATCGGGCAGTTCATTGGCTTTACATAATACTTAACGCCTTCCAATTCCATGGGAGGGAACATACTTTCGGCATAATATGGCAAGTGCCCCGACCGAAGGAAAAGCTCTTCTTTGGTAAGGTTAGGGGTTCGCACTCGGCTATAGCCTGCATCTTCTTCCATTTCCTTGGCAAGGCTTTCAAGTTCTTCGATCAGGATACCGCCGTTTGGCATCCAGAGAGGCAAGCCAGGGCCAACTTCATCATCGAACATAAAGATCTCGAGTTCTTTGCCTAACTTGCGATGATCACGTTTTTTGGCTTCTTCCAACATTTGCAGGTAAGCTTTTAATTCATCCGGCTTTTCCCAAGCGGTTCCGTAGATACGGGTGAGCATCTTGTTCTTTTCGTCACCACGCCAGTATGCCCCAGCGATCGACATCAACTTGATGGCGGATGGGTTGATCTGCTTGGTATTTTCAACATGGGGACCACGACAAAGATCAACGAATGTATCACTTTGGTATAGAGAAATATCGGGCTTGTCATCCAATGGATTGCCGTATTCATCCAAGCCACCCTTTTCGAGCCCTTCGATCAGCTCTAATTTGTAAGGTTGTTCTTTAAACACATCGCGAGCCTGATCCGCGCTGACAACAGTCTTAATAAAAGCATGATGTCCCGCAATGATCTGACGCATACGTTTTTCGATTTTTTCTAGGTCTTCTAGGGTAACGGTTTCGGGAAGCTCAAAGTCGTAGTAGAAACCATTTTCAACGGGAGGACCAATGGTGTATTTTGTATTAGGGTAAAAATCTAAAACTGCCTGCGCCATAACATGGGCTGCCGAATGGCGGATCTTGTATAAATTTGTTTCTTGATATTTTTCCTGTGTCATTCTTACTCCTTTGGTAACCAATACGTTGCCTTACCTCAATATAAACAAAAAGCTCTCACCCAATACTGGGGTGAGAGCTTATAACTCACACGGTTCCACCCAGATCACCACAATGTGGTATCTCTGAAGGCTTCTAACGTAGCCACACGGTAACCTTTACTCTTTGCATTTCAAGATCACACTCACGGGTGGTTTTCAGCTGAACGAAATAAATTGGCTTTCAATCAATGACCAATTCTTCCTGAATTTCAGTTTTCGCTTACTCGTCCCGATCAACGTTTTAATACTGTGGGCGGAATAGGACTCGAACCTACGACCTTTGCGATGTCAACGCAATGCTCTAACCAACTGAGCTACCCGCCCAAGCAGATAGGTATTATACACGAATATTATTTTTCTTGGGTAAATTGGCGTGGCTTTTTGATATTAAATTTTCTTTCCGAATTTGGTCAGCGTGATATTATTAAAAAATACTTGGAGGTAATATGGCTGAAGTTTCTTATGTATTAGAAGGTGATTTTGATAACGAAGTGATCAAATCGTCCTTGCCTGTAATGGTTGATTTCACCGCGGTTTGGTGCGGTCCTTGCAAGATGGTTGATCCAATCATCAGGCAATTAGCGGATGACTGGGTGGGTAAAGTGAAAGTTCTTAAATGCGACGCTGACCAAAATCCGGACTTGATCACCAGCCTTGGAATTATGGGCATTCCCACCATTATGCTTTTTAAAGATGGGAAGGTAGTTGAAAGGGTTACCGGTTATAAACCGAAAGACCAGCTCATAAACAAAATGCTCCCTCACTTATAGGTGAAATTATGGCAGAAAAGCAATTAAAACCATATGGATTATGGGATTCCTCAATCTCCGCTGAAAGCCTCGCCGGTAGTATCCGATTGGAAGATGTCCAATTCGATAGTGATGGCTCAATGGTCTGGTTAGAATCAGTAGATGGCAAAACCTCCCTCCAATTCCAAAGTGGCAGCGACGCCCCCAAGGTCATTTCGAATGGCCTCAAGGTTGGCGGAACAGTTGGATATGGAGGCGGCGATTTCACCATCCGAGGCCGTATCGCTGTTTTCGCGAGTAAGGGAAGATTGTACAAAGTTTCTACTGAATGTGGTTTGCCGGAAGCAATCACACCAGCATTCGGAGACGTCGCTTCTCCCGCCATTTCACCAGATGGAACAAAACTACTTTTCGTTAGTTCCATCGAACGGAAGGATTGCCTGGCAATTACCTCTATGGATGGCGAAGGTTGGCCAAAACAACTCTCTACGGGTGCGGATTTTTATATGCAACCTGCTTGGCACCCTTCAGGCAAGCTCATTGCCTGGATAGAGTGGGATCACCCAGAAATGCCATGGGACGGCACACGTTTGATGTTAGCGGAATTGGTCGATGGTATGCTGATAAGCAAAGAGCATATTTTCGGCTCATCAGAGATCCCCGTTTTCCAACCTGCGTTCTCTCCCGACGGAAAATTCCTTACCTTTATGGCGGGTGATGGAGAACTGGATACCCTTTACCTGCTAAACCTGGAAGATATGACGATCAAACCGATCGTTTCCAATCGTGTCTTGGTCGATCCAGCTTGGATCCAAGGGTTACGCAACTTTGAATGGGGTAAAGATTCTGATAAGCTCTATTACCTCAGCAGCAATAAAGGTATACGAACAATAAATGTGGTGGTCTTATCCACTGGCGAAAGTGTCCTTGTAGAAACTGGCCCGTACAAATGGATAAAGCAATTAGCCGTTTCCCCGGTGGACGATAGCCTTCTATTTATTGGCTCTAGTCCCCAAGTGCCTAATCGGGTGGTTCATCTCAATAAAAACCACTCAACCATACTCAAACGCTCCTCGCCCGAGAATGTGGACCTTGCCTATTTACCGGACCCGCAAGCCATCGAATGGCAAGCGCCAGATGGTTCAATCGTTCATGGGTTGTTTTTTCCACCAAGCTCACCAGCCAATGTTGGCACAGGCTTACCTCCCGCCATCGTAAGTATTCATGGCGGTCCAACATCCGCTAGGGTTTGGGAATATAGTGAGCAAGCCCGTTTTTTCACATCACGCGGATACGGATACCTTGAAGTAAACCACCGTGGCTCCACTGGATATGGCCGCGCTTATATGCTAAAACTGCGTAAGCAATGGGGAAAGGTGGATGTGGAAGATGCCGCAGGCGGCGCTAAAGCGCTCGGCGCATTAGGCTTGGCTGACCCAGCCAGACTGGTTGTTATGGGTGGCTCGGCGGGTGGGTATACTGTTCTCAATTCCATGATCCATTTTCCGGGTGTCTTTAAAGCCGGCATCAATTTTTACGGTGTTGCTAATTTGTTCGATTTTATTATTGGGACTCACAAGTTTGAAGAACGCTATAACGACTCGCTGGTGGGTGTTTTACCGGAAGCCGCCGAAAAATTCAAAGCTTGGTCTCCGGTCTTTCAAGCTGACAAGATCAAAGATCCCATCGCTGTTTTCCAGGGCGAGGAGGATAAGGTTGTTCCCATGGAACATTCTGAGCAGATCGTTGCCATCCTAAAAGCCAATAAAGTTCCACACATCTATAAACTTTACCCCGGCGAAGGTCACGGTTTCAGAAAAGCGGAGAACATTCAGGATTTCTATAATTCGATCGATACCTTTCTAAAGCTGCACGTTCTTTTCTAGCGGGTTCGGTACGGCGAATGGAACCACAAATTTATGATGTGATCATTATCGGCGCGGGGCCATCCGGTTTATCCACCGCGTTACACTTGCACAAATACCGCCCTTCGATCACCAGTAGCCTTCTTGTACTCGATAAAGCCGCCTTCCCAAGAGACAAACTTTGTGGAGGCGGTCTAACCTCTGATGCCGAGGTTTTACTCAACGATCTTGGCCTTGATATTAATGAGCTCCCCAACACAACTTCAGAGAACATCCTTTTTAGATCTGGCGATTTTGAATTCGCGTTTTCTAACTCGAATCAACACACCTTGCGGATCATTCGGCGATTTGACTTTGACCTTTGGCTAAATAAAAAAGCCCACCAGCGCGGGATCACTATTTTGGAAGAAGTCGCTGTAATAGACATACATCCTACTGAAAATTTCGTGCAGGTCTTCACTCAGACAATGGTCTTCAAAGCAAAGATCGTAGTTCTCGCCGAAGGATCAAATGGTACCCTAACAAAAAAAGTGTTTCCCCATCGTAAGGTGAAAAAAGCCCGTCTGATCGAAGCGATCTCTTCATCGAAAAATGATAGGGTTCGATCCGATTCTGCCTTGGACTTCTCACCAATTCAAGATGGACTCGACGGATATGTTTGGGATTTTCCATCTCCAGACAGCGATGGAAAAAACAAATGTGTCGGAGTTTTCGACGCGAACACTCATCACAAAGGATCAAGGTCCCTCTCTAATTATCTTTTTTCAACCTATTCAGCGCTCTCCAACCATATCAAGCGGGAAGAGATTAATGGCCACCCGATCCTGCTTTTCGACCCCAAACACAAGAACCAAGCGGGCCAGATCCTCGCCGTAGGCGATTGCTCCGGAGCGGACCCATTGTTCGGCGAGGGTATAAGCTTTGCGCTTGGCTCCGGCCACTATGCCGCGCTTGAAATTGCGGAGGCAGTGAAGAAGGGGGATTATGAGCTCAAGAATTATCAACAGCGTATCATTGACAGCCCAATGGGCCGATCGCTGTTCATCCGCTGGGCGATATCCAACATTCTTTTCCCTCTAAGGTGGAAAATTTGCCAGTTTTTTATATGGAAAACCCTGAATGGTATTGTTAGGTACCTGGCAACAAATCACATACTAGGATGGGCAAAAAAGGTAAAATCGCCAATAGTAGGATTATGAATTGACCGAGTTGATAAAACGGGGGGTATTGAGGTTTTTTTCCAATAAAAAGGAGAGGTAATCCTGAATCAAGACATCCATCTGCTTCCGGATATCCGGCGTTACATTCGCCTTTATTGAATCAGCGTAATTACTTCGTTGAAAATGGCGAAAGAACTTTAACGGTTCAACAGCGATCGGCCACAATCCCATCTTTTTATTAGCGCAATCAGGGCAGATCACACCACCTTCCATCGGGGAGAAGAACTGGTCCACCGGCTGAACAGACTTATTGCAATTAACACACTGAAAAAACTGTGGGCGAAACCCAAGCGAATCGAGTAATTTCATTTCGAAAGTAGCTACAACCAACCACTTATCGGCATCTTGTTCTAGCCTTTTAATGGAATCTCGAAGTAGGTTAAAAAGCGGAATATCTTCCCCTTCTTCCTCCTTCGTAAACCGATCCATTAATTCCAAGATGAACAGTCCAAGCGAGAGGGTTGTTAAATCATCCCGCAAGGTGAAATACGGATCGATCGTTTCGACTTGGCTGATAATTGGCATATCACTAGAACGATCCAATTGAATGACAACATGGGTAAACGGTTCAAGGTGCCCTGCTTTGCGAGAGTGGATCTTTTTTGCCCCTTTTGCTACCACTCGCAACTTCCCTGTTTCGCGGGTGTATACAGTAATAATGCGATCCGCTTCGCCCCAATCGCGATGCTTGATCACCATTCCTTCAACTTTGTAGGTCCTCATTCGATCCATTATCATCTCATTATACAATTCTGTTGAATTATTCCTACTTTATGTAATAATTATCGGCATGATCACTCTATTGCAAGCACAGCAATGGTACACCCAAGCCGACCCTGTTCATAATTTTGACCACATTCGGCGTGTCTATACTATGGCTCGGCGCATTGGCATCGCGGAGCAAGCCGATATGGAGATCGTTTTGGCTGCCGCCTTGCTGCACGACGCTGACGGCAATGACCTGACCGATAAAGCCAAGCGTAAAGACCACCACCTCGCCTCAGCGGACTTTGCCGAGCGGATACTTTTGGAAGATGGCTGGTCGGAAGAACGTATCAAGGCCGTTCAGCATTGTATCCAAGCGCATCGCTATCGTGATAATAGCGTTCAACCAGAAACCATCGAAGCTCAGGTTTTGTTCGACGCGGACAAATTAGATTCCATCGGGGCGGTTGGGGTGGCAAGAGTTTTGGCGTACTCTGCCATCGCGAAAATGCCCTTTTACGCCCAGCCCTCCGCCAAATTTCTAGCTACTGGCGAAAAAGAACCGGGAGAGCCACACTCAGCCTACCACGAACATCTCTTTAAGCTGCGCAAGATCAAAGACCGTCTATTTACCAAAACGGGCAAGGAGATCGCGGCTGAACGGCACATAACCCTTGATCGATTTTTTCTGAAATTGATCGAAGAGTGGAACTCGATAAGTTGATGAAAACTGGAGAAAATATGCAAATTGATATTATCGGCGTTCCTTTAGATATGGGCGCAGACCGTCGCGGTGTGGATATGGGGCCAAGCGCTATTCGGTACGCTCACCTGTATACTGAACTAACCAATAACGGCCATGCCTTTCACGACACAGGCAACATCGAAGTTCCTATCGCTGAAATGTGCACCATCAGTGAACCTAACCTCAAATACATCGATTGCATCGTCCCGATGGCACGGCGAACCGCTGGTGCGGTAGCGACATCCGTCCAACAAGGGCATCTACCTTTGGTTTTAGGGGGCGACCATAGCATTGCTTTGGGTTCCATTCGTGGCGCGGCAAAACATAAAAAAATTGGCCTTATCTGGATCGATGCCCATGCTGATTTTAATTCCGCTGAAACCACTCCCTCCGGGAACATTCACGGAATGCCCTTGGCAGCCCTTTGCGGTATTGGCGATAAACGACTCACCCAGTTATGGGATGAAGCCATCCCCGTTCTCGATCCGTCAAAAGTAGTCGTCATTGGCGCACGCGACCTAGACATCGGCGAAAAGAAGAACCTGCGAGATACTGGCGTTACCGTTTTCGGTATGGAACAGATCGACCGCCTTGGTATGTATTATGTAATGGAACAAGCCATCAAGATCGTTTCTAAGGATGTAGATGGTATTTATCTTTCTTTCGACGTCGACTCCCTCGACCCCCATCACGCCCCTGGCGTGGGAACCCCTGTTCCAGGCGGGCTAACCTATCGCGAGGCTCATCTTGCCTGCGAAATGCTGGCCGAAACAGGAATGGTGATCGGCATGGATTTTGTTGAAGTCAATCCGATCATTGATACCCAAAACCAAACGGGAATTCTGGTAGTTGAATTGATCGTATCAACTCTAGGCAAACGGATCTGGGAACCTTAGGACATACTATGGAAAAAAACGGCCCCATTCTGATCATTGAGGATGTCGACAACCTTCTTCAACTGCTTGATCTCACTTTAAAATTCAAAGGATTTGAGACCATTACAGCCATCGACGGTATTGATGGCTTGGAAAAGATGGAACAAACAAAACCCGCTCTCATCATTACCGATATAATGATGCCACGATTGGACGGCTACTCCTTGCTGCAACGCATCCGTACCTCAGGTAAGGACTTTTCAAATATCCCCGTTGTCTTGTTAACAGCCACCTATGTCACTCCCGAAGATAAAGAGTTCGCTATGAGTTTAGGGGCTACGAAATTTGTTACCAAGCCGATCGATACAGACGCGTTTGTGGATACTATTCGCGAGATCCTCTTGGAAAAAGTGGATGCCACCGCAAAACCAATGGATCCAAAAGAGTTCTATCTTAAGTACAAGGAACGATTGGAGAACAAACTCGCTCAAAAAAATGCCCATATATCTCGGATCAATATGTTGATCCCTACCATTTCTGAAAACCAAAAAAACACCTACCAAAATATGCTTACCAACGCGGTCTTTGATCGCGAGAATATCATTCATGAGTTAGCCGAGATCAATACCTTGCTAAATCAAATCAACGATCAGGAAAAACTGTGACAAATAAACCAACTTTACAATTTGTAGAAGACTTAGCCCGAAGGGCTGGTAAGATCTTGTACGACAATTACGAACAAGACCTCGTCATAAAATATAAAGGGGAGATTGATCTGGTAACTCAGGTTGATCACGAATCTGAAAATTTTATTATCAATGAGATCAACCAAAATTTCACCGAGCACAAATTTTTAGCGGAAGAATCCGGCGAAAGCGGTGGGATCTCTGACCACTTGTGGATCATTGACCCTCTCGATGGAACCGTCAATTATGCCCACGGTGTCCCCTTCTTTTGTGTTTCCATTGCCTACTCTCACAAAGGGGAAGTACAACTCGCCGCAGTTTTCGACCCAATGCGCAACGAGATGTTTAGCGCGGAGCGCGGTTCGGGTGCCTCTTTGAATCAAAAAACGCTGAAAGTAAAACAATCAGAAAAATTAAAACAAAGCCTTTTGGTAACCGGTTTCCCCTACGATGCGTGGCACACCAAATCAAACAACTTTGATAATTACGAGAAACTTGGTAAGCTCTCTCAGGGTGTTCGCCGGCTTGGCTCAGCGGCTCTCGACTTGTGCTACATCGCGGCTGGCCGGTTGGATGGTTATTGGGAATTATCAGTGAAAGCCTGGGATGTAGCCGCGGCTGGCTTAATCGCTGAAGAAGCCGGTGCGAAGGTAACCAACATCATCGGCGCGAAAAATTATGTTGATACTCCAGTTTCGATCATCGCCGCCAACGAAACATTGCATGCCAAGATCTTTGATGCTTTGACCAACCCCTAATTTCACCTATCAAATATGTTGGGCACCTTTTAGGTGTTTTGGGTTATTATTTAAATACTAAACTCATCATCAACACAAAGTTGGAGTTCTGAATGAACAAATTAATTGGCACTATAGACCAAATTATGACAGCGGTCATCCAGGAACAAGACGTGGACCTTACCATAAAAGCCCTCGGTAAACTTGGCGTCCCAATTACTCGATTAGCCAGCGCGGGTGGTTTTTTAGGTCGCAGAAACTCAACTCTTATTATCGGCATAAATGAACAAATACGAGAAGCTGTAGTTCTTGCCCTTCAAAATTCTTGCCACCAAAGAGTTGAATACCTCGCCATTCCCTTAGAAGGGTCGCCGATGCCAATGCCTACACCCATCCCAGTAACCGTAGGTGGCGCTACTGTCTTTACTTTACCGGTTGATAAGTATGAGGAGTTTTAGCAATGAAAATGATCTTCGCGATTATAAAAGATGATGATGTAGAAAACGTGAGCCAAGCCCTTACCGTTAGCGCGTATCGTTTTACCAGAGTTGCCACAACTGGCGGGCTCTTTAAAAAAGGGAATACCACCCTTCTCAGCGGCGTTGATGATACCCAAGTAGAAAGTTTTATCAGTGTCCTTAAAGAAAATACCGCGGCAGATGCTAATGGTCGAAAAGGCGTAACTGTCTTCGTCATGCCTGTAAATCACTTCGAACAGATCTGATCTTCTGACCAATAGGTTAAATGAAAAAGGGACCCGCATATGAATGCGGGTCCCTTTTTATGTGTTTCATTAAAGGATATTAACCTTCAGTTTTTTCAGCTCCGTCAAAATGCATGGCTGCCATTTGTTGGTAGAACTGCCATTTCTTCGAAACATCGTTCTGCGCTTCCTTAAGCAACATTTCAGCTCTTGCTTCGTCGCTTTGAATCAGCATACGGTAGCGGGTTTCGTTGTACACAAATTGTTCCAATGGAATGGATGGATCCTTTGAGTCGATTGCGAGGGGGTTGATACCCTTTGCGGCAGAATCAGGATTGTAGCGATAAAGTGGCCAATAGCCAGACTGAACTGCCAACTTTTGCTGTTCCAAACCCTTGGCCATATCTATACCGTGGGCGATACAATGCGAGTAAGCGATCACAATCGATGGGCCATCATAAGCTTCCGCTTCAAGGATCGCTTTCAAGGTCTGAGCATCGCTTGACCCCATAGCCACCCGAGCCACATACACCGAACCGTAAGACATCGCAATCAGACCAAGATCTTTCTTACCGATCCCCTTACCGCTCATAGCAAATTTTGCCACAGCAGCGCGTGGGGTGGATTTGGAAGCCTGACCACCTGTATTGGAATACACTTCGGTATCAACAACCAACACATTCACATTCTTGCCTGAAGCAAGCACATGGTCGAGACCGCCGAAACCAATATCATAAGCCCAGCCGTCACCACCAATGATCCAAACAGATTTCTTGACCAAGCTATCAGCCAAGCTAAGCATATCCTTTGATTTGGCATCGGTCTTGGAAGCTAATTTTTCCTTGAGAACCAGAACGCGTTTGCGTTGTTCCGAAATACCGGTTTCTGTAGATTGATCTGCGTTGAGTAATTCATTGGCAAGGTCGCCTAGTTCACCAGCAAGTTGCCCTACCAAGTGGCGAGCGTATTCAGTCTGCTGATCAATGGTCAAGCGCATGCCTAAACCAAACTCAGCGTTATCTTCAAACAAGGAGTTGGACCAAGCTGGACCGCGGCCTTCCTTGTTAGTAGTCCATGGAGTGGTAGGCAGGTTGCCACCATAAATGGAAGAACAACCGGTAGCATTCGCGATCA
Organism: uncultured Anaerolinea sp.; assembly: GCA_964607645.1. Lineage (GTDB taxonomy): Bacteria > Chloroflexota > Anaerolineae > Anaerolineales > Villigracilaceae > UBA5195. The sequence continues at coordinate 12,523 of CAZSLN010000012.1, forward strand.
CGGCGCGGTCACCAAAGAGCTGGGAAACCAACTTGATATAGGGGGTTTCACCACAGCCAGCGCAAGCGCCAGAGAATTCAAACAATGGTTGGAGTAACTGTGAGTTTTTAATAGTTGTTGGGCTAAAAGCGGTACGATCGACCTCAGGAAGTTCGTAGAAGAAATCCCAATTCTTTACTTCTTCTTCGCGAAGAGGGGCTTGGGTAACCATATTAATGGCTTTACGAGTAGGATCAGCCTTATCCTTCACTGGGCAGGCCTCAACGCACAAGGTACAACCTGTACAATCTTCTGGAGCAACCTGAATGGTATAAGCCATTCCGGGGAATTCCTTGAATTTGGAGTCCATCGACTTGTAGGTAGCGGGTGCGGTTGCCAACGCGGCCTTATCATACACTTTGTGGCGAATGACAGCGTGAGGACAAACAAACACGCACTTACCGCATTGAATACAAAGATCGGGTTCCCAAACAGGGATCTCGAGGGCAAGATTGCGTTTTTCCCAACGAGTGGTACCACTGGGGAAGGTGCCATCAACCGGCATAGCGGAGACGGGGACTTCTTCGCCTTCAAGAACAATGATCGGACCAAGGGTTCTTTTTACAAAATCAGGAGCTTCCACTGGCACACGCGCGCGCATGGAAATTTTTCCATCCGCTACGGCCGGCACCTTGATCTCTTTGAGGTGGGCAAGAGTTTGGTCAACCGCTTCGTAATTCTTGCGAACCACAGCATCGCCGCGTTTTCCGTAGGTTTTCTGGATCGCTTTCTTGATCTCAGAAATAGCTTGTTCACGGGGTAATACACCGGAAATCGCGAAGAAACAGGTCTGCATGATGGTATTCACGCGGGAACCCATACCCGAAAGTTCGGCTACATCATAAGCATTGATGTTGTAGAACTTGAGTTTTTTGTCAATAATGGCTTGTTGCACTTCAATAGGTAGGTTTTCCCAAACTTCAGTTTCGTTAAAAGTACTATTGAGAAGGAAAGTTCCGCCAGGCATAGCATATTTAACAACATCAAATCTTTCCAAGAAGCTGAACTGGTGGCAGGCCACAAAGTTAGCGGTATTAGGAGAAATGAGGTAAGGAGCTTTGAGCGGTTTCGTACCAAATCGCAGATGTGATTGGGTAAGCGTGCCAGCCTTCTTAGAATCATAGTAGAAGAAACCCTGAGCGTTGTTCTCAGTGCCTTCACCAATGATCTTGATCGAGTTCTTGTTGGCGCCCACGGTACCATCAGAACCTAAACCAATGAAAACGCATCGAACGGTTTCAGGATATTCCACACTAAATGTAGGATCAACTTCGAGACTGGTGAAAGAAACATCATCAGTAATACCAACGGTGAAATGGTTTTTGGGTTGTTCTTTTTTCAGTTCATCCAAAACGGCTTTTGCCATTGCAGGGGTGAATTCTTTTGAAGATAAACCATAACGACCGCCAATTACATTGATCTCGGTGCGTTTGTTTTCGTACAAAGCGTTGATCACATCGAGGTAAAGGGGTTCGCCGCCTGCGCCGGGTTCCTTGGTCCTATCCAATACTGCGATGGATTTGACCGATTTTGGCAAGGAGCCGACAAACGAGCTGGCATCAAATGGGCGATATAAGCGAACTTTAACTACGCCAACCTTCTCGCCCTGAGCGACCAAATAATCGACAGCTGCTTCCACTGATTCTCCGCCGGAGCCGAGAATGATCGCGACACGTTCGGGTTCAGGGTGCCCAATATATTCGAACAACTTGTAGGCACGGCCCGTGAGCTTGGCGAACTTATCCATCTCAGTTTGAACGATGCTCGGTACCGCGGCATAGAACGGATTGACAGTTTCGCGGCCCTGGAAATAAACATCAGGGTTCTGGGCAGTACCACGGATGAATGGATGATCTGGAGAAAGGCCGCGTGAGCGATGTGCCTGTACCAGATCCATATTCACGAGGTGGCGAAGGTCATCATCGGTCAGTTGTTCAATCTTGGCAACTTCATGTGAGGTTCTGAAACCATCAAAGAAATGCAAGAATGGAATGCGGGATTTTAATGTAGCGGTGTGGGCGATGGCAGCCAGATCTTGAGCCTCTTGCACTGAAGCAGAGGAGAGCATTGCCCAACCTGTTTGGCGGGCTGCCATTACGTCCTGGTGGTCACCATAAATAGAGAGACCTTGCGCCGCAATAGCTCTGGCGGCAATATGGAAAACGGTACTGGTCAATTCGCCGGCGATCTTGTACATATTCGGGATCATCAACAGCAAACCCTGGCTTGCGGTAAAGGTTGTTGATAACGCACCTGTCTGTAACGCGCCGTGAACAGCGCCAGCAGCCCCACCCTCTGATTCCATTTCAATTACGTGAGGGGTGGTTCCCCAAATGTTCGTTTTGGTTTTTGAGGCCCATTCATCGGATAATTCACCCATCGTTGATGATGGTGTAATTGGGTAAATAGCGATGACTTCGCTCACACGGTAAGCAACAGACGCGGCTGCTTCATTACCGTCAATAGTGATGATCGGTCGTTTAGTCATTCAGACTCCTTAACAAGAAAAAAAATATTCTGAACACATTTTTGAATGTGAAAATAGACGCAATTCCTTATAATTATGCCATAACTTCTCTTAATATTCGGCAAAAAAACAATCAAAATAATTTATATTTTGATAAATATCATATCACTAATTCGGACAAATTTAGTAATAATTATGGTGTTACATGTACTGAACTAAGAATTTTTTCGCCAACAATAACGCCGCCAACGTTTTTCCATCCCTAATTTCGCCTGCTTCCGCTAATCGGTAAGCCTCTCTTACCGGTATTTTTTCCACCGAAAGGTACTCATCATCATCGGGTGCTAATGGGTTGGCAACTAGGTCTGTAGCGAGGTACGATTCCATTAGTTCGGTACAATATCCAGGAGCTAAATAATACGCTCCCAAGCGAGTGATGGTGTTTGCCTGCATTCCAACTTCCTCTCTCACCTCGCGCAAGGTTGCTTCTTCAAAGGATTCCCCAACTTCGAGAGTTCCCGCTGGTAATTCCAGTAAATAATCCCCTACAGCGTGGCGGTACTGCCTGACGAAATAGAGATTGCCATCGGTATCGACAGGGACGATGCTAACCGAGCCGACATGTTCTACCACGTCGTAAAAAACAATTTTGCCATCCGGCGTTTTTAGTTCGTCTTTTCGAACTTCAAACGCTCTACCTTGATAGGTTCTTTCAGAACGTATTTTTTCAAAAATCATGGTTCACCTCGTTAAATAAGAAACACCCGGGATAGTGTCCCGGGTGTTTTGAAAGTTTCGTGGTTATGGAATCTGTAATACAGAACCGACTACCAACTCATAATCGCCGGTCAATCCATTTACAGCAGCGATGCTGGTTGGGTTCACATCACCATACCAACAGGCGATCGAGTAGATGGTATCACCGGGGTCAACTGTCCAGGTGGAGGGGTGTGGATGAAGGGAGCGAAGACCAGGGAAGCCGCTGCCACCTTGCGGGATGGTGAGAACCGTGCCCGGCTGCATTCCTTGGCCGTCCGCAAGACCATTTACGCGTAATAGGTCATCGGGGTTCACGTTAAAGCGCCTAGCTAGGCAGTATGGGTATTCGCCAAATTGCATAACGTAGCTACCCGGGTTGGCAACTGGCACTGATGTTGCAGCCGCTGCTTGCGTTGGAATGCTGGTTGGGCTTTGCGAACCTGTCGTTTGAGTTTGGGTTGGCACGCCAGCTGACAATGTTGGCATGGTACCAGAAACTCCGGTGGGGGTTGGGAAGGTGTTTGAAACAGTCGTAGCTACAGCAGTCCCAGGGGTTCCACTCACTGCCAAAGTAGGCATACTTGGGTTGGTTGTTCCCATAGCAACAGCGGTTTGAGTTTTCGCAAGTTCGATGGCGTTCAAACCCTTTACTTCATTTGCTTTGGTCGCGACCTTTCCGGGGGTGGCTGTTCCAACAAGGGATACCGCGGCGGATCGGGTGCAGGATGTGATGGCTATCGCGACAAACAATATCATCAACACAATTATACTTTTCTTCATCTTCTTCTCCTTATCGGTCTCTGAAACCGTATTTCTTCATTGTGATAGTAGCACAAGGGTTTTTACCGGTCAAGACAACTTCAACCGGTAATGGTATCTTGTAATGTTATTGAAATGCTCTACGTTTTAGATCTTGATCGCCCGAGTAGCGATATACGTTGGGGTGTATTCGGAGATAACATAATCGCGATGCTTGTCCTCATAGAAGCCCGTGATGTAAAAACCAGCTTCCACTTGCCCACCGATCTGTTCCTCCAAGGAGTGGCTAAATTCTACGGGATTTTTGTTGGCTTCTTGAATGGCTAACATTTCCGGGTGTTCAACATCGGAATAGGGCAACTTGAATCGAACATCAATGATCCCCTTTTCCGCCTTGAGGTAATCGAAGATGTAGACGACTGGGTTCAAAAAACCAGAAAGCATCGTTCCACCTTGACGCAACACCCTAAATGCCTCTTTCCATACTGGGCGAATTTCGGGCATGAACAGATTGGATACCGGGTGAAAGATGAGGTCAAAACTCTCATCAGCGAAGCAGGAAAGATCTCTGGCATCGCCACAAACAACCTTTAAATTCGATAAACCTTCGCGTTGGGCCACAAAAGAGTCCATTTCTAATTGGCGCGGCGAGTTATCAAAAACCGTGACATTTGCCCCCATCGCTGCAAAGATAGGGCACTGCTGCCCTCCACCACTTGCTAAGCCTAGCAAATCTTTCCCTCGCATAGCAGGAAACCAGCCGAGTGGGACCGATTTGGTTTCCGTTAAGAGAACACTAAATATTCCCTTCCTTGCATCCGCGATTACAGAAGGGCTTACAGGCTTGGTCCAAGGGTTTTCCCCCGAATCTACCTGATAATCCCATGCGGTTCGATTGTATTCAACGACATTCATGATCCAGTTCCTTTCGCTAATCGCTCGATCAATTCATCCAAGTGTTCAGCTTCATGGTCGATCCAAATATCTAGCACCTGAAGGACCGAACCTTCATCCCCCCACGGAAGGTCAGCATCCATAGTCAAGGTCTTAATCGGTGTTTTTTGAAGAAGACCCAACAACGAAAGCCGCACGGATACATATTGGTTGATGATCTCTTTCAGGGATAATGCTTTTCGTTTTTTCACACTTTGACGATTAAAAAGGTCAATAGTATCGACCATTATCCGTTCATTTTTGCCTTTTTGGTTAAGTTCAATTACCAAAGCGATGGCTAAATCATCCCATCCGATGAGATGAGAGATCACCTCGCTAATGCACCATCCCGGATAGATCTCTAATTTCGGGTCGATCTTGGCAACCGCGTCGATCATCTTTTGCTGTGCCATCACCATTGTTTTAATTTTTTCGTTTATGTCCATATATTCCTCAATATCTCGATGTATCCTACCATTATGGCTTAAAATTCATGTGTAATGAAAACTAAAATAATTCATAGGTGTATACTCATTACAACATATTTTTACCGGAGCGAACGATGAAAAGAGCTGTAAGTATCAGTATTGGTTCTTCAAAAAGAAACAAATCAGTAGAGGTTGACCTGTTGGGTGAAAAAGTGCTCATTGAGCGCATTGGCACCGATGGTGATATGGAAAAAGCAGCTCGGATGTATCAGGACTTGGACGGAAAAGTCGACGCTTTTGGTGTTGGCGGCGCTGACCTTGGCATGATGATCGATGGAAAATGGTACGAATTACACTCAGTAAAACCGATGATCAAATACATCAAAATCACTCCAGTTGTTGACGGCACGGGTGTGAAAAGCACGCTCGAAAAGTTAGCCGCCCCAATGATCACCGAGGTTCTCAAGGATTATATTGAACAACGAGGTAAAAAAGTTCTGATCATGACAGGCACCGATCGCTGGGGCCTCACGGAATCTTTCCTAAAAGCCGGATATGAAACCGTTTTTGGCGACCTAATGTTCTCTCTCGATATTCCGATCGCTTTGCGCACAGCTCAGCAGCTTAAAGTCTTTGCGGCCTTGCTTATGCCAATCGCCTCCCGCCTGCCCTTTGAATGGGTCTACCCAACTGGCGAGAAACAAAACGAGCGCAAACCAAAATATACCGAGCATTTTGATTGGGCTACCGTGATCGCGGGAGATTGTCATTATATAAAAAGATATATGCCCGATAATATGAACGGCAAGATCATCGTCACTAATACAACTACCCCTGAAGATATTACCCTTTTCAAAAAAGTTGGCGTCAAATATTTGGTAACCACTACCCCCGTTTTAGAAGGTCGCTCGTTTGGCACAAATATGATGGAAGCGGCACTCATTGCCATTTCCGGCAAAAATCGGCCGCTCACGCTGGACGAATACACCGAACTTCTGATTAAATTGGATTTCAAACCACAATTACAGGAACTCAACTAACTTGTTCCTGTTTACCACTTTTGGAGATCTGAAATGAACGCGATTATCACTGCCGGCGGAGTTCCCAAGACCGAAGACTTGCTCTTTCCTTATACAAATGGCCTTTCCAAATCATTGATCGATGTTGCCGGAAAACCAATGATCCAATGGGTTTTGGATGCTTTATGCGCAAGCGCAAAGATCAAGAACATAGTCATTATCGGCTTGGCGGAAAGCGATGGCTTATCAACCTCTAAACCAACCTACTATGTTCCCAATCAGGGAAGCATGCTTTCGAATATTGTTGTTGGTTTTAGTAAAGTACAAGAAATTGATCCTACCGCCAACTATATTGTCATTGCCTCCTCCGATATCCCCGACCTAAAATCCAACATGGTCGATTGGCTGATCGATGAAGTGGAAAAGGAACCTGCGGATATCTATTACGGCATTGTTCAAAAGCAATTGATGGAAAAAACCTATCCTGATTCCAGGCGAACTTGGACAAAATTAAAGGATATGGAGTTATGTGGTGCCGATATCAATGTTGCCCATGTTAGCATGGCTACTGAACACCTTGACACATGGGATAAGTTGATAGGGCAAAGAAAATCGCCCCTAAAACAAGCCGCAACCATTGGAATCAGCACTTTGTTCCTTTTAGCCACAAAACAGATAACGCTCAAAGATCTAGTAGAACGGGTGAGCAAGTCCATCGGCATCAAAGGCAAAGCCCTGATTTGGCCATGGGCAGAAGCCGGTATGGATGTGGATAAACCTCACCAACTCGAAATCATCCGAAAAAGCCTTTCTAAAGTGCACTCTTAGGAAAAATCCATTGCCTTCTTTCTTTTCAAAACTTATCGAACTTGATGAAAAATCATCCTACGCACTTAGGGTAGCAGAAAAACCCGGCATTGCCCGCTCTTCCGCCATGTTCTTCGCTCACTCAGGGGATTCTTGGTTTTGGGGAGCAGGTCTACTTTTCCTGTGGTTCTTTGGACCAGGTATCTGGAAGCGTTGGGCTTTTTATGAATTCGCTTTTATCGCCGCGCTTGCGGTAGTAATAATTATTTTAAAATTTACCATCAAACGAAAACGACCTGAAGGGGAATGGGGCAAGATCTATCGAAATACCGATCCCCATTCCTTCCCTTCCGGCCATGCCGCTAGAGCTTTTTTGATTGCTACCTTGGCGGTGATCTTAGGCCCTTCCTGGATTGCGACTATATTATTAATTTGGGCCCCGCTCGTTACCCTCTCAAGGGTGCTGATGGGGGTACATTATCTTTCGGATGTTATCGCTGGCGCTATCGTAGGGATCTTATTCGCCTACATCGGTTGGAGCTACGCGATAAATTTTCCATTACCAATGATACTAATGAGTGGATTTTAATAAAATGGTCATCAACGAGATCAACTTCAGGTCAAGTGTCCTTCGCTATCGTCAGAAATTGATCGTAATGCTACCCCAAACGGCAGAGTGCAATATTCGGCCAGGCAAACTAAAATGCCTTACCTTATTACATGGGTTATCCGATGACGAGACATCCTGGATGCGTTGGTCCAACGTTGAACGCTATGCCGATAAATATGGTATCGCGGTTGTTTTACCTTCTGTTGAAAAGAGTTTTTATACCAATATGGCGTATGGGGATAATTTCTTTGATTATGTCAGCGAAGAGATACCCCAATTTATTCAAAGCTTTTTGCCAATTTCGGATAAACGAGAGGATAATTTTATTGCCGGCTTATCGATGGGTGGGTACGGAGCTTACAAGATCGCGCTCACCAATCCAGAAAAATATTGCGCCGCGGCTTCCTTATCGGGCGTGGTCGATATCAACGGCCTCTTAGCGAGCCGGGAAGCGCAACAGGATGTCTCGGTCTTTAATGACATCAAGCTTGTTTTTGGTGACCTTGATAAAGTTCCAGGGTCGAAACACGATCTTTTGGCATTGATCGATAAAAATAAAAACAACCCGTTGCTGCCTAAGCTTTACCAATGGTGCGGCACCGAAGATTATCTTCACCAGAATAATCTGATCTTCCGAAACCATATCAGTCCATTAGGTTTGGATCATATTTACGAAGAAGGCCCGGGCGACCATTCCTGGCCGCATTGGGATCGGATGATCCAACGGGTGTTGCAATGGTTGGACTTGGATGAGGTAAATTAGTAATTAAACGAATTTGATAGAGGTTCCCAATCTAACCACAATATTTCCGCACGATCTCCCCAAGACGATTCAAAGCTTCCTTACTTTCAGGCACTAGATCGCCGTATGCTTGAAAATCATGGGTCATATTTTCCCAAACTTCCAGTGTTACATTCGCCTTCTGTTTTTTTGCCACTTCATCAAAATCCCGGATCATGTCAATCAGAATCTCTGCTGAACCCGCTTGTATGTAAATAGGCGGCAAACCCGTTAGTTCCGCTTTCACCGGTGAAATTAGGGAGTCGCTTTTGTTCTGCCCTGCGCAATACCAATAGGCCCATTTGTCCGCCATCTCTTTTGTTACCCAGTCAAAGCGCTCATTTTGGCGCATAGAATCACCGGGGTTGGTAACATCTGTCCAGGGGGATATACAGATCGCTAATTTGGGGGCGGGTAATTTTTGTTTTTCGATCACTATCAAGAGGGATAAGACCAAATTACCACCAGCAGAATCACCAGCAATGATGATGTTTTTCCCATTTGCTTCAGAATCTACCAACCAGCGGTAAGCGGCTAGCGCGTCTTCAAGTTGAGCGGGATAGGCGTATTCAGGGGTAAGTCGATACTCCAAGGCAAATGTTTTTGTATTGGTAGCCTTCGCTACCAAACCGATAAGGTTATCGTGCGCCTTTGAATAATAGGCATAACCTCCGCCATGCAGGTAAAGCAGCACAGAGGAATTATTCTCATTCGTTGATGAATACCAAGACCCCTTTACTGGATACTCAACCTCTGTGTTTGTGACCGATCGAGAATTTCCCGTGGTAAACAACACCGCGTCTTCATACTCTCGGCTTTGAGAATGATCTGTGAACTGAAACCCTTTTTGGGTTTGGCGTTTTAAAAACTCGTTGGAAATTTCAAAACTCAATGACCAACCAGGTAACATCGGACCATTGAACATCCTTCGCAAAGAAACACCCCAAAGGGATCTATAGAATGTTAACAGTCCTTGTAGACGAAATTGCCATCGTCCACTAAAAAGAACAGGAAAAGTGTACTTAGTTCGCATCGGATCTGATCCTCCATATTGGATATTAATATCAAAAATTAAAGAAAACAACCCCCAAAAAAGTGGGGGTTGTTCAACACCATTATCAAAAATACTACAGTCCGGCGGCAGCTTTTAGACTAGCAGCTTTTTCTGTATTCTCCCAAGGGAACTGGACATCATCACGGCCAAAGTGACCGTATGCCGCGGTTTGGCGGTAGATCGGCCGGCGCAGATCGAGGTCGTGTATGATAGCGCCAGGGCGTAGGTCAAAAGTTTTGCTGACCAGTTCAGATATCTTTTCATCCGATATCTTGCCGGTTCCAAAGGTTTCTACATTAATGGAAAGTGGGTGGGCAACACCAATCGCATACGCAACCTGAATCTCGCAGCGGTCAGCTAATCCGGCAGCAACAATGTTCTTGGCAACCCAGCGAGCCGCATAAGCAGCAGAACGGTCCACCTTCGTAGGGTCTTTGCCTGAGAAAGCGCCGCCACCATGACGTCCCATACCACCGTAAGTATCTACAATGATCTTTCGTCCAGTTAAACCAGCGTCACCCATTGGGCCGCCAATTACAAACCTGCCAGTTGGGTTGACATAAATAATCATCTTTTCATCCACCATTTCGGCGGGAAGCATAGGTAAGATGACATGCTTGATCACTTGCGCCTTCACTTCTTCTTCTGAGATCTCAGGGGCGTGTTGGGTGGAAATAAGCACGGTGTCGATCCTCTTTGGTTTACCAAATGAGTATTCAATCGTTACTTGGCTTTTTCCATCGGGGCGTAACCAAGGCAAAATACCATTCTTGCGAACTTCCGCAAGCCTGCGGGTTAGTTTGTGAGCCAAATAAATCGGCATCGGCATAAGGGTAGCTGTTTCATTACAAGCAAAGCCAAACATCATACCTTGGTCGCCTGCGCCGACATGCTCAATGCCTATGTCCTTCATTTCACCTGTCTTGTCTTCCATAGCATGGTCAACACCGAGCGCGATATCAGCGCTTTGGCTGGCGATCGCTGAAAGGACCGCGCAGGTATTGCCATCAAAGCCTTTGTCGCTATGGTCGTAGCCGATCTCTTTGACCACTTTGCGCACAAGGTCATCAAAGTTGACAAAAGCGCTGGTGGTAATCTCGCCCAACACCATGATCATGCCGGTTTTAGCGGCTGTTTCGCAGGCAACGCGCGATAATGGATCTTGTTCAAGGCAAGCGTCTAATACCGCGTCTGAAACTTGATCACAAATTTTATCTGGATGACCTTCGGTCACTGATTCAGACGTGAACAGCAATTTTGCTGAATTCATAAAAGTATTGCTCATTGTTCTCTCCTTTAATAGAAATCGCCCTTTCCGGTACATTCTTGAAAGGGCGAACGAAAAAACAAAATTCTTGCCCTCTCATCTCCCAGAACTTACACTGTCGGATTTGGCACCGCGCAGAAAGTAGATCGCTCTAAAATCTGTCGGTTGTCGAGGCATCGCAGGGCCGTTCCCTCCGCCTCTCTGGATAAGAGTGCCTTTAAAGGCATTAAATTGTGACCCAATAATAACATAACAAAATAGCACCGTCAATTTGATTATTATGACAGAAGGGGCTATATTATTAACATAAAAATTTGGGAATAAAGAGGATTTTCATGGAAGAGGGAAACCCAAAGCACACTTACCGAATATCAGATATGCTGGAAGATGACAAACCACGCGAAAGGCTTGCCTTGCAAGGTCCTTCCTCCTTATCCAACGGCGAATTGATCGCGATCTTATTACGCGTCGGCGTAAAAGGGGAAAGCGCGATACAGGTTGGAAACCGCCTGCTAAAGAAATTTAATGGCTTACGTGGTTTATACAAAGCACCCTTCAATGACCTACAACGTGAACACGGATTAGGCTTGGCAAAGACCGCCCAGCTAAAAGCCGCCATCGAGCTTGGCCGCCGGCTCACGATAGAATCCCCAGAAGATCGCCCAGCCATTAACTCACCAAAGGATGCTGCTGACCTTGTGCTTTATGAAATGAGCATACTTGAACAGGAAGAATTTAGGGTTATGTTACTCGACCGCCGTAATAAGGTTATGGAAACCAACACTCTTTACCGTGGATCGGTTAGCTCCTCACAGATTCGGATTGGCGAGGTTTTCAAGGAAGCTGTCCGCAAAAACTCCTCTTCGATCATAATTATTCACAACCACCCAACCGGAGACCCAACTCCCAGCACCGATGATATTTCCGTGACTCGAGCTATCATTCAGGCCGGCAAGATTTTGGATATTGAAGTTTTGGACCATATTGTCATCGGTTCAGGTATTTTTGCTTCCATGAAAGAAAAGGGGCTCTGTTTTACCAATTGAACCAATCTTCTGATGTTATTCGAGATCATAATAGCTCTGTTTGCCCATTGCCATAGAAATTATCGTGGCATTGTAGACTATAATTTAATAAAATTTTTCCATTATTCAAATCATTTATATGGTAACCCACTTAATTTCTCCTGACCCGACTTCATCCGAAAACAACTCCGGCCCTAACCGTTTAACGCCCGGCTCTACCCTGTTCGATCGTTATCTCATTCAGGAAGTAATTGGTGTGGGCGGAATGGGCTCTGTTTACCGAGCCAAAGATCTACACTTTCCCAAAGTAAATAAATTTGTTGCTATTAAAGAACTGGTCATTAAAAGTACGGATCCTGAAATAAAAAAAACCGTCATCCAAAATTTTGAGCGGGAAGCAAATATTTTAGCAATGCTAGAACATCCCGCCATCCCCAAAGTGTACGATTATTTTTCCATTGATGACCGAGCTTTTCTGATCCTTGAGTTGGTCACCGGCAGAGACTTAGAAGCGATCTTAAATACTAGCGACTCTTTCTTCCCTGAGGAAAAAGTGTTGGATTGGGCTCTACAACTCTGTGATGTGCTGATCTTCTTACATAATCATCGCCCGTCGCCCATTATTTTCCGAGATCTTAAGCCCTCTAATGTAATGATCAATGATCAGGACAACGTTGTCTTGATCGATTTTGGTATTGCGAAGCCTTTCCAATTCGGGCAAAAAGGCACAATGATCGGAACCGAAGGTTATTCCTCGCCCGAGCAATATCGTGGAGAAGCTACTGTACAAACAGATGTTTACTCGCTCGGAGCAACCCTACATCACGCTCTAACTAAAAACGACCCGCGCACCGAACCGCCTTTTTCATACACAGAACGACCCATTCGAAAATTCAATCCAAAGGTATCTACCGAATTAGAACGGGTGATACAAACTGCTGTTCAATATGAAGCCGCAAACCGTTTTAAGACCATAACTGAGTTCAAAGAAGCGCTATTAGCAGCAGGCAAAAAGACCGGTATTCTAAATAGGCTGGCTCCGCAATCAAACAGAACACCTGTAACCACTTTGTTTTCGCCTACCATCAAACCGTTATGGACATTTCGATGTGAAGATGAGATAAGAGGTGGACCATTATTTTCAAATGGCGGGTTATTTTTTGGTTGTTATGATAACAATCTTTATTCGCTCGATGCCTCCACCGGTGATTTTCGCTGGAAATTCCCGACCCATGGTGGAATTGTTGGAAAACCTATCGCGGTAGAAGACTACTTGCTGTTCGGCTCCGAGGATCAATCCGTTTACGCCATACATAACCACACTGGCGAACAGATATGGTCTTACGAAACTCAAGGGCGCGTGCGATCCTCGGGCAAAGTTGCTGATGGCCATTTATTCATTGGCTCGGATGACGGTTTCTTGCACGTGATCAATTACACAACCGGCAAGATGTCTTGGGTATACGATACGTCTGACCAGATCAGATCGAGCCCATTTATTTTTGGCAATAATGTTTATTTTGGAACAGAGGGCGGCGAGTTGATAAGCCTGAACTTCCGCGGCAAAACAAACTGGCGATTCAAAGCAAAACGCGCCATAACATCATCTCCCTGGGTTGACGAGTACCTTACCTATTTCTGTTCGTTAGACGCAAACCTATACGCGGTGGATACGACCTCTGGTTGGTTGGTATGGCGCTTTAGACTTGAAAAACCATCGATCGTATCTCCCTATTTATCGGATAACACGCTTTTCACCGGTTCCTCTTCTGGCACTTTTTTCGCAATCGACACAAAGAATGGTCGCGAACTTTGGCGATTCAAAGCCGGTGGACAGGTAAATGGCTCTCCGGTGGTTTATAAAAATAAAGTATTTTTTGGGTCTATAGATAACCACCTGTATTGCTTGGATATTAAGACGGGAAAAATGAACTGGAGTTTTGAAACAAAAGGGCCAATAACTGGTACACCTACCGTTTTTGACGGGATGATTTATATCGGCTCAACAGACCATAATATGTATGCTTTGATCGCTTAAATTCGAGGAATCAAATTTTGCTAAAAAAATTTTTCTCTTTGTTTCAAAAAAAAGGCGTCTCCACTTCCGTCAATACCGCCCCATTGAGCCCAGAGTGGCTCACAGCTGACCAAGAATTAAAAAACGAAGTAATTAATATTGTCTCATTCGCTGCCCAATCGATCGGCAAGGTTCGAACGACAAATGAAGATAGTGTCTATGCTACCACTATCACGGCGGCAGGCAACCATCACCAGATCAATTTCGGCTTATTTTTGGTTGCGGATGGTATGGGCGGACACGTGAACGGTGAGATCGCCAGTAGTGTGGCTGTAAACACGATTTCTTCTACCATTTTAGAAAAATTAAAACCTATCCTCCAAAACAGTGGCTCACAAACCAGCAACAACGAATCGCTACACGAATTAGTACAAAACGCCATCCATCTTGCCCAAGAAACGCTCCTTCGGGTTGCGCCTGGAGCCGGAACAACCCTAACAATGGCCTTGGTCTTGAACAATCAACTAACTATTGCCCAAATTGGGGATAGTAGATGTTATTCTTACAATAACACCGGCCAACTTAAACTACTGACCCAAGATCATTCTCTGGTTACTCGATTAGTAGAAATTGGCCACGTAAGCCTTGAAGAGGCAGCCAATCACCCACAAAAGCACATTTTGTATAAGGCCCTTGGCCAAAAAGGTGTTCTTGAAGCCGATATTGAAACCATCCACATCAGTAAAAATAGTTTACTGGTTCTGTGCAGCGATGGCCTTTGGGGTCAGGTATCGGATGACGCAATGGCATCCATCCTTTCAAATACCCCAACTCTATCCGAATCTGCCCAGAAAATGGTCGACCTAGCAAATTCTTTAGGCGGACCAGATAATATCAGCCTGATTCTGGTTAAGTTTTATTAATTTTTTTTATGGATAACAAAAAAGATTATTACTCCATCCTTGGTATACCTCCCACAGCCACCAAAGGTGAGGTTAAGAAAGCTTATCTAGAAGCCATCAAGATTGTTCATCCTGATATGAACAAGGATGTTGTTGGAACCCGGTTCTTTGATATTCAGGAAGCGTTTAATACGCTCAATGATGAAACAGTTCGTTCCGAATACGATGCGGATTATCAAATTACTGAAACGGGGGTTGATCTTTTCAGGACTAATCTCTTGCTTAGCAAAACAACCCTCCCGATATTATCCGAACATCAATTGCTATATGCCTTGGTTGATCTAACCTCAACAACCTATTCAGAACTCGATCTATTTGAACCTTCCCTCAATCTTTGCTTGGTGATTGACGTTTCTTCCTCCATGAAAGGGCACAAACTGGAAGAAATTAAACACCTATGTTTCAAATTATCCAAAACCCTCAACAAAACAGATACTTTATCGATCGTCACATTTAACGACTTTGCCGATGTGGTAATCAAGGCACAGAGCCCTAACGATGATGTGATTTTAAACAAAATTCAATTGATGCAGGCAGGCGGAGGAACGGAAATTTTTTCGGGACTCGAAGCTGGTTATCAGGAAATTCAAAAATATCTTCACGCCGATAAGCACAACCAGATCATATTGCTTACGGATGGGCGGACCTACGGCGATGAAAACAAATGCTTGGACCTCTCAAGATCTGCCGCTGGCCAAAATATTTTTATCAGTTGTTATGGAATAGGACCGGAATGGAATGACAAGTTTTTAGATGATGTTGCTACCATAACTGGCGGATATAGTAAATTTGTCCCCTTTGGGGCGGAATACCACGAAAATATCCTTGAGGACATCAAAATTATTTCATCCTCAAAGATCACCAACATTAAATTGCAAATATCCGGTCTGGAGCATTGTTCTATTCGATCCATCAACCGCTTGAACCCAAACCCGGTCGCTTTGCCGGCTTTATCCTCGGTAAATATAGGGCAGCTTCCACGTACCGGCGCAATTTCGCTATTGTTTGAAATATTAGTTGGCCCTAACTTCAAACTAGATAACCCGTTGCCCATTGTAGACTTGAAATTTATAACTACTGGCTTGTACAAACATAGGGTAAATAAGGCATCTATCATCAACTTGATCATGCCGGTTAGTACCGAACCGAGCGATGGTGAACCCCCTGCCGAGATCATCCATGCTCTTGAAATTCTTCAAATGGCAAAAATACAAGAAAAAGCTAGAGCTGATGTTTCGATCGGAAATGTTGACCAGGCAATTTCTAAATTAAAAAAACTTATCCCCATTCTGGAAAAAAACGGGCAGGTAGAACTTGCGAAAACTGTCCACTTCGAAATCATGACCATTCAAAAAACTCGTCAATTTTCAAGCGATGGGGATAAGCAAATAAAATACGGCACCCGTGCTCTCAATTGGCGAGATCTGGAGCGTTAGCCATGAAATGTCCATCGTGTGGAACTGACTTGCTGGTAGGAACCATTCTTTGCGATGAATGCGGGGGGTACGTTCCTAACTCACCAAATAAATCAGCGCCGGAAAATGAAGGGGTTACCACAAATGCCACTCTTATCCTTTTACACTCGAATGGCCAAATAACACTTGATGACCTCACCGAGATCAGTCTTGGACGAGACCCTTTAAACGGGGAGGATGAAAAAAGGATATCATTGGCAGACCTGAATGCTCTCAAGCTTGGTGTTTCTCGAAATCACGCGATGATCAGCAAGGTAGAATCTAAATTTTTTATTAGAGATCTAGGCTCAACCAATGGTACCTGGCGCAATATGGTTAGAATTAACCAAAATGAGTTGGTTTCGATCGAAGACGGAGATATTATCCGTTTAGGCAGCTTGGAATTTCAGATCAATATTCTTCGATGGTGAAAAAATGATCAATATTTTGATTCACGTTATGAACGACGATCCAATACTTGGGGAAGTGGAATCTTTGCCCGGTCTCACCGACCAATTGATCAAAGTATCCCATCCTCGAAAAAAAGATGGTAAAGATTTGCCTTATCTTCAGGCAAATGTAACCGAAGTAATTTGGCCAATCACCAGAATTACCTTTATTGAAGTGATGCCAAGCGAAGATGAAGATGAAATATTTGGTTTTGTAAGGGAGTAACTGAATGGTCGAAGAGATTGAAAGACGCAGAATTTTGGTTGTTGACGATGAAGAAAGAATGGTTCGGTTTATTCGATTGAACCTTGAGCACGATGGGTATTTAGTCAGCGAAGCCTTCAATGGCAAACAAGCGATACAGAAATTAAGAGAAGCACTGCCGGACCTCATTCTTTTGGATGTAATGATGCCCGACTTAGATGGGTTTGAAGTTTTGGAAATGGTACGAGAGATCAGCAATGTGCCGATCATTATGCTCACTGCCAAAGGTGAGGAGGATGACCGAATTAAGGGGCTAGAAAAAGGCGCTGATGACTACGTAACAAAGCCCTTTAGCCCACGCGAATTGGTTAGCCGAGTAAAAGCTGTGCTTCGCCGCACAGAAGGCGCCACGGGTTCGATGCATGGCCTTATCGAGATCGATGACAGGCTCAAGATTGATTTTGACAAACGCGAAGTATGGCTGGAAGGTAAGATCGTTAAATTGCGCCCAACGGAATATAAACTACTCTTCCACTTAGTTCAAAACGCCGGTTGGGTTCTTTCACACGACCAATTGCTCATCAATGTGTGGGGCTACGAATATCGTGATGAACCCCATTATGTGCGTTTATATATTAATTATTTACGCCAAAAACTTGAAAAAGACGCCGCTAATCCTAAGTACATCCTTACGGAACGTGGTGTTGGCTACAGATTCCTCGATTTTCGCCGGTGAAATTTCATTGAATAGAGCCGAGAAAAGCAATAACTTGAAATTTACCACCCCGTCGGCTATACTTCCAAAAGGCATGGAGGCATTTGTATGACAACTAAACAAAGAATCCTACTCGTGGATGACCACGAAGTAGTCCGATTAGGTCTAAAATCACTGCTCGAACGACACCCGCATTTTGAGGTAATCGGTGAGGCTAGTTCGGCGCGTGAAGCAATGGAGCAGGTTGAAAACCTAGATCCAGATGTGATAGTAATGGATATTCGCTTACCAGGCACATCAGGCATTGAAGCCTGCGAAGACATCATCCGACTTCACCCCGAAAAAAAAGTAATCATGCTCACCTCTTATGCTGAAGATGAAATGCTCTTTTCAGCCATCAGAGCCGGCGCGTCAGGGTACATCCTAAAACAAATTGGCGGCGAAGACTTAGTGAGAGCTTTAGAAGCTGTTGGCCGCGGAGAAGCATTGTTAGACCCGGCTGTAACGCAACGCGTCTTTCAAGAAGTTCGCAAAGCGGTAAAAGAAGAAGAGGCGTCCGCGTTTGCTCATCTGAGCCAACAGGAAAAGCATGTGCTGTTGCTGGTATCCGAAGGGAAAACCAATCGTGAAATTGCCCGCGCTCTTTACTTAGGTGAAGGCACTGTGCGCAATTATGTTAGTAGCATATTATCCAAATTAGGGGTCAACAATCGCGCCGAAGCTGCCGCTTACGCCGTTGAGCATAACCTAAAAGAATATATTCACAATTAATTTTTAGCGTTCCAAACAATCAATCTACTTCCCCACTAACCTGCATCCAGGTTTTTTTCATACTAAGTGCGTCTTCTTCCATAATGGGGCTTTCGCATAAAATGCGGCCGCCTGCCTTAAAATCTCGCAACACTGAGAACAAACCCTCCATATTTAGATCCGATTCCGCCACGGGTAAATGGTTCTTTTCACCTTTGGGCCCATATTCGATCCCTGATAAATGAATGTGCACATTCTTCAACGATTCTTCGCCTAACCGTACTTTCATGATTTCGAGCTCTTTCGTCCACTCTTCAATAGTATTCATAGAACCATCGCCGGGCCGGGCGTGCAAATGAGCGAAATCGATGCAGGGCAACACCCCAGCGATTTGCACTGCCATTTCGATCGTATCGGCAAGTGAGCCTAACATGGCGCTTTTTCCCATCGTTTCGGGCCGTAATCGCACAGGGTTACCGGCATCGATCAATTCTTTGGCACAGCCTGCCAAGCGTGGAATCGCTACTTTCAATACCTCGGTCGGATCACCACCAAAATAAGAGCCCGGGTGAAAGATGATATCGGTGGCGCCTGCCAAATTGCCAATAAGCCGCATCCATCAAGCGCTTGCGAGATTTTGGCCACTCCACCTCATCCGCGTTTAGGTTGATAAAGTAAGGGGCGTGAACACTGATAGCAACATCATTTTCTGTTCCAACACTTTTTATCACAGAGCAGGTCTCTTCTGAAACCCTGACTGATTGAACCCAGCCAAGTTCCATGCAATTTAATCCGATGGAGTGTATGAACTTAATGGCATTTGGAGACCCACCGGGTTTGGGTGTACCGATTGGCGAACCAACTGTTCCGAACCGAAAAGATAATGACATACGACCTCTTAGGGTTGAAGCAACGAAGTGATTTTTAATAACAATGGCGGACCAAGGATCAGAAAGCCAACCAAAACGGATGAACAAGCGGCGATCAAGACACCTGCCGCACCAACATCCTTCCCAACTTTAGCCAAAGGATGATGCGCTGGGCTAGTTAGGTCCACCACGGCTTCTATGGAAGTGTTGATGAACTCAGCCATCCACACAAGGGTTATCATAATGAGGATCAACGCCCAATCGTTCAAACTGATTTTTAGCCAGAATCCAAAAATGATCACCAAAATAGTTGCAGCCGCGTGAACCCAAGCGTTTTTTTCATGCTTAATTACGTACCGCCATCCTTCAATGGCAAACTGAATTGATTTGATTCGGGAGCTAATAAAATCGCCCAACATACTTATTCGGTTATCCTCATCGACCCAAGGCCTAATTTTTCAAGGATCTGTTGTTGATGATCCCACATTTCTCGTTTTTCTTCTTCATTGGCATGGTCGAGACCTAATAAATGCAATACTCCATGAACAACCAACAACTGGCATTCTTCTTCAAGTTTATGCCCACCAATATCCGCTTGTTCCAGAGCTTTTTCCACCGAAATAATAATATCTCCAAGGTAAGGATGTCCAGTATCAATTTCTAATTCGTCAGAAGGGAACGATAAAACATCTGTAGGACCGTCCTGACCCATCCACGTTAGGTTTAGGCCTTTGATTTGCTCATTGTCAGTTAGGAAAACGGTCAGATCAAACTCATCTTTTTTCTGAAAATGCTCGAGTACTTTTAGTGCTGTTTTTTTGATCACTTCAAACTTCACGGTCGTTACTAGATTCTCTTTTTTATCTACATTGATCATTGATACCTGTCATTCTACTTGTGCGATGGGTTCGGTGGTTGGGTAGGGTATGCGAGGGTGGTACAAACCCGTTAGAGTAGTAACAAACGCTTTTGTTATAGTCGTAAGGTCTCGTAATGTGAATTGAGAATTTGCAAGCTGTCCCTCTTTCTGACAAAATTCAATCGCCTGCTCTACCAAACTAGTCATCTCGGCTTCTGTACTCGGCTTGTCCGAGCGGGTTCTTGCTTCAACGTTATCCGCAAGCATAAGCAAAGCGGTTTCTTTGGAACGTGGCGCTGGGCCGGGATAGGT
This sequence comes from uncultured Anaerolinea sp., assembly GCA_964607645.1. Taxonomy (GTDB): domain Bacteria; phylum Chloroflexota; class Anaerolineae; order Anaerolineales; family Villigracilaceae; genus UBA5195. Next base: position 33,063 of record CAZSLN010000012.1, read on the forward strand.
GAAGCGGCTTGAATCGATCTTGCTTAGGTCGCCATTAACACTCAATAAGGCTCGGTTGTACAAATAGCGAGCGTTTGAAGTGCCGTGATGCTCCGTTATAAAATCAATGATCCGGCTTGGCAAGCGATACTTTTTCCCAAGAGTCACACCATCCTGAACGTGTTGGATAACGATCTTGGCAACTACCTCTGGTTCCATATCGTCGTGTGGATTGAGACTAGTGGGTAATTGGTTTTCGATAAAGAAGGCTGCATTGGTAGTTTTTCCAACATCGTGATACAAAGCCCCAACCCTAACCAGCAAAGAATCCAACCCTAATTTTTCAGCGGCTTGTTCAACTAGGTTTGCCACCATCAAACTGTGCTGATACGTACCGGGTGCTGTTCGCAAAAAATGCTTAAGTAAAGGCGCATCGGACCGTGAGATCTCTAGTAATCGTAAGCCGGTGGTAAGACCAAAAAATTCGGCGATGAAATATTGAAAGAGCATCGCTACGCTAGCGGATGCCACTCCATTTAGGATGGCGCTTCCGAGCAAAGTGGCATAACCTACCCAATCTAATACTCCAGCGGGGAGGCGATACGCGGTGATTACCGCCATGCCTGCCAGACTAATTACTATGGCAGACCAAGCAAACGACCAAATACGATATCCCTTACCCAAAGAGATCACGCCAATAATTGAGCATAATAAGTAATATATGGTTAGATCAAAGGATGTGGTTGCGTTAAATGGGGCAAGAATGGAGATCGCGATAGAAAAAATGATTCCCGCGCCTGTTCCAAATAGAGTTGCGACCAGTAAACCAAAAGCGGGTAATGGGAAAACATAAGGAAGAATAGCGCGATTGGGAATAATCAGGCGGGCTGAGATCACAAAAAGGATCAGCAAAATACCAATCAGAAGCAAGCTAAGCGACTTGTAATAATAGTCGGGACGTCTCTGATAGAAATATCCCGCTAGAAAGAGCATCACGACCAATACCAAGGCACCCGTGCCAATATAGCCATAAGTGGGGTCGGCGGATTTTACCAAGCCGAACATTTCCAAGGCTTCAATATTGGCAACGGTAAGAACTCTGCCACGTTGAACGATGTATTCCCCGGCAACATATACTTGCGTAACCGGTTCTATCGACGCTCGTGCCTGTGCCCTTGCGGCATCGGTTAATTCGGGGCTGAAAAAGCTATTTGCGACGATAAAAGGCGAAACCAACCCAACGACCGTTTTCGATTGTTCTTCACTCAATACCAAGCTAACTTCCGCGGCGACTCCTTGCACCCTTTGGCCGATGTTTTCTTCCCGAATTGGCGTGCGCATCACTTGTTCCAACAACCTTAATGCTTCGCTTTTTACAGCATCCCAGCGAGCATCAGATAAAGCAATAAGGATCGGGATTGCGTCGTCACTTAGGGTTAATCTTTCAATATTCTTAAAAGCAGTGATTCTTTGTTCGTTGGTGATTTTTGAGTCTTCCCGTATGGCATCGATCGAATCGATAGCTTCTTTTAGCCGAGTTAATTGCTTACGCGCGATGGCTTGATCGGGAGAAGTATATGCCGGGGCGACTGCCCTCTCAGCCAAGTCGCGAGCCTGATCGGTGCGAACCTGGCTGATGAATTCAATATTATCGGGTGCCTGAATATCTTGCGGAGAAACCTGGCCATCCCCAAGAGCGAGGCTAGTTATCCTTAAAGATAGCGGGGAAACCAACACAAGGTAAATGATCCCACCGGTGATTAATAGCAAAAAGAAAGCGCGAATATCGTGCGCGGTGGGCTTTTTCTGGAAGGTAGGCTCGGTTTGTAACACGACCTTATTGAGGCGCTAACAAGCTCTTAACCATCGAACTAATCTCATCACCAGTGGCTTTACCGGCAACTTTCGGCATTACGCCTTTCATCACTTTGCCCATATCCACAATTCCGGCCGCTCCCGTTTCAGTGATCACAGCCATAACGATGGATTGCAATTCTTCAGCGGAAAGGCTTTTTGGTAAAAACTCCTTAAGAATATCAATTTCTACCCTAGCGTCAGCCGCAAGGTCTTCACGCTTCGCGCCAACAGCCTCATCCAGGGCTTCTTTACGAAGCTTGATCTCTCGTTGAAGAATGGCCATAACCGCTTCATCATCCAATTCAATGCGCTTATCTACTTCCACTTGTTTAATACCTGCCTGAACCATTCTCAGGGTTTTCTTGCGCATTTCATCGCCTGCCTTTAAGGCATTCTTTACAGCTTCGTTAATTTGTTCTTTTAGTGTCATTTTATTATTATAACCTTTTCAAATTTTATTTTTCGTTAGTAGATCTTCACCCGCCGTTTTACCGGTGAATGCCAGAATTTCCTCTGTGGTTAATTTTTCAAACATTTTTTCTAATTCAAGCACTGTTCGTTTTACGGCTGCAAAAAACGCATACTCATAATGGTCCTTGGTTGGATCATCCTTATTCATCACGGCATGCGAATTGGAGGGGAATATCTTCGCCACTCCTGCCGGTAAGCCAGGTATGAAAGTGATCGCCTCCCAAGGGTAATATAATTTTCCTGAAATTAATTTTGGATCACTTAGGATTACCTCGATCATCGGATCGATCTCTTCCGCCGCAACGGCCGGGTAAGCCTCCCGAAACAGATTGACATAATTGGAATGGGCGTAAAGATCTTGAACGGTATGAGTAAGTTTTCCGAAAGAGATACGAGCCTTAGCTGTATCTCCTTGCTTTATTAGGTCTTGCGTCTCATGGCGAAGGCTTTCGCAATACTTATCACTTTCGCTGAATGAACTATTATCATAATGATAGTGGTCATGACCTAGTTGGTATTTGAGCGCATCCTGCCCAATATTAGCTGCCGAAATTTCGGCGAGGGCGGATTGTGAAAATGATTTTCCTAAGGCCAGTAAATTTATTTCGATGTGAATTAGTTTTTTCATGGGGCATTTCCCAAACAATCAATGAATTTAATATCCATTAAAGTATAATTCCTTCCATGCCATCTATATATACAAAAAAAGGCGATGCCGGCGATACCGGATTATTAGGCGAAGGTCGATTCTCAAAATCGAGCCCGCGTATTGAAGTTTTAGGCACCATTGATGAAGTTTCCGCAATCTTTGGTGTTGCTATGTCTTATATCGAGGATACTGAGCTAAAAGGCATCTTACGCCTCATCCAAAAAGATTTGTACAACATTATGGCGGAAGTGGGGTCTACTCCTGAAAACTCTGAAATGTTCAGAAAAATTTCAAACAGCCGAGTGGAATGGCTAGAAGAGGAGATCGAAAAACTGATCGTGATCACAGGTTCACCTACTGAATTTATCATCCCTGGGGAGATCAGGTCGAGTGCTTTTCTGAGCTTGGCTCGCACCGTTGTCCGAAGAGCTGAGCGGCGCCTTGTAGAGATGCAACTATCAACTGAAGTTAAAAACCCATCCTTGCTAAGTTACTTAAATCGTTTATCTAGCCTATGTTTTGCAATGGAGCTTTTTGAAAACTTTCACCACGGGGTAAATTCTAGGAGTGTGAAAGACCTATGATAGGCACAATTATCAATTTTTTTGCGATCGTCATCGGCAGTATGATCGGGCTTTTCTTCGGTTCAAAGCTGCCAGATAATTTAAAGAACACAATTATTTCTGGAATGGGTCTATTCACCATTGCGGTTGGCGTCCAAATGTTTCTAAAAACCAGCAATCCGCTGATCGATCTTGGTGCGTTGGTTCTTGGGGGGATTCTTGGGGAATCATTAGCTTTAGAAGAAGCTGTGAAAAAACTAGGCGTTTGGCTAGAAAAACGGTTCGCGGGTTCATCCGAAGGTAGTTCAAGTAATTTTGTTCGCGGTTTTTTGTCCTCGTCCGTGTTGTTTTGTACCGGTCCGATGGCGGTTTTAGGTTCGATCAGTGATGGGCTTAGTGGTGATTACCTCACCCTCTCGATCAAATCCATCATGGATGGAATTATATCCATTGCGTTTACTTCCACTCTAGGCATTGGCGTTGCCTTTTCTGCCATCCCAGTTTTAATATATCAAGGTAGCATTAGTTTGCTTGCTTCGCAATTGAATTCCATAATTTCTGATTCGATGATGAATGAAATGACGGCAACCGGCGGGGTGTTACTTATGGGTATAGGTGTAAGCAGCCTACTGGAGATCAAAAAGATACGAGTTGCTAATTTTCTTCCCGCTCTTATCATCGCCCCACTTATCGCTTATCTGCTCGGCTTATTTTAATAATAATAATTTTGTGCTAAAAATAATATCGCCCCGAAGAACTTCGGGGCGATTTCGTTTCACATCTAATAATGTTACTTAGGGGAGCAGTGCGTCAATTTCTGACTTGAACACATCAAAAGGTTGAGCGCCTTCTACCAATTTTCCATTGATCGTGAACGAAGGAGTCGCCTTTACGCCAGCAGCTTGTCCATCAACACCATCTTGCATAACGCGGCTTTCGTATTTCTTGCTAGTAAAACAATCATTGAAGGTAACCATATCGAGACCTAATTTTTCAGCGAATGCCACTAGTCTAGTATCTGAATATGCGCCTACATTTTCTCCGGTTTGGTTGGCGAAAATGATGTCGTGCATTTCCCAGAATTTTTGCTGATCGCCCGCGCAATAAGCAGCTTCACCGGCACGCAAGGACTCAACCCCGATGAATTCGCCAAAGGTACGATATTCAAAGGATACTTTGCCAGTGGCGACATAGGCGTCCAACAATAGTTGTTCTGTATCTTTACTAAAATTCGCGCAATATGGGCACTGGTAATCAGAATATTCAATGATCTTGACGGGGGCATTTGGATCGCCAACGACATTGAAGTTGATCGAATCGGGGCGTTGAATGTTTTCGCCAGCGGCAATTTCGCCAACGGGCTTGAGCGATGGCAGGATTAAAATGGATGCAACAGCCAAAGCGACAAGTACCACGCCGACAATGATCATGATCTTTTGGTTGCGTTCTTGCTGTACTCTTTTTTCGCGCATTTCTTGTCTTTTACTCATGGTTATGTAGTTTCCTTTATGGTGATGTCATTTGTTTTTTAATATGACAAAATATATCACATAATTTGTTGGTTGATCCAATTTAGCGTTTCAGAAAAAACCTCTTGTTTTTCAGCTTCATTATGGGTTTCGTGGTACAAACCTTCCCATATCTTTAACGTCGCCTTTTTGCCCATTTTTTTAGCAAACTCGGTAGATGCGGCAGGCGAGGTGAGCTGATCTTCTGACCCGTGGAAAAGGAATAAGGGTAATGGGAACTTCGCCGCATTTTCGAGAGCGGTTAGCCCGTGGTTGTACATTTCGTTGTACATCCTTACAGAGACGAGATCATGAACAAGTGGATCTTGTTGATATTTACTGCAGACAGATTTGTCATGAGATAGAAGTGACGCGTCTAATCCGCTGCCCAAGGTCATTGCGGGGAAGATGCCATTAAGCAGCTTCGCCATAATGATCTTTGATTGGGGCGGGTCAAAAGCCAACTTGATCCAAGGGCTGGAAGCTACTACCGCCTTCACGTTTGCGGGGTTTCTAAAGCCATAATTCAAAACTAGGTTACCGCCCATACTATGCCCGTACAAAATACATGGTATCGCTGGGGATTCGGCAATCACATTCTCGATTACATCTTCAATATCATTTAACATGGCATCGTAGTTTGGAGTATGCCCGCGTTTACCTCCGGATTTGCCATGCCCGCGCAGATCAAAGGAGATTACGCTGATCTGATTTTGATTGTAAAATGCAGCCATATGTTCATAGCGCAAACTATGTTCGCCGTGACCATGTACTAAAACGATATTTGCTCTTGGAGATTCAACTTCCCAAGAACGGCAGAACAGATCAATACCATCTTGCGATTTCATATTCCAGGTTTTTTCTGACATAGGTCCTCTTCTTCTGTTTTGCTAAGGTTGAAATTGATATACCTGATATTCAATGGCTAATTGACGAAAGCCACTTGCTTCGTATAACGCGAGGGATTTTACATTATCGCCTTGGGTGTTTACGCTCAATCGATTAATATTAATCGCTTCCAATTGCTCTATCAGACCGTAAAGCAGCGCCTTGCCAACGCCCTTGCCCTGGTAATTTGGCGATACCGCCAACCGAGCCAAGTGACAGTATGAATAGCTTAAAGTACTCAGTTGATACCCGCAAATCTTGCCATCCGATATCGCTACGGTTCCCATTCCTTGCGCCAAAAAGCCCGCTTGTAATGTTTTTATGGAATTCTGCCATAAAACAGAAAAACTTTCTCGATCAACCTCACTTACTTCCCCAAGATCCTGATAGGTCATTTCCCGCAGAACTAAACCATGGTTGTCACTTTTTGGCAAACCCGCTGGCAAGATCCTATCCAGAAGTACGATCTTTTGCACAACTCTAAAACCTGCAGATAACAACATCGGTTGAAGTTTTTCGTTGAGCAAGATCAAGCAAGCGGGCAAATGTGAGTTCTTAGTGCTCTGGAGAAAAAAATCCCAAAACTGTTCCCAAGCATCCTGCGTGCTTATCGAAATTGAGTGGATAAAAAGCCGTAACCAAAACACACCAACGGGTTCTTCAGGAATAACAAAAACCCCAAGGAGTTCATTTTCTTGCTCTAGTACATAATACTGTTTGGAACCAAACCAATCCTGAGGATCCTGCCAATCTAGGTGCTTGTGGATAAGTGACCCATAAAATAATAATTGGTCAATTTTGGGCTTATCCTGCTCAGTTGCGTATCGAACCTGCAAAATGGGGACCCTTTACCGTCTTCTAAAGACATCCGCAACGGTCGCGCCATAGATCTCGCCGGGAAGTTTGAAACCGGCGGCATCCAAACGCGGGGTGAACAATGGCCGAATGCCAGTAGGCTTCAACTCGCCCAGTATCTTGCCGTCCTTGGATGTGCCAGTCTGTTCAAACTTAAAAATATCAGTTAGTACGATCGTTTCACCTTCCATACCAGCGACTTCTGTGATTGCGGTGACCTTGCGTGAACCATCTTTTAGCCTAGTCTGTTGCACGATCAGGTCGATGGCCGAGGATACTTGCTGACGAACAACTTTAAGCGGCAAATCCATCCCTGACATCATAACCATAGTTTCTGTTCGGGATAAGGCATCTCGCGGGGTATTGGCATGCAAGGTAGTTAGCGACCCATCATGACCAGTATTCATCGCCTGTAGCATATCTAAGGTTTCGCCGCCACGACATTCCCCTACAATAATTCGGTCAGGGCGCATTCTAAGGGAGTTGCGGACAAGATCTCGAATGGTCACCTGTCCTTTGCCATCAGTATTTGGCGATTTTGTTTCTAGGCGAACCACATGTTCCTGCTGCAACTGTAATTCAGACGCATCCTCAATGGTCACAATTCGCTCATTTTCCGGAATGAAGCCAGAAAGCACGTTTAGCAAAGTAGTTTTACCGGAACCGGTACCACCAGAAACAATAATGTTCAAACGGCTGATTACACAAGCACGCAAAAACTCACCCATCGCCTTGGTCATTGAGCCATATTCAACCAATTGCTGTACGGTGAGCTTATCTTTTTTAAATTTTCGGATAGTGATCGAAGCACCATCGATGGCGACGGGAGATATGACCGCGTTGACTCGCGAACCATCTGGTAAACGAGCATCGACTGTTGGGGAATCGAAATCGATCCTGCGGCCCAATGGCAAAATGATCCGGTCGATCACTTTTAATACTTCTGTATTATTGTCAAATACTACATCAGATTTAACGAGATGGCCATCTCGTTCAACATAAACCAACTTTGCCCCGTTTACCATCACTTCGCTCACAGAATCATCATCAAGAAGTTTTTGGATAGGGCCAAAGCCCAGTAGATCATCATTGATTTCTTTGGTAATTCGTTGTTTTACCTCATCTGATACTGTTGTAGGTAGGCGGGCTAATTGCTCCGCAATTTTTTTGTTGATCACTTTTCCGCGGGCATCCAAAGATGGCTTTTCAGCTTCCATATCTCTGGAAATTATTTCAATAATATGTTGCCTGATCTCTTTGATCGTTTGTTCGGAGATTCCCGATTGTTCATTATCTAATAATGCCATACATCACCTCTTTACTTTTTCAGTTCTTCTCCAGGAATAGCCCAGATAATTTGATGCCGAGCAACTGATATGAACTTCGTCTCAATAATAATATTCCCGTTGGCGTCAAATACCTTCGCGTTGGTAACAGCAAGGAACATACCCCCGTAATCCAATTCATCTTTAAACCGATCACCTTCTTTTACATGAATGAACCCTTCGATACGATTCAAATTGGTTTGAATGATGGCCGCAAAAGCTGTTTTTCGGATAACATCTGTAAAAATTTTTCCTTTATCATTGTATTCGTAACTCATCGTATGCTCCATTCAGTTTGGTGGTTAAGTAATTTTACCCTTTTTGGTTAGACAATTATTTCGGGCATGTAATATCCAACACCCGATTTTGTGAGAACGTGGCAAGGGTTATGGGGGTCTTTTTCTAATTTCTGTCTTAACCTAGCAATACTGACCCATAAGATCTCTTTATCATTTTTATATTCATCACCCCATATCGTTGAAAGAAGCACTTCTGTAGAAATGACCTCGCCAACTTTTTGGGCAATCTGCAACAATAATCGATATTCTGTTGCGGATAAAAATATTTGTGTCTCATCTAGCCACACTTCTGCTCGACCATGATCAATTTTTAGGTCACCATGTTTAAAAAATCGTTCTTGCTCTGTTTTATTGTTGGTTGTAGCCCTGCGAAGGTGGGCTCGAACCCTTGCCAACATTTCGTTGGCTGAAAAGGGTTTGACAATATAATCATCAGCGCCTTTATCCAATCCTTTGATTCGATCTGTTTCTTCAGTTTTTGCAGTTAGGAAAATAATCGGAACTTTCGAAAATTGCCGAATGCGTTGGCAAGCTGCAAAGCCATCCATTACTGGCATCATAACATCCATTAAAACCAAATCAACAGGCTCATTGAGTAACAACTCTACGGCCAATTTGCCATTTACCGCTGAGACTACCTCATAACCATCTTTTGCTAAATTTGTTTCGAGCAATTTCAAATACAATGGCTCATCATCAACGATCAATATCTTTTCAGTCATACCTGCCTCGCCTTTTCTGATGATGGTCTTTTTGGAATGTCTATCATAAAAGTTGTACCATAATTTACCTTCGAGCGTATTAAAAAGCGGCCATTGTGCAAACTGATAATATTATTGCAAATGTATAAGCCCAATCCAAAACCATTCGTCTCTATCTCTGGAACTTGAAAAAATCTATGGAAAACAGAGCTTAAATATTTTTCAGGTATTCCTGGGCCAAAGTCCCTAAAATGAATTCGATAATGATCTTTGATCTCAGATAATTGGATCTCGATCCTGGACCCTGGAGCATATTTTCTCGCATTTGCTAATAAGTTTGCTAATACCTGAATTATTCTTTTCTCGTCGAGAAAAGCTTCGGCCTTAACTTTAATAGTCGTTTTTATGTCCGGATTGTTACTCTTGAGTTTCGCGTTTGCCACAAAATGAAGTAATAAAAGATCTAAACGGGTAATAAGGAAGTTCATCGTTAGGGCTTCGCTTTTGATTCGAGCAGAATCAAGGACGTTTTCGATCATAGCGGTAAGATTATCCGATTCATCTGTAATGATCTGCAGAAAATCTCTTACCGTTTCCTTATCCCACTCGGTATCTTCCCGAAGCAAAGTGGTAGCATACCCTTTAATAAAGCCTAATGGCGTCTTTAGTTCATGTGAGAAAACAGCCAGAATATCATCTTGGTATTTTAAGGATTTGATCTCATTCGAATAATGGTCAATGGATTCGATCAACGAGTTGCGAACCAACATTGCCGAAACTATGTTCGATAAGAAGGATGTGATTTTTGGGAGGCTTCGTCAAAACATGGCCCGCCGAAACGGATCAAAACCAAAACACCAATTATTTTTTGCTCGAAATATACCGGCATTCCCAACATCTCCGGCCGGTTAAGCCTTTCATCTTGCCCACTTTTCAATTTCGGAGTGTATATCTCGGGTTTACCGCTTATTAGTACCCTTTGAGCAAGATCTCCATCCCAAAAAACTTCTTCTCCTTTTGATTTTCCCCTTCCAGTGGCTATGGCAATGATAACTTCAAGATCATTTTCTTGTGATCCTGAACTCCCAAGCAGAACCAAATTATCATAAACTAGGTCTTTTCTAGCTAGTTGAAATAACCCACTAAGGTTCTTTTTCAGGCTGCCTTTTTGAGTCATTATTTTTGAAACTTCTAAATAGTCGAGTTCATTTAATTTATTCAAGATGAGATCGTCCTCGTACCGTTTTTTACATCACATTTTTTTAGTGGGGTTATTTATTCGGCTGACCAAACCCACTTCCCATTAACCATTGTTTTTACGGGAAGAAGGTTTTTTAATCGTTCAACATCACACAGGTATGGGTTTTGGTCTAAAACGATCAGATCTGCAAAAAATCCAGGTTTTAGTTGTCCAAGATCACTTTCTTGGTACCCAGCAAAAGCCGGACCAACCGTGTAAGCCCTGATTGCTTCATCGATCGTTAGGCATTGCTCCTCACGCCAACTCTTTGGGCTAGGAGCTAGTATCTTTTTGCGGGAGACCGCGGCATACAGCCCCCAGAAAGGGTTCGGCGATTCTACCGGAGAATCGGAACCAAAGGCCAAAGTGGCACCGGTAGTAAGTTGTGTCTTCCAGGCATAAGAGAGCTTAGCGCGTTCACCCCAATATTTATCAGCGGAATCCATATCGGAAGAAGCATGGATCGGCTGCATCGAAGCTACTATCCCCAATTCCGCCAATTTTGAATGGTCCTTAGGGTGGATCACCTGTACATGCTCAATTCGGTGCCGCAACGGCTGATATTGGTTATCGCGCTCGTATTGGCGCAACCTTTCGTAACCAGCCAAGATCTCATGAACTGCGAGATCGCCAATAGCGTGCCCGGTCATCCCCAAACCTGAATCCGCGGCCTTGGAAGCGATCTCAAAAAACTCTTCGCCATCCATATTGAGGATGCCTTTATTTGATTCTTCGTTGGCATAAGGCTCAACCATCGCGGCGGTTCTTGGGCATAAGGCTCCGTCCATAAATACCTTTATGGAACCAATCTTAAGAAAATCAGACCCAAATCCGGTACGTAGACCAAGCTCGGTCGCAAAGCTCAGCAAGGAAACGGGGATGTTCTTTACCACTCGTAAAGTTAGTTTTTTATCTATATCTAACAATTGCAGGGCTTTAAAAGCTGGCTTATAGTCGAAATCGTGAACACTCGTGATGCCAAACTTCAATAAAAATGGCAAGCATTTTTGAATCAGCTCGGCTATTTGAAACTCATTTAATTCAGGCATTTTTCGTTCTACCAGGTGCATCGCGGTTTCAAGCAAAATCCCGGTTGGAGTACCATCCGCGCCAAGCACAATTTTTCCATTGACTGGATCCGGAGTCTTAGGGTTAATACCGACCAAATCCAAAGCGCGAGAATTACACCAAGCCACGTGCAAAGACTTGCCGGTAAGATAGGCTGGGTTGTTTGGAACGAGAAGATCAATATCATCTTTGGTTGGAAAGTCACCGCCCCAATCATTTTGCTGCCACCCATGGCCCAATAACCACTCCCCTGGCTTTAAATCCCTTGCGCCTTTTTTTATCCTATCCAACGCTTCTTGTTTAGTGCCCGTTTCAAGATCGATCTTACTTAAACTCATGGCGTATTCTTGTAAATGAATATGCGCGTCGGTGAATCCGGGTAGGATGAAGCGGCCGCCCATATTCTCAATCTCCGCCATTGAGGCGTATTTCTCGATCAACTCGGCGTTTCCAATTTCATGAATACGATTTTGATCAAGAACTAAAACAGAAGAAATCCTTGAAGGGTCGATTACATCAAGGATATTGGCATTCATTAATATTTTGAACATGGGACCTCTTACGGAGAATATTCTTTTCCGGTTAATCGGATCATCAGGCTTTGAAATTCTTCTTCTGAGCCAAAATAGATTGTCATCGAACCGCTGGGTTTATTATCCCCAATTTTTAAATTTACTTTTTGATTGATGTTTATTCGCAGATATTCCTCAATAGCGAGTGTATCCGCTGAAGGTGTGGCAGCTGGTTTTTTTGCTAGCTGGATGCCTTTTAGTAAATTGACCAATTCTTCGGTTTGGCGAACCGTTAATTTTTTGGTGATTACCGTATGCAATGCGCTTTCGATCGCCTTGGGGTTAGATAGACCTAAAAGCGCTCTGGCGTGGCCTTCTGTTATATCTCCGCTAAGCAAGCTATTCTGTACTGCTTCTGGAAGATTCAACAAACGAAGTGTGTTGGTGATGGTTACCCTGCTTTTTCCTACCCTTGCCGCAATCACTTCATGCGATAAATTAAAATCTTCAGATAGATGGCGATAGGCGTTAGCTTCTTCCAATGCGTTCAAATCTTGTCGTTGAATATTTTCGATCAACGCTAGCTCTAGCTTTTGTTGATCGGTAGTTTGGCGTACAATAGCCGGAACAACCGTGAGGTTGGCAATTTTACAAGCCTGCCATCTTCGCTCGCCCGCGATAAGAGTATATAAATCATCATTCGGATTTCTACTCACTAGCAGAGGCTGAATAATGCCGTGCTCCTTGATCGAAGCGGCTAATTCAGCAAGATGTTCTTCGTTAAAAAAGGAGCGGGGTTGGCGGGGATTGGGGATTATCTTTTCAATAGGAATATTGATGAAGCCGGACAGATCACTTCCGGGTTCATTAGATGACGTGGAGATCGGCTGAAACCCACCCGGAATTAACGCATCTAGGCCTTTTCCCAATCCAATATGTTTTGCCATTTTTTACTCCTTACGATTATCAAGCAGTTTGACGAGCAACCAAGAAAATTAACGAGACGCATCCCCGGCTAACAATTCTTTTGCCAATGCGTTATAAGCCAACGCTCCAGCTGATGTTGGCGCATATACGGTAATTGGCAGGCCAAAAGAAGGAGCCTCCGCTAACCTAATGCTGCGGGGAATAATGGAACTGAAAACTTGCTCGGGGAAAAATTTTTTAATTTCTGAAACAACGTCATTGGACAAATTTGCCCGACTTTCGAACATGGTCATAATGACACCGCGTACTTTTAAATTGGGGCTTATGCCTTTTACCTTTTGGATGGTCTGCATCAATTGGCCCACCCCTTCCAATGCCAGATATTCACATTGAACCGGGATGATCACCCCATCTTGCGAGGCGATAAGACCATTGATCGTTAGCAAG
>CAZSLN010000013.1:0-11500 GCA_964607645.1 uncultured Anaerolinea sp.
TTTGGTTCTTGTGGGTTTGCTTTCTGTGGTGCGGTTGCTTTCTATCTAGGTTGAGTCTGCTTGTATCTAGGGTTCACTTCATACGGCTTCCTGTTCTCTTGAATGTTGAGTGCTTGCTTAGTTGGTATTCGTGGATTCGTTGTATGCGCTGGGGCTATTGCTGGATCAGACTGTGGTATTCTTGGGGCTGTTCATCGTTGGCATTCTGTGGTGGAGCTGGCACCTGCCGTATTATTACTACTTTCTCGACCGTGCTGAGTTCAGCAAGTACCTGGGCGGCACCAGTGTAACGGTCTTCCTCCTCTCCGCTTTGTTTTCCATTTTCCCCACCGCCTTGCTGTTCGGCGAGATACGTCTGCTCACCAAATCGGTGTGGCCGGTGTTCATCCTGCACCAAATGGTGAATGCCGTGAGCATGCCTTTGCTGCTCAACGGATTCATCACCCTCAACGGGTTTTGGGGGCATGTCTTCACACCCACCAACGATGGCTTCATCACCTCCATCGTGATCGGTATAGCAGGGTTTTGGTTCTATCGCCACCGCATGCAAGAGCACGGAGAATAGCGAAAACCACTATCTCTCGGATGCGTCCGGCGTCCACTGAAAACGCAGCCGCGTTTTTACGCTTTTTTTTCTTCAAGCTACCCAAAAAGACCTGGCGTCTTGCGCCAGGTCTTTAAAAAAAGCAACAACATCCATATTTCTCAGCTCATCAACTTTCGATCCAGACCAGCCCCACGCGCATACCCCCAAGCTCACCCAACACCCCTGCGTAGCCGTACGGCGACGACCAGTGGAATGGTCATTCCCAAAGTAAGCCGTATCCAAAATCCAAGCAAGTTCACCCGACCCACGAGATGCGCGAAATGGCATCCTTCCCTCCTCAGGCTGATTAACTCTACGTTCACCTGTACAAAGCCGGGGTTACAATTACAGTATGGATAATTCTCTTCAAGCAACCAACAAACTTTGGACCGCCGCCTTGTGGCTGGCTGGCTTTACCATATTCTACAACCTCATCGAAGGCATTGTTTCGGTTGGGTACGGCGGGCAGGAAGAATCGCTTACCCTATTCGGCTTCGGGTTGGATTCCTTTATCGAGCTGCTCAGCGGCGCTGGCATTCTTGCCATGGTGCTGCGCATCCGCCGCAACCCCGATCAGCACCGCTCCACCTTCGAGCAAACCGCCCTGCGCATCACCGGGTCATCCTTCTACATCCTCACCATTGGCTTGACGGTAGGCGCGCTCTATTCCATCTTCACCAACCACAAACCCGAAAGCACTCTGCCCGGCGCCATCATCTCCGGCATATCCATTTTGGTCATGTGGGCGCTGGTGATGGGCAAACGCCAGGTGGGCAAAGCCCTCAGTTCGCAAGCCATCCTGGCAGATGCCAACTGCACCATGGTATGCATTTATATGAGCCTGGTGCTGCTCGCTTCCAGCGTGGTGTACCAGCTCACCGGCTTCGGGCTGATCGATAGCATCGGCGCAATCGGTCTGGCGTACTTCTCCTTCAATGAAGGTAGAGAAGCCTTCGAAAAAGCAGAAAGCCTGGAAGATACCTGCGGCTGCGCCTGCGCCGCTGATGATTAGCCAAAAACCGTTCCGTTCTAATACATCGCTTATATGGCTATTGTATAATGTTCTTAAGCGGTAAATCCGCTAACGATCGGAGGAAAGATGGACTGGCTTTTTGACCCCAACATTGCCTATTTGATGGTAGTTTCGGGAGTTATGATGTCGATCATTACCATCATCATCCCGGGTACGGGCATACCGGAATTTTTGATGGTGTTGTTCATGATCGGCGCTTGGTACGGTATGCAAGGCCTTGAGACCAATACTATTGCCCTTATAGTGGTTGGCCTTAGCTTGATCCCCTTCTTTTTGGCTATAAAGCAGCAAAGCAATCGCACCCTCTGGCTTGTGCTTAGCATTCTTATGCTAACAGCCGGCTCTATCTTCTTATTTACAGATAGCAGCGGCAAGCCCTTGGTCAACTTTATGCTGGCTGGCTCTGTTTCCCTTCTGTGCGCCATCTTTCTATGGATGTCGATCACCCGCGGAATACAGGTTGCCAGCAGCAAGGTAATTCTCGACCCCGATTCGCCGGTAGGGAAGATCGGCGAAACCCGCTCAGAGGTCTTTAAAAGCGGCTCGGTGTATGTCAACGGCGAGCTATGGTCTGCCCGCAGTGAAACGCTCATCCCTGAAGGCGAACCTGTGCGAATCTTACGCAGGGAAGGATTTAGCCTTACAGTTAAAGCGATCGATAAAAAGTAATCTATTAAATTGGAGGAAGAATGACTTCTGTAGTATTGATCCTATTTTTCGCAGTGATCGTATTTATTTTATCGGCTACGGTTCGCATCGTGCCCGAGTACCAACGCCTGGTCGTGTTCCGCCTTGGCCGTTGTGTGGGCACCAAGGGCCCTGGCGTAATCCTGCTCATCCCAGTGGTGGACCAAGCCCGCATGGTTGATCTGCGCGAGCAGATCCGCGAGGTTCCTCACCAAACTTCCATCACCAAAGATAACGCCCCCATCAGCATCGACTTCCTTTGGTACTACAAGGTACTCGACCCCGCCCAATCTGTTCTGCAGGTAGGCAACTTCGAGCTCTCCGCCGCCGGTATCGCCGCCACAACCTTGCGTGCCGTCATCGGTGGTATTCCACTGGATGATGTTCTTTCCGAACGCGAGCACATCAACAACATGCTTCGCACCCGCCTCGATGAAGTGACCGAGCGCTGGGGTGTAAAAGTGACTAACGTTGAGATCCGCGAAATCATCCCACCCAGGGATGTTCAAGACGCCATGAACCGCCAAATGTCCGCCGAGCGCATCCGCCGCGCCGTGGTAACTGAATCCACCGGTACCCGCGAAGCCGCCGTCAACGTAGCCGAAGGCGAAAAACAAGCCGCCATTCTGCGCGCTGAAGGCCAAAAACAAGGCGCCATTTTGGAAGCCGAAGGCCAACGCCAAGCTCAGCTGCTAAAAGCGGAAGGTTTTGCTGATGCTCTTACCAAGATCAACAGCGTCGCCGCTGACGCGAAACCAAACACCATGACGCTGCAATACTTCGACGCCCTCAAAAAATTGGGCGAAGGCGCCAGCACCAAATACATCTTCCCCATGGAGTTCACCGGCATGCTGGAGAACTTCCTGAAGAAAGACAAGTAATCCGTTTTTCAATTACGTCAAGCGCTTCGAGGAAACCTCGAGGCGCTTTTTTTGATCTCGAACATCCTCAGAAAACTACCCCCTTGCGTTGCCATACCGTTCCGTTTTTCCGAGGGCCGCTTTCGAATTATTATGACAAATATCACACATTATTCGGATTTCCAGCACGCGGAAATTAGCCGAAAAAGAGTACAATTATCATAACGAAATTTCCACTCTATCCATTCCATGAAAGAGGTCCTATGAGATCAAGAGTTTTGCTCGTTGCATTGGTAATGCTACTTCTCGCCAGTTTATTTCCCGTTGCCGCCTTTGCCGCTGCCCCTGCCGATGTAAAAGTGAATGTTCGCAACCAAACCAGCGGTTTGGTGCAGCTCAGCCTCACCGATTCCGATGGAAACGTTACCTTCAAAACGCTCGAGATGGGCACCAGCACCTTCGAGATCACCGAAGGCATTTATACCTACTACGCCAGCACACCCTGCGGCGCAATCGCCGGCGAATGGAATTTGAACGTCAATAAGACCCTTTACCTTGTTTGCAAAGAAGGCAAATTAGGCGCGACTCTTCAAAAGCTGATTAAAGGCGCCATTATTTGCAACCTTGGCTATTACGAGACCTTTCCCGATGGCTCCCCCCGCGTGGACAATTTTGTCAGCTGGACCAACCAAAGCACGATCATCTTATCCATCGTAACCGAACGATGGGGTGCGGTATATACCTTGGAAGAGGCGGTAGCAGGGTTAAACAACCTGTATTACGGGCAGGCGGAGTATACCATCGGCTGTTGGGACCATTCAACCTTTCTGAACGTATTGGATTACTAAGCCATAGTATCCTTCCTTTTGTAAATGAAACCCACCAAGAGGTCCGATCAGTTTTTATCGGACCTCTTTTTATTTCCACCACCGCCCTCATTGAAACGGTTCTGTCTCTCCCCCATTCTCGATCTCAGCTATCCTTCCAAAAAACCTTTGCGTGACCCCGCCCTTGCTCTTCCCCCTAAAAAAGCTCTTCTAAATGTTCCCGGCAGGCTTCATCGTGACCGGGGTGCCTCCGTGTGACCCAAGCTCTTGCCCTTCCTTCGCGCCCTCTGCGTCCTTCGCGTGAGCTGCCCTTGATCTTCCCCTAAAAAGACCTTCTTAGTGTTCCCGGTCGGTTCCATCGAGACCGGTGTGCCTTCGTGTGACACAAGCTCTTCCTTTGCCGTCTTTCCGCCTTTGCCTCCCCCTGCCCTTCGCCACACTACTCGGGCCTGGCGAAGTGCCGCCAGCCAAAACTAATCATGCCGCCCGGTTCCTTTATTCGATGGAAAGTTGATTTTTCTTCTTCTCCGCCCCCGATCGAGTCCACCCCATCCAGAAGAAAGCCTGTTGGCACGCCCACAGCCTATGGCAGGCAGCCAAGTTGGTATCGCGTTTGTGCAGCCCAACGCGTTTTTGCCACTTGGGCGATCTAGTTTGTGGTTGTCGCGGCACTCGAAATAGAGCCACGCCGCTGGATGACATATAGCATAACATTCCGGTACATCCATCCTATTCTAAAAGATCGGTTTAATGCTATGCTAAAAATGGCAGGTATCTATGCATCCGTTCAATTTTAAGGAGCTACTCCCATGAGAACAACATTAACCATCATCGTCATACTTCTGATCACCACCTTGTTCCCCGTTACCGCCCTCGCCGCCGCCCCCGCTGAAGTGCAAGTGGACGTTCGCAACCAAACCGCTGGCATGGTCCAGCTCAGCCTTACCGATGCCATCGGCAACATTACCTTCAAAACGCTCCAGCCCGGTACCAGCTCCTTCCAGATCACCGAGGGCGTTTATACCTACTACGCCAGCACCCCCTGCGGTGCTCTCAGCGGTCAGTGGAATTTGAACGTCAATAAGACCCTCTACCTGGTCTGCAAAGAGTCCCACCTAGGCGCATCACTTCAAAAACTTATTAACAACCGCGTTTGCGGCAACTTTGGGTACTACCAACACTATATAGACGACCCCACCCGGGAGGATAATTTCATCAGCTGGACCAACCAAAGCGGAATGATCCTCGATACAGCCAGCTGGTTCAACGGGAGCCCATTATCCACCCTCGAAGAGGCCGTAGGGTTTTTCAACAGCGTCCATTTTGAAGGAGCAACCTATAGAATTGGCTGCTACGATAACCATACCAATATACTCTTTCTAACCCCTTGATCCTGCATCCCCGCCGGGTGTTCAAATAAAACCTGCAAAAGCCCCAATCCCCCCAGATCGGGGCTTTATATTATCCTCTCCCGCTAAAAGGGTACCCAACCCGCGAATTGCCCTGTGCAAATGCCTCGCAATTTGGTAAAGTAGAGACCTATGATGGAGATCACCAAAGCCAACCTGTTCGACCTAAACACCCTGCGCGCCCTAGAGCAGATCTGCTTCCCGCTCGACGCTTGGCCCCTGCTGGATCTGATCAGCGTGCTGACCATCCCCGGCGTCATCCGCCTTAAAGTGCTGGAAGAAGGACAAATGATCGGCTTTGCCGCCGCCGACCCGCACCCAATCGAAAACATCAGTTGGATCGCCACCATCTGCATCCATCCGCAGCAGCAAGGCCGGGGGTTCGGCAGGGCACTCATGCAGGCGATCGAGGCGCAGATCAAAACCCCCATCCTAAAACTGTGCGTGCGCCCCAACAACGATGTAGCCATTCGCATGTATAAAAGCATGGGCTACGAGCCGGTAGATACCTGGCGCAACTACTATAACGATGGATCAGACAGCCTCGTGATGCAAAAACTGCTCTTTGAACCAAAGTTTGAATTATAATTTTAAATATGCTTCCTTCTATCAAAGACCCGGTTCTAATAGATACCCCTGAAAAACTAAAAGACCTCGTAACCATCCTCGAAAAAGAAAAACGGCTGGCGGTGGATACCGAAGCCAACTCCCTGCACGCCTACTACGAGCGCGTCTGCCTCATCCAGTTCTCCACCCCCCAAGAAGACTACCTGGTGGACCCCATCGTGATGGATGACCTCACCTACCTCGGCCCCATCTTCGCCGATCCCACCATCGAAACCGTCTTCCACGCCGTGGAATACGACCTGATCGGCCTGCAGCGCGATTTTTCCTTCACCTTCGCCAACATCTTCGATACCATGGTGGCGGCCCGCACCCTTGGCTACAAACAAGTGGGCCTCGCCAGCTTGCTTCTCGATAAATTCGGCATCGAGATCGACAAACACAACCAAAAAGCCGATTGGGGAGCCCGCCCGCTCTCACCCAGCATGGTCAGCTATGCCGGCATCGATACCCACTTCCTGCTCGAACTGCGCGATATACTGCAAGCCGAGTTGGAAGAAAAAGGCCTTTGGCAGCTAGCGCAAGAAGATTTCAAGCGCGCCTGCTTCGTCACCAACATCAACAACCACCCCCAAAAAGCCAGTTGGGAGAAGATAGACGGCCGAAAAGACCTAGATGCCCAACAATTGGCCGTCCTCAACGAGCTGTGCGTCTGCCGCAACAAGATCGCCAGCAAAATGAACCGCCCCGTCTTCAAAGTATTGGATGACAAAGTATTGATGAAACTTGTTCTAGCGGAGATCAACAACTACGCCGATTTTGAAGCCGCCGGCATGACCGAAAAACAACTCAACCGCTTTGGCCAAACCATGTACGAAGCCCTGATGCGCGGCCGGCACGCCCCCGCCGTAAAACCCACCGAAACAGAACGCCTGCCCGAGAGCCACGTAAAAAGAATGCAAAAGCTGAAAAACTGGCGCAAAGAACGCGCCAAACTGCTTGAAGTAGAAAGCGACGTAGTGCTGCCAAAAGTCTACCTGCAAACCATCGCCCAAACCCGCGCCCTAACCCCCGAAAAATTAGCCAAACTCATGGCCGACACCCCCTGGCGTTACCAACAATACGGCGCCGACATCCTAGCCGCCTTATCCTAGAACCCCGCTCCAAAGCCCCCCTTTGGCTGCGTTTCGCAACGAAGAAACCGTTGCTGCCAGCCAAATCCGCCCTTGCCCTTTTTTCCCCCCCCCACAAAACCCGCGCTTTCCCCACGCAACCCGCCTCGCCGGGTGAAGTTCACAAAAAGCTCTTCCCCGTGCCCTTTGCGTCCTTCGCGTGAGCTGCCTTTGATCTTCCCACAAAAAGCTCTTCCCCGTGCCCACCGTGTAACACAAGCCCTTGCACTTCCTTAGCGCCCTCTGCGTCCTTCGCGTGAGCTGCCCTTGATCTTCCCACAAAAAGCTCTTCCATTGCCGTCTTTCCGACTTCGCGTGACCCCGCCCTCCCCCAACCCCCACTTGCGCTTTTTCCACGATCTGTACTATATTTTAACTATAGAACGGAGGGCAACAATGAACATAACCTTTCACGGAGCGGCACAAACCGTCACCGGCTCCATGTACCTGATCGAGATCAACGGCAGCCGAATCCTGCTCGAATGCGGCCTCTACCAAGGCGCGCGCAAAGAATCCTTCCAGCGCAACCGCAACTTCCCCTTCGACCCGCGCTCCATCGATGCCGTCCTCCTCAGCCACGCCCATATCGACCATTCCGGCAACCTCCCCCACCTCATCAAAAACGGCTATAACGGCCCCATCTACGCCACCCCCGCCACCGTGCACCTATGCAACGTCATGCTGCTGGATAGCGGCCACGTGCAAGAGCGCCAAGCCGAAATGACCAACCGCTACCTCGCCCGCCGCGGAGAGCCTCTGGTCGATCCCCTCTACACCGAGCTCGACGCCGCCGAGGTGCTGCCCTTCTTCAAAGCCATCCCCCTGGCCACCGAGTTCAGTCCCGCCAACGGCGTAACCGCCCGCTTCGTCGAGGCCGGCCACATCCTCGGCTCCGCCGCCATCGATCTAACCTTCGAAGAAAAAGGCAAAAAAACGCGCCTGTGGTTCTCCGGTGATATCGGCCGGCGCGGCCTGCCCATCCTGCGCGACCCCGTCTTCCCTACCCAAGCCGATGTGCTGATAATGGAAAGCACCTACGGCGACAAACCTCACGAAGACCCCGAAGCCGCCTACCAAGAAATGAAACACGAGATCAACAAAACGCTCAACCAGCACGGCAAGGTCATCATCCCCGCCTTCGCCGTTGGCCGCACCCAAGAGCTGGTGTACAACCTAAACCGCATGAAGGATGAACACGCCCTGCCAAACGTGCCAGTGTATGTAGATAGCCCACTGGCGGTCAACATCACCGATATTTTCAAACGCCACCCCGAGTGCTACGACGAAGAGACCGCCCGCGTCATCCAGCAAAATGGCCACCCCGCCCTCGAGTTCGCCAACCTCACCTACGTCCGCAGCCTCGAAGAATCCAAAAGCCTCAACGAGCGTCGCGACCCCATGATCATCATCAGCGCCTCCGGCATGGCCGAGTTCGGCCGCGTCGTCTTCCACCTGCGCTGGAACATCGAAAACCCGCGCAACACCATCCTCATCGTAGGCTGGCAGGCACCCAACACCCTCGGCCGCCGCCTCGCCGATCGGGAAGAACGTGTCAGCATCCTCGGCGATATGTACCGCGTAAAAGCCAACATCGTCACCATCGGCGGCCTCAGCGCCCATGCCGGCCAAAACACCCTGGTAGAATACGGCCTGGGCCTAAAAAACAGCGCCAAACACACCTTCCTGGTGCACGGCGAAGAACGCGGCGCCCTGCCCCTCATGGAAAAACTAAAAGCCGGCGGCCTGCCCAACATCGCCTACCCCAAGCTGCACGACCGTTTCGAAATGCCGCGGTGAACCCGTCGGATATGGTATAATCCTTCCGCAAGCTTCACAAAACGGAGAGGTGACAGAGCGGCCGAATGTGGCGGTCTCGAAAACCGTTGTACCTGCAAGGGTACCGTGGGTTCAAATCCCACCCTCTCCGCCAAAAACCAAAAGAGGTCGTCCAATAAATGGACGACCTCTTTTGGTTTATTTAATTTTAACAAATTACTTTTTTTGTGCACGTTCGTAAATCTAATCGTTTTTAGTTTTAGGCCTTAAGGAAAAACATATAATTCTGCGCTAGAAAGTGCCGAATTATCATTTCTTCCTCCTGAAACCAAAACCGAGCCATTCGAAAGCAAAGTTGCTTCATGATCAAACCTTGCAACCATTAAATTAGCTATCGATGACCATGTGGAGGTTGTTGGGTTGAAAATTTCCGCCCCTGTTTTTGAATTCCCCCCCCAATTTCCATCATCACCACCAATAACGAGCACTCTGTTATCGCCGAGTAGTAAGGCCGTATGGGAACCACGGCCAGTAACCATGGACCCAGTAAATGACCATGTGTTGTTTGCAGGATCATAAATTTCCGCCGTATTAAGAGTTCCTTGTGAATCGCTAAAACCGCCAGCGATCAATACCTTACCATTCTCTAATAAGGTTCCGGCGGGATAATTCCTCATGGATCCCATATTCCCCGCAGATGACCAACTTCCCGATGAAGGGTCATAGATCTCTGCTGTACTGATTGTGGTCCAATGAACTGTCGTACCGCCTCCTGCTACTAGGACCCGACCATCAAGAAGAATTATCGATAAATGGCTGTTGCGATCGAGCGCCATCGATCCGGTAGTTAACCACGTGCCAGTCCCCGGATCATAGATCTCGGCGGTTGCGGTGGTGGTACTAGGTGTCCAGGTATCAGCATCTGTAGAGCCACCGGCAACAAGAACTCTACCATCCTTCAACAAAGTTGCCGAGTGAAAAACTCTACCAACCGTAATAGAACCTTTCGTGGTCCAAGTATCGGTCGTTGGATTATAGATCTCGACGGATTTCAACGATGGCCCGGCCGAGCTGTTGGCCCCACCAACTACCAATACCTTTCCATTTTGCAGTAATGTTGCGCTATGGTAAGCACGCGCAACACTCATCGATGTTGCGCTTGTCCAAGCATTAGTTGACGGATCAAAAATCTCCACTGAAGAATAATAAGTAGTTCCATCAACACCGCCAACAATAAGAACCCTGCCATCCGGCAGCAAAGTGGACGTGTGGCCATCCCGATTTACTGACATTGGATCGATGGAATTCCAAACACCCGGAGTCAACAAAATTGACGGGGTTGGGGATGCAGTAAAGGTAGCGGTTGGAGTGACCGTAAGCGTTAAAGTTGCCGAAGCCGTTGGGGATGAAGTCGCTGTTGCCGATGGTGATGCAGTCAACGTTGCAGTTTGAGTAAATGTTGGTATTGCAGTAGCTAATGCAGTAGGCGAGTTCACCGGCGTTTTAGTTTTGGTCGGCTTGATGGTGGCAGTAGGCGTGCGCGACGGCTTGGGTGTCAGCGTGGAGGTGGGGGTGCGGGACATTTTTGGCGTGGGTGTTTTGCTGGGCACATAGACCGTAGGCGTGCGGGTAGGTTTGGGAGTTAATGTTTTGGTAGGCGTGCGGGTAATGACTGGTGATGGAGTTTTACTCGGCACTAACTTTGTTGGAGTGCGCGAAGGTTTGGGGGTTATTGTTTTTGTTGGGGTGCGCGAAGGTTTGGGGGTTATTGTTTTTGTTGGGGTGCGCGAAGGTTTTTGAGTAAGGGTACTGGTAGGAAACACGGTTGTAATCGGTGTCTTGGTAAAAGTTGGAGTTTTTGATGGTGTTGGCGTATTCGTTTGAGAAGGAGCTTCACTGGTGAATTCGATAACTGGAGAGAAATTGCTATTAAATACCAATGTTCCCCCTGGTATACCAGACCCACTTTGACCACAACAATCTGACGCCGCTATGTATAATGTTACCCCAGCGTTAACTGGAATATTTATCATTGAATCAGTTCCATCACCGCTGTCATCATCACAACCTACCTGTGTCAAGTTGGATTGAGCGCCAGTAAATACAGCAAGTAATGTATCATAACTACTACCATTCGTATTCAACTCTAGATTTCCGCCCGTAGCTGGAGTGTATTGATACCAGACACTGGCTCTGCCAACACAATTCGGATCGGTTCCCTCATTTGTGGCTCCGCGTGTATCTTGCGTTGTCGAGTAAGGTGAAGTATTTACTAGTTTGGCTGTAGAGAAATTATCATTTGTAGGAGCCGATTGACTACGGTAACCACTATTTGTTACACTTAACCCACTACACCCACTGCTATTACAGGCCTTAATAAAATAATAATAGGCTGTTAGGGCTGTTACCGTTGTATCATTGTAAGACAATGTCGTTGATGTGCCGATTCGTGTAGCACTCGTACTTATTTCAGATGTGTTGCGGTATATCTCATAGTATGTTGCTCCAACAGAGCTATTCCAAGTGATCTGCACTTTGTCCAGATATGTACCATCCGAAGCGGATACACCCGTCGGATAGGTCGGG
>CAZSLN010000013.1:11600-42355 GCA_964607645.1 uncultured Anaerolinea sp.
CACTTTGTCCAGATATGTACCATCCGAAGCGGATACACCCGTCGGATAGGTCGGGATGCTGTTTATTTCAATGGGTAAATTAACAGAATGAATAGGAGATGCTAGAGCGTTTTCATGATAAATAAAGAGAAAAGTAATTAAAGTAAACAAAAAGAGTATGTTTTTACACAAAACCATTGATAATTTTTTTACGGATGCGGACCGCTCAAAAGAAGCCATAGTATGATAACCCTTCGCCTAATGGTTTTAATTGGATATTGTGTATAATATAATAATTATAACCTTATATTTTTTATTTAATCTTATGCAAGTTAACAATTATGAAAGGTTTGGTGGGCTCCCCTTACAAAATCCTTTCCTGGCCTCCGATGTCTAATCTCCCCTTTGACCGTGTGCGAATGAGTGATCCAAGAGATCGGGACATTTGAAGACCCCCGACCGCATATTATTTTGACTCATCTTCCCGGCACGAAACCCCGTTTGTTTCGCGAAAAATTTTCGCCATGCTTCATCCCCCCGCTGTTAGGAAAAAAGGGGTTGACCATGGAATTATCAATTGGACACCCACCCAAACAGGTCTAAAATTAATGCATACCCTCTGATATCCTGATCGGACATCTCATCGGTAAATTGAGATCGTTTGGAAGGAACTCGTGATAATGAGAAGCAAAATTACCGTTCTTCTTTTCCTGATACTTGCCATGGTGTTGGCCGCCCTGGCGTTTCCTTCCCCCGGTAAAGCCCAGTACGATTCCGTTTGCGGGGTGTTCATGCAGAACTCCGGCAGCAAATACCTCGATTTTGGCATTTTCAATGAGCGGGTTGTACCCACCACCATTCGAGCAACCAATTACAAGGAACTGTTTGGCAAAGCCTATGATCCCGCCAACTACATCGTTCTGCATGAGCTGCAATGGGCAGATGGCAACAACGGCATCATCGGTTATGGTTCATTTGACTTTGTTAATAACTGCTATGACGCCGTACCGATCCAATCTGCGCCTCCCACACAGCCGCAGCCCCCCACCGCCCAACCTGAAATGGCTTTTTACGCTGATCCGTATCAGATCAGCCTTGGCAATTGCACCACCCTCTTTTGGGGCGCCAACGAAGCCTACTCGCAGGTCTTTTTAAGCGCGGACGACAATAGCGATCCGGGCGGCTTTAACGGCCCCGCGCCAATGAGCGGCAACGCCGCCGTTTGCCCTTCCACCAACACGCTTTACCGTTTTTCCGCCATTCGCGGCGGCACCATTGACTCAGCGGATGTGGTGATCACGGTAGTGTGGCCAACCAACTCACCGCCCACGGCCATTCCAACCCAGCCGCCGACCGATCTTCCCGCGCCGGTAGAGCCAGCCCCTGCCGTTAATAGCCCAAGCAGCCAGGATGTAGAATTATCGATCACGCCGATCAACCAGCGGGTTGCGTCGGATCCCATCAAAATATCCAGCCCCGATGGCAAATTGATTGATGACAATGGCGAGTACGATTGCTTGGTGGCATCGGTGGCCATGGCCTTGGATTATTTTGAAGGCCAAGGTATTTTAACCAGCGAGGAGGCTCCCGATTTTCGCACCCTGGTGCCAATCATGCGCCAAATAACCGATCCCGGCACCGGCCTCAACACGCAAGACCTGATGATCGATCATCCCATTCTCCCTATCATCACCAAAAACAAACTCACCGCCCGCTATGTTACGGTGGATGCCGATAAGGTGTACGCCTTTTTGCAAGCGGAGCTGAACGCCGGCCGCCCTGTGCTCGGCGTGGCGGAGTTCATGACCAACCTTGCCCAAGGCGCCGCCGGCAAAGGGCACGCCATTCTCATCACCGGTGTGAGCAATGGCAGCATCATCTACCTCGACCCCTACGGCGGCAGCCGCTGGGAAATGACCAGTGAAAAATTCACCGCCCCCCATACGGTGGTAGGCTATTTCACATTCAGCTCGATGGAGTGAGGAAACAATATGAAAAAAACCCTCCCCTTTTCCATCCTGGCGCTATGCCTTGCGCTTACCGCCTGTGGCACCCCCACCACTCCCGCGGCCGTCTACGCCCCCATGGCAGACCTGCAAGCCACCCAGGTGCCCTTCGTAACCCCCGGTGTGCCAAAGTTGATGTTCGGGGATGACCTGCAAGCCGGCGAGGCGAACGCAAACTGGCCGCAATATACCAACCAGGCCGTCGGTTATACCCTCAACCTCCCTCCGGATTGGACAGTAGCCACCGACCCCAACGACGGGGTGCATCTACTTCCGCCCGGCTCCTCGATCGATCAACCCTCCGAGCAGATCCAGATCAATTACTACAATGTGCCCTACCAACCAGGCGTATCGGTCTTTGGCCTTCCAGTCGAGAAATTTTTCCCGATGCCGCGAGCCGATAGCCAGTTCTACCTTCCCAATGGTCTAATGCTTCCCATCCAATCCGCCTTTGTCGAGCAGGCATATCGAGGGGGTGTACTGGCCTTTCAGATCAGCTTAGGCCCGAGCCAAAACTTGCTGCCCGCATTTATCGAGATCAATTCCACCCTGCAATTAATGTATTAACAATAACGATCCCCCCGAGAGCAGCCAATTCGCCGCTCAGGGGGGGATTCATTTTTCCAGCTTCCTTGGTATTCAATCCGTAGAAGGTTAACTTCAAAGGGAACGACCCACCAGCTGATCCATCCCCCAAATGTGCCGCTCCCTACCCCAGCATCCCCAGCACCGCCACGTAGTTCTTGCCATATTTTTTGGCGCACTTAGGGCAGGTGGTATACCACGTGAACCAGCGGGTTACCTTGATGTTGTTGGCCTTGTTATACCCTTCAAAATCCTTCATCCACTTGCCGGTATCTTCAAACGGCCCCTCGTACACTTTGCACAAGAACTTGCCGCTGAGCGTTACATTGTTTAGCCCGGCAACCTCTTTCTCCACCGCCAGATATTGGTCCATATTCCACAGCGAGGTATGCTCCGAGAGCGCCATGGCATCCACAAAGGCCACGCCGGCGGCGCTTAGCTGCTTATCGAGCTGGGTCATCACCTTATCCATGGTGATGGGAATATAGAAAAAAGTGAACACCTTGGCTTTTACAAACTTTTTGTTTTCCCATTCCAAGGTCTTGCCATCCCAAAGGGCTGGGTCAAACCGGGGGCAGCAGATCTCTTCTGTTTCGCTCGTGGTCATAAGAACCTCCATTTACTTACATTAAACTCCACACAGGGAGTCGTTTCAAGTGGTTTTGGTCGTTTCACACAAAAACCCTGCCAATCGTCAGTACTTTTTGTGACCTTTGTTTGTGTTATTTTTCACAATCTTGACGTACACTATAAAGGAAGAGAGCATTTCTGAAAGGACTGAACATGAAAACCTTAGTTGTTTACGAATCATTTTTTCACAATACCGAATACATCGCCCAAGAGATCGGCAAAGGGCTGGCAAAAACGATGGATGCCAATGTACTGCAGTTTGAGGACGTGAAACCAGAACACCTTGCCAACCTTTCGCTGTTGGTCATCGGCAGCCCCACCCAACGCTTTGGCCCCACCGAAGAGATCACCAAATTCATCCATGCCCTGCCAGAAGGAACGCTCAAAGGCATCCCGGTAGCGGTCTTTGATACCCGCATGGATAAAAAGGTCCTGAAGAACTGGCTGTTTCGCTGGATCGTGGCAACCGGTGGGTATGCCGGCAAAAAACTGATGGCCATGCTGGTGAACGCCGGCGCCAAACCCCTGTGCGAGCCGGAAGGCTTCGCCGTACTCGGCCAAGAAGGCCCGCTAAAACCCGGCGAGCTGGAACGCGCCGAGCAATGGGGAACTGAGTTAGCCAAGAAAACTGCCGCCGCCTGATCCATCAGGCCTCGGTCACAGCGCGCAGCGTTCCACTCGGCGCGCCATTTCCCGAAATTGAATGAAAAGGGTGGCACAACCGCCCTTCGGAAAAGAGTCCCCCGCACGTGGCGCGGGGGACTCTCATCAATTCTCCTTGGGTAAAACGGTTTCTTTTTTTACATACGGGAAGAATTTCGAGTCAGTCCGTATCATGTGCCCAAGCACCACATCATCCACAACAAAGGAGAAAAAGGATGATGCCGAAACTTCACCCCTGTTGTACGATTCTTTAACCCGCAATGCCTTTGAAACAAGGTTCTTGTGGACGCCAGCATGAGTGGAAGCCTCTGGATACCCGCTTTCCTTGAGGATCTCTTCCTCGTCGTGAAAATGATCGACAATATGTTCCAGTAAAGTATCCAGGTGTTTGATCACTTCCTGGTGTTTTGCTTCCGAAAGGAACGAGAAGAACAATTTGTTCCCCAGATCGATCAAACCCTGGTGTTGGCTATCGATGGTGATGTTTCCACTCTCCCATGTATGGTTCCAATCGATATGAACTGTGGCGATGTTTGGTTTTTCATCCGCTATTGAAGCAGTCACACGGTTCCGGCCACTCTCTTTTGCCCGGTATAATGCTTCATCTGTACGGCGGAACCAATGCCTATAAGACTCTGAATTCGCTCTTTCGGAGACCCCAACGCTTACAGTGATCTTTTCGACCTCCGGGAAGCTGGTGTTTTCGACAGTAATGCGAAATTTCTCTGCCGCTGCGGTAGCGCCAGCCAGGTCAGTATGCGGCATCAACACCATAAACTCCTCACCGCCAAACCGCACGATCATATCAGCATCGCGGACCGATTGCTCGATGGTTCGCGCCATCGTTTTAAGGACTTCATCGCCTATCTGGTGCCCAAAGGTATCGTTGACCCGTTTAAAATGATCCAGATCAAAGATGAACAAGGAGAGGGGTTCGTTGTAACGATCAGCATGCTCCAACCGATCGTTTATTTGGGCTTCAAAGGTATGCCGATTGTAAAGGCCGGTCAGCTCATCTTTCGTCGCCAAATTTTTTAGGTATTCCTCAAACCGCACCTTTTCAGATACATCCCTTGCCGAAGCATAGATGTAATTTCCGGCGCCAGTTTGCGATTGCCACTCGATGTTTTTATAATTTCCATCCTTACAACGGAAACGATTGATAAAACCAAAAAAGTTCTTTCCATTGTCCAGTTCAGTCAAAGCCGCTTTTGTCGCTTCGATATCATCTGTGTGGATCAATAAAAAGAAACTCATCCCTTCCAATTCTTTTGATGAATAACCCAGTACTTCCTCAAATTTTTTGTTCACCCTTATTAAAATCCCGTTCATATCCGCCACGCAAAGCATATCCAGGTTTACGTTTAGGAATCCCTCAATTTCCTTTTCCAACATCATTTCTTTTGAAATATCATTGAAGGTGACAACTACCCCTGAGATCTTATCATCTGCTGAGATGATCGGGGCGACAGTTCCCGTGATGAAGGGAGATTCCACAATGCCTTCCCGCAGCCAGCGCACAGGGTTGCCAAATTCAAAGACCTCACCGCTATTTAAGACCAATCCAATAAAGTCTGGCAAGGTTTCATTGGTTTCATTATCCACAATGCTGAAAACGTCCCCAATTTTTTTGTTCAGCAATTCATCGGATCCAAACCCAAAGATCTTTTTGGCCATCGGGTTGACCAGGATAATGGACCCCTGGTTATCTGTAACAAAGATCCCTTCGCCAGCGGCATTGACCGTAGTACTGAACAATTTCTTTTCTTCTAACAACCGCTGTTCGGTAAGTTTGATGGGGGTAATATCGGTGTTGAAACCATAAAACATGATGCTTCCGTTGGATAATTTTTCCGGTTGCGATTTGGCAAATACCCAACGAACCGGCTGCCCAGGGATCTCAACACGGTATTCTGCAATAAACTGTGATAATTCGCTTGCCGACTTTTGGATACTGGCCTCGATTTCCTTCATATCCTGTGGATGTATGGTTCGCGCCACGGGAGAAAAATCTTCAAGAACCTCCTCGGGGGTGCATCCAAAGATGTCTTCGATGGCCCTTGATGAAAATGGCACACGGAACCTTCCATCGGGCGTGATCTCAAACTGGTAAAGCATGCCTGGTACTTGATCAGCATACTTCAAAAGCATTTCCTGGCTTTCCTTAAGTTTTCTTTCGGCTTCAACCAATTCCGAAATATCAACATTAGAGCCATACCATTTTGTGATCCTCCCTTTTTCATCTGTTGCCGGCTGAACACGAACCAGGTGCCAGCGATACTCACCATCTACTCGACGATAACGGGCCACGATCTCCCCAAGTTTCTGATCATTCTGCAATATTTCGGCCCATTCCGATTCTACCTTTGGCAGATCCTGCGGATGTACAGCGGTAAGCAGACCAGTTCTCAAGGCTTCCTGTTCGCTCAACCCAGTAAAATCCAACCACACACTGTTTATGTAGTCCACCGTGCCATCCGCCTTGGCGGTCCAGATCATGGCAGGTATTTGATCAAGGGTGGTTTTAAGCCGGGCCGATTCTTCCGAGATAAACTTCTCCTTTTCCAGGCGATCGCTAATATCCCGGCCAGTAACATCTAGTTTGTTTTCAAAAGGTTGAATAAACCACTCGATAACCCGATAGGTCCCATCTTTGCAACGGAAGCGATTGATCTGTTTTAGGCGTTGTCCTGAGGTGATACTTTGTTCAAGGAGACCTAACTGCAGAGATGCCTCATCCGGATGGATCAGATCCTGTAGATTGAGCGATCTCAATTCCTCTTTACCATATCCAAGAATATCTGACCAAGCGTGGTTGAATTTGTTTGACCCACCTTCCTCGCCCACAATGGCCATTAGTTCCTGGCTAAGGTCAAAGAATTGTTGCAACTCCGCATTGGCTTCCCGTTCCCTGGTCAGGTCAGTAATATCAATGATGGTTCCAATAAAACGCGTTGGAAGGCCATCCCCATCTTTTTGTATAAAGCCGCGTGAAAGGATCCAGCGGTAGGTTCCATCCTTGTGCATTAACCGGTGAGTAAGCTCGTGCTTGGCTGTTTTACCATGAAGATAATCCTCTACCGCGCTTTCGATCTTTGCCTTATCCTGCGGATGCCAAGCATTTTGCCAACTTTCATATTTGTTTGGGAATTCATGCTCGGCATACCCCAGGATCTTTTTATATTCAGGCGAGAAGTAAACATAGTTTTGCTTCATATCCCAATCCCACAGGCCGATATTGGCGCCCTCCAGGGCCAGGTTAAAGCGCAACTCGCTTTCTACCAGGGCAAGCTCGACCATTTTCTGTTTGGTAATATCGGTATGGGAACCGTACATCATCAGTGGCGATCCGTCCGCCTGCCATTCAAACACTTTGCCCCGGTCATGGATCCAAACCCAAGAACCATCTTTGTGTTTCATCCGGGATTCATTATCATAAAATTCAGTCTCACCAGCGAAATGACGTTGCAAGGCAACTTCAGACTGCTTGATGTCATTGGGATGAGAAAATTTTATCCACGTATCGATGTTGATAGGCTGAAGTTCAGCCAGCGTATAACCGATTATCTCAGCCCAGCGCTCATTGAAGTCCGTTTCACCGGTCTGAATATTCCATTCCCAGGTACCTACGTTGGAACCTGTCAGAAAGTTGCCGAGCATCATAATTTCTCGATTTAGGGCTTTTTCTGAGTCTGTTGGCTGTGAGTATTGTTTGTAGGCGCAGGCAAAAAGATCTTCCCCCAACGGGAAGACATCCACCATTAATTCAGTTTGGATGCGGGAAAAGTAGGCCGTAACAGTTGGCGGATTGCCCTTATGGGGCATATTTGGGGCGGCAGCAAACCAATCAGCGGACCAGGCGAACTTTTCTTTGGAAAACAGATCGTCCAGTTGGCCACCTCCCCGTTCATTCGCCTTCAACAGCATCAGGGAGACAAAAGCCTCGTTCACTTCTATGAACCTATGACCGATGATCGATCCTTCATCGTTCCGTATTCCCTTATGCATAGACGCCGCCAAGGGTAAGCCTTGAAAGAATTTATTAAAAAGATTCTTATCCATCTTTTACCTCTCGCAAAACCTTGCCTGATATTTAATTGTATTGGAAAACCCAGTGTGATGTTAAGTTTAATTCTACCATCTGAATGGTATTGGAACACAAAGTTGATGTTGCCACAAACCATAAAGGTGCTGGCGACACCGTGAACGACTCTGGCCCCTTCTGCCATGGCGATGGCTTACGGTCTGGCGGTCTGGTTTATCGGCGTCACCAGTCAGCCATACCCGTTAAAAACTATATCCTCAACGGCAATACCTTTTCCACAGTGAGGACAAAACATATTTCCTCAAGTACTGATAGTTGGTTCTTTGATAAACAGATAATGGTACGATTTTCTTTTTCGAACTTTTGAAAACACGTTAGCGGAGGAAAAAACATGCGGCGAAACGAACTTCGATCCCTGTGTTTATTGGGATCGTGGAAAGAGAGGTATTCGCCAAACGAACGAAATGGCTTCTGAATCAAAGAATAACTGTCACGCGCTTTACCCCACACCCACCAGCCCCGCACCACCGAGACAAAGCCCGAAAAATGCTTAACCACGATCTATTCCCCGTTCCGGTTTACCGAAGCGAATGCCTCGCGTAACGGTTTGGCACTAACAAGCCCAGCGGTAGATGCCCAACTCACAATGAACAAGAAGGCTCCTTCGAAATAAGATTGCCTTTTCCTCATATTCCTAAGTCGGACACTAAAACAGAAAAACCTCTTCCCCGTAAACAATCAATAACCACCACCTCTGCGTACAGGTCCGCCCTTAGAATGTATGCGGCCAAGCTCCCTGTTGGCCGCCCATGCCCAAACAACCCTCCCATTTTGGTATCATTAACCGCGAGAGTTCCAGCAAAAATCCTTTACAATTGGTGCATTATGCTCACCGTCAAAAAACTAAGCCCCCTTCTTCTTGGCATTGCCGTCTTCCTCACCCTCAACCAACTCTTCCACCCCGATGGCAAGTTCCTGGTTTTTATTCCCATCTTGGTCGTTCTCATCGCCATGTTGTTCTTCAGGGTAGGCGGCCATATCGCCGGTCCGATCGGGCTGGTCACCACAGTGATCCTGGCGTTTCAAACCTTTGGCCTCACCCCCCAGATCCTCTTCTACAGTCAATGGAAAGGCCTCAACCTCTCCCTATTCGTGCTAATGGTGTTCTTCCCGGCGCTGCTCTTATACCAAACCGTCAACAAAGCCGGCGGCATCGCCGAAATCACCACCGCCCTGCGTACCCTGGTCAGCGATAAACCGCTGCTGCTGCTGGTCACCGCCATCGCCTTTAGCGGCATGTTAGAAGGTGTTGCCGGCTTTGGGCTGCCGGTCGCTATCATCTCGCCCATTTTGGTGAACCTGGGCATGGCGCCCCTGCAAGCCATCGCCTCCGTCTCCATCGGCCACGCCTGGTCGGTGACCTATGGCGATATGGGTGCCATCTTTCAGACTCTCAATCAGCTGGTAAAAACACCCACCGAGCTGTTTAGCCCATATATGGCTTTGCTGCTGGGTATCTCCATTCTGCTATGCGCAATAGCGGTGGCGCACCTGCAAAAGTCGCTCAACCGTTGGGCAGCCATCTTGGCCATCTCCGGCGTGATGATCGCGGCGCAATCTTTTTGCGTGCTCAACGGCCTGGCCGCCATCTCCAACCTGATCGCCGGCGCGGCTGGCATTTTAGTCGGCGCGTTGCTTAGCCGCTTTTACGATGGCGAAAAAACATTACGAACCCCCGCCCTAAACCGTCCGCTAAAAGCGGCGCTCGTTAGCTACAGCCTGTTGGCGGGCATCCTTTTCGCGGTCACCAGCATTCCGGCGGTCTCCACCTTCACCCATTCCATCGTCTGGAAGGTATCCTTCCCAGAGCTGGTCAGCGCAGCCGGCTTCATCACTCCGGCCGCCAGCAGCATCTACTACCCCTTGTATCACACCGGCGCCACCACCTTGCTGGTCATTTTCATCACCTACCTGCTCAACCGCCGCCTGCGCCTCTATCACAACGTCGGCTTTTCATCGATCTTTCTCGATACCATCAAAACCTCATGGCAGGCCATTGTTGGCATCCTTACGATGGTGGGGTTATCGACCATCATGGATCATACCGGCATCACGGTACAAATGGCGACCATGATCAGCTCCTGGTTCGGCTCGTTCTACCCGTTCATCTCGCCGCTCATCGGAACCCTCGGCGCCTTTGCCACCGGCAGCAACAGCAATAGCAACGTGCTCTTCGCCTCGATGCAAGAGAAGGTTGCCATTATGCTGCAACTCGCCCCCGCGGTGATGATCGCGGCGCAAACCACCGGCGGCTCGCTGGGCAGCATGGTTGCCCCCGCCAAGATCAGCGTTGGCTGCACCACCACCGGCATGGCCGGCAAAGAGGGCGACGTGTTGCGCATCACCCTGCCCTACGGCCTGATCATCGGCGGCATCGTCGGTGTCATCACCTACGCGGCGGCGCTGCTCTAAAACTTCAAAGGAGCGTTTATGCAAAGTAAAGCAATCACGGTCGATGCCTATCTCGAAGAAGCGGATGAGAGCCGCAAACCCTATTTGGCAGCCTTGCGCGACCTCTGCCGAGAAGTGTTAGCAGGCTATGATGAGGGGATGGCGTATGGTATGGCGGGATACTCCAAAAACGGAGTAGGAGAAGTGGGCTTTGCCAACCAAAAACAATACATTTCGGTGTACTTTCTAAAGGTGGGCGTGGTAAAACAAAACCTACCCCTGCTAAGCGGCCTCAACGTCGGCAAAAGCTGCATCCGCTACCCCAACCCCCAAAAAATGGATCTCACCATCCTCCGCAAGATCCTTGAAGACAATCTTCAATCAGACGAAACTCCCTGCTAAGGGAAGCTCTCACATCACTAACCCCCTCTAATCGACGGATACAAATCATAATTCAGTCCCATCCGCTTTAATCGCCACAAGGATCATCCCAGAATTATCCATACCACCGGAATTTAACCCTTTGAGACCTTCGGTCAAAACCCCGCGCTCGGTCAGGAGACCGATGCGAAGGGGAAGCCCCACCAAGGCGAAGCCTTGCGTAGCGGCGGGGCACGACCCGCCAAATTGGCGCCAGCCAACCCACCCGCCCAAAATAAAAGAGCCGCACATCAACGCCGCGCGGCTCTACAACATGCACGAAACCAACCTACCCCTTGATCAAGCCCCAATCTCGAAGATAAAACTGCGCCGCGATCTTGAAGATCTCGAGCCAATGGAAGTTGAAGATATGCCGCTTCCAAAACAATTCGTTCTTATCGCAAACGGTAGAAATGCTAAAGCGGTTGATCTCACCGCGTAATTCTTCGATCATCCCCTTATTATCCGAAGAGTGGTTCCACTTTTCCAGACGCGCCCGCAGGTCGCGCGCCTGGCGAATACGCTCCGCCACGTCGGCGCCCTGCTTTGCTGTGATGCGCCCGTATTGCAGTTTCAGCTTGTTCAATTCTTCTGCGGCGTCATAGGTGGCATCCACCAACTGTTCGCGGGTCATCCACTTGGTTTCATAATTCAAAATATCCTGCCAGGTAGGCTTCGTTAAAAGCGCGCGGTGTTCCTTTAGGGTATGGGCAAACAAAGTGTAGCCGTGCTGCTCGGGTCGCTCAAAGCCATGGCTGGCTGGGTCAATAAAGGGACCCATTGGCGAAATAAAGCAAGAGACTTTTTTATCAAATAGTTTAAACAAGTGGCCGCAATACACAATGGTATCTTGCACCGATTTGGTGGTTTGGCCAGCCAAGCCGATCATAAAGAAGACATCCACACGGTGGCAGCGCAACGAAAGCGCCTTGGCGATCGCCTCTTCCATCTGCTCATTGGTGAAGTAGGTGGTCGAATCCTGCCCGCGGCGGATGGAATCATCATGGCTCTCGGGCGAGAGCTCAATGCTCCAATTCTTGGCTGAGGCATCAATGCGGTCGAGCATGTCGGCGGTGGGAAGATCAAAAAATTCGAAGACGATCTCGTTTTGGATATCCGCTTTACTCAACAGCGCAAGCACTTCGTTGGCGTGCTCCTCGCCGGCTTGGCGCAAATCGCCCACCAAAAAGATCGGCGCGCGGGTGATCTTGCTGATATCCAGCATATTCTTCACCAGGTTCTTGGGGCTGCGGAACAATGGCCGCTCTCTAAATTTTAGGGTGCCGCAGGCATCAGCCGAGCTGCCGCAAGTGATGCACTCGTGGGCGCAGCCTTTAACGGTAAACACCGCCGTAATGGGGTTTTGCCACCAGCCATTGAACGGAATCACGCTGGCGAGGTCGCGGTAACGCAGCACCATATTTACCATGCCGCGCGGGTTGATATCGGTATCGTCCAGATCCGGCCCAGGGATCCTCGGCGGGTTCACCTTCACTTGGCCGGCATCCCGCCAAGTGAGGTTCGGCACGGTTGCCAGGTCACCCTTATCTTTCAGGCAAGTGATTAGGTCCAGCAGCCATTTTTCCGTGGCATTGCCGCGCAAAACATAATCCACCTGCGGAAACTCCATGATCTGTTGATGAAAGTAAGTGGAAGACAAGCCCCCAAGCATCACCGGCACATCGGGATGCACCTGCTTGCACACCTCGGCGATCTCGATGGAGCCATGGGCGTGAGGCAGCCAGTGCAGGTCAATGCCGATCAACGAGGGTTTGATGCCCGCCAAAAATGTGGGCACGTCAAAGTTCTTATCGTTGATCATACGCAAGGCCAAGTTTACGATGCGAACGTGAATGCCGCGCTGCTCGAGGTAGTTGGCCATGGTTAGGAAACCAAGTGGGTACATCTCGAATACAGGGGACGAAGGAATCAGGTCGCTGACCGGGCCATAAAGGATGGAATGACGGCGAAAATCATAAACGCTGGGGGGATGGAGCAATAATAGGTCAACCTGCTGCATACGGCAACTCCTGGGTGAAACAGATATGTTAAGTTTACAACAAAAACAAACAACCAACCCAGCTTGTTCTTTATTCGCTCTTTACCTTTCCTTTACAATTCCTTTAAACGAAAGGGCTATTATAAGAACATCGCTCAACAACAAAGCGAAACTTATTAGGAGAAAAAAATGAAAAAAATAATTTTGACCGTTTTGGTCACCGTAGTGGTAGTAGCAGGCATGATGGCCGGGTTCAACGTTTACAACGCGTACGCCGACCAACAAGAAAACGTCTTCTTTGGCACTAACGGCCCAGGCAGCCGAGGCAGCGGAATGATGAACAACTATAGCAATATCGCCAACATCCCCGCAAGCGATCTAACCGCCGAGGAAGAAGCGGCCCTCATCTATATGGTGCAGGAAGAACAGCTTGCCCGCGATGTATACAACGCGATGATCGAAAAATGGAATATCAATCCCTTCCAGAACATCGTCCAAAGCGAACAAATGCACGTAGACGCCGTGAAGCAATTGCTCACCCGCTACGAGATCGCCGATCCCTCCCTCGAAGCCGGCAAATTCGCTGACGCAACCCTTCAGAAGCTCTACGACGACCTGATCGCGCAAGGTTCCGTCTCACAGATCGAAGCCCTCAAAGTTGGCGCTCTCATCGAAGAAGTTGACATCAAGGACCTTCAAACCCGCTTGGCCGCAACTGATAATGCCGACATCCAGTTGATCTTCACTAACCTAATGAATGCCTCCAATAATCACCTGCGAGCTTATGCCACCAACTACGGCACCCTCAGCGGCACAGTCTACACTCCCAGCATCCTGAGCGCCGAAGAATTTCAGGCCATCATGAACAGCCCAATGGGCCGCGGCATGGGCAACGGAATGAGCCACGGATTGAATTGCACCGGAACCCAAACCGCTGGTACGCAAGGCTGCGCCGGCACCAATACCAATAGCAGACAAATGGGCAGCCGTATGGGCGGCAGACGCTAACCCAAGATTTTTCACTTCAACAAAATGTGCTCCAGGGAAAACCTGGGGCACATTTTTATTTTCCCGCCCATAGATACAACCCTACCCAACAACTCTATAAAAGATCCAAACCCCAGCCAACTTACTAAAATAAGGGTGACACGGATTCATGTCACACCCGCAACCGCGCCCTTCTCTCTTCCTTCCTGCCCTTCGCGTTCTTTGCGTGAACCCGCCCTTGCCATTGATCCTCCCAACCCCACATCCCAACAAAAAAGCCACCTGAAAATTTTCAAGTGGCTTTTTTTCTTCTCTAGAGGAGTGGGAGTAACTAAATATGGATCAAATACGAATAATTCTCTTTCACAGTATCGATCATTTTGACCAAGCCAAGCATCTGCTCGTTGGCCTTCACCGACGCGTCAGCAAATTTCACCGCACCATCCACCACCCTCAGATCGTAAATGTCCTTCTGGTAGCGCATTTTGACGGTAGTTTCTGATGTATAGACATACCCTTGATGATGTTCTTTTTCAAATTCCTCCACACTCCAAAAGAGCGTGAATTTATCCTTCGCCGGATCACTGCTATAGGGGCAAAAGACCATACAGTTGCCGCACTCATTGCATAGCCCCTCAATATGAAGGATCTGGTTGACATCCCTAAACCCATCTACTTTTATCGCTACATTGGCGATATTTGGGCAAACTTCAACACACTTATTACAAGCGATATTGCAGGACAAGCAGCGGTTTGCGGCGGCTTTAAAATTGGCGTCGAACTCAACCTTGGGGCCTTTTAGTTCCACCGTGGCTTTACGGGCTTCGATCTGCGCCAAGCGTATGTCTTTCTCGAAGGCATATTCAGCCGCTAGTTTAATGGGGCCATGCTGCGCGTTCTCTTTGGCGATGATCCCTTCAGCGATAGCGCGTCCATCGGCGATCGCCTCAATAATGGAAGAAGGACCCCTAAAAGCGTCTCCACCAACGTACACATTTTCCACATTGGTTTCCAGATATTGGTTCACCGGAATATCGCCGTTGTTGCTTACCTTCAAGCCGTTCGCTTCCAGTAGCTCATATTCCACCAGCTCACCGATGGCGGTGATGACGGTATCGATCTTGAACTCCACGAATTCACCGATCACCGGGATCGGTTTTCTGCGCCCGCTGGCATCTTTATCACCCAGCTTCATCTGCTGGCATTTCAGAACGCCCTCATGCAGGCTCACAGGATCAACCAATTCGTGGAAGACCGCCCCTTCGTGTGTTGTTTCTAAAAATTCTTCGCGCGTCGCCGGCATCTCTTTGCGAGAGCGGCGGTAGATGATGGTCACATTTTTCACGCCAGGCACGCGTAAGGCGGCTCGGGCGGCATCCATAGCGCTGTTGCCAGCACCAATGATCGCCACACTTTCACCAAGGCTGATCTGTGATGGATCATGGGTAAATTGTGTTAGGAATTTGATGGCACCCAGCACTTTGTCGTTATCACCTTCAATATTCAAAGCGCGCGATTTCCATGCCCCAATCGCCAGATGAATGTACTTGTACCCTTGCGCCTTCAATTTCTGAACATCGATCTTCGGGTCGCAATTCAATTCAAATTTCACGCCCATCTTTTTGGCTAATTCAATATCGTTCTCGATGGCTTCATCAGGCACGCGGTAATTTGCGATGCCATGGGTTACCATCCCACCAATTTTGTCGGTTTTATCAAACACGGTCACATCAAAGCCTTCTCGCCCCAAGAAGTAGGAGGAGGAAAGCCCGGCAGGCCCAGCCCCGATCACAGCTACCTTGGTTTGGCGGCGCTCATGCAGCGGTTTCAATTTCGCGATCACTTCATCAAAGCCACGCTCCGAAGCGATTCGCTTTAGGTCGCGGATCTGAACGGTCTCTTCGTAATCGTTGCGCACGCATTTTAATTCGCAGCCGCTTTCGCAAATGTAGCCGGTAACAAAAGGCATAGCATTGCTTGAAATGATCAATTCGTAGGCCTCAACAAAGCGCCCCTCGCCGATCAACTGAATATACTCCGGAACATCCTGATGAACCGGGCAGGCAACCACGCAGGGCGCTACAAAACAATCGAACAGGTCGAACTGTTCCTTGATCTTCATGGGGGATGCCGGTTTCGACTCGCGATGATACCTCGCGTCGGTCAACGAAGCATCCGCGACCTTTTGCAATTTTGCCAGATCGATGCCGCGCACCGGCTGTTCAGCAAAAGATCGCTGTAACACCATCGCCAGCTGATACAAGCGCGAGTAACCACCCGGCTTTAGCAGATCGGTGGCGAGAGTGATCGGCCGAATTCCGCATACGAACAGATCATCCACATTAAAGTAGGTGGCTCCGCCAGAGTAGCTAATGGCGAGATCGCCTTTAAATTCCTGGGCTAACTTATTGGTCAAATTAACGGTCAGCGGGAACAAAGCTCGCCCACTCATATACATTTCATTGGTGGGTAACGAGCCGCGATCATTGACCACAGCCAGCGTGTTGGATAATTTAACCCCGAACTCCACGCCGTTCTCTTTCGCGAAAGCCTTAAGAGACGTGATC
Source organism: uncultured Anaerolinea sp. (assembly GCA_964607645.1). Lineage (GTDB taxonomy): Bacteria > Chloroflexota > Anaerolineae > Anaerolineales > Villigracilaceae > UBA5195. The sequence goes on from CAZSLN010000013.1 coordinate 27,933, forward strand.
ATCTGCACGGCATCGGCATATTTCATATCGTGATCAAAAGATTCTGGCTTGATAACGATATGATCAAAACCCTGAGTATCAAAAATAGCCCGAACGGTATCAAACCCAAGCAAGGTTGGGTTCAGCTTCACATAGGTATGCACCTTCTTCTCGCTGATCAAATAACGGCAGATCGCCTCTTGTTGGTCGGGCGGTGTTCCGTGCATGGTAGAAAGGGTAATGGATCGCGAGATCTTAGGGGAGATCGTTCGAACGAAAGCGGGATCAGTGATGTTAGGGATCTCGTTAGCCGAAATGGCGCGTTCCAACTCTGCGGCGCATTCGGCGAAGATGGCAGTGCCTGAGGAGTCTTTCAACCCTTCAATGAAATTATCGATCTTGGGGGATTGAATGCCCTTAAGGTCATAGCCAACACTCATATTAAAAATAAATCCACGCTCGCCGAGGGCAGAAAGCCCCAGCATTTTTTCCAAAATGTGGATCAGGAACCAACCCTTAACATATTCCTCAAAGGCTTCTTGTACACTAAACTCGGTGGACCACTCGGTGTTGTACCCTTCATCCGGAACATCAATGCAGGGTTTTTCGATCTCGAGCCGGTCTAAAATTTGCACCGTTTTTAATTCAAAAAATCGACCACCGGTGAGGTAGGCAGCCGCAAGGTTGCTTGCCTGCTGGGTGTGAGGCCCGGCGGCGGGGCCGATGGCGGTTTCGCACTTTTCCCCAAAGATATTAAAAGCGGCTTGGTCTTTCTTATAATAAAATTTGCTGGCTGGAACGGAGAAAATGGTCTTGTGATTTTTATACTCTTCAAGCATCCAACCTAACAAATGCTTAAACTTTACGGGTTGCATTACATCACTCATTTTGCAGCTCCTGTTTCGTTTGATCGATCTAGATCGAATCATCAAAAGATATGGTAATTTGCCTCGCGTTGCCTCTGAAGACGTCCATTCAAAGTTGTCTAACAAATTGTAATTTAGATTATACACTACCTAAAACGAAATTAATCACCTTCAGCGCGTTAATATTGTCACCTACTCCCCGAGCTACTGCCCGTAGCATTGACAAGCTGAACACCCACACAGTCAGCACGCTAAACCATACCATTAGCGAAATACCCCAGGTCCAATCTGCCCAAAATGGCCCGGACCAAGCACAAAACCTCGCGGTAAGTTGGGCACATGAATTTAGAAGATGGTGAATGATAGAAGCTAATTGAGTTTAAGGGGCTGCAGAACGTGGTGTTTCTGATTGGTTCTTTATGACCAGAAATGAATTGACCTGGATGGTACCTGAAATGGACGCGTCCGCGGTTGCCATTTTCTACACGAAGGTTAGGATATTAAATTGTTCCAAAAAGAACCTGTCCCCCGAAGCGGTTGCGGTACGAGAAACAAATCCGAGAACCATTTTTTCCAGAACCCCAAATAAAAAAGCTTCCCCCCACCCTTGCCCTTCCTTTGTGCCCTTGGTGGCTTTGTGTGATACAACCTTTGTTTTAAAACTCTACCTTCCCCCTTGATCTTGTTCTTCCTTAGCGACCTTCACGGTCTTCGCGTGAACCCGCCCTTCCCCTATTCCATCCGAAGCCTCAAGCGTCTTTCGCGGGGCTGTCACCACCACCCCCCACCGGCAGCGTCACGCTGAACACCGTGCGCTTGCCAGGGTCGCTTACCACGCCAATGGTTCCGCCGTGGTTCTCCACCAAACTGCGGGAAATGGCCAAGCCCAACCCCGTTCCATCCAGCAGGCGATTGCTGCGGTTGCGGGCGCGGTAGAAACGGTCAAAAATAAAAGGTAGGTCTTCCGCAGGGATGCCAGCGCCGTTATCCGCTACATCGATCTGAACCAACTCCTCGCCATAAGGGCCATGCGACAGGGCAGCGCTCATCACTACCTTACCGCCAGCATCAATATGCTTGATGCTGTTATTCAGTAAATTCGAAAAGATCTGCGACAAACGGCCGGCATCCGCCAACAGGTGGGGAACATCCGGCGCTATTACGATCGAAAGCGTTGCCTGTTTTTCGGCTACCTTCAGCGCAAAGGAGAGCGCCAAGCGATCGAACAGCTCTTTTAGGTTCACCAAACTTTTTTGCAAGTGCAGCTCGCCAGCCTCAGAGAGCGAGAGCGTGCGCAGGTCATCCACCAACACCGAGAGGTGCTTGGCTTCGTCATAGATCACTTCCATCGCCTCTTTGGTAGGCGGCAAAATTCCCTCGCTGATGGCTTCGGCATTGCCCATGATGATGGTGAGCGGGTTGCGCAGTTCGTGGGCGATATCCGCGGTCATTTGTTGGCGTAGATCGCGGTCTTTGCGAAGGCTGTTGGTCATTTGGTTAAAGGCATCGGCGAGTTGGCCGATCTCATCCTTGTTCTTCACATTCACGGTAGTTTCCAGATCGCCCGCCGCCACCAAATGGGTAGCGGTATTCAGCTGCCGAATGGGAATGAGGATTTTATGGGAGATGAACCAGCCAACACAAAGGGCAGCAAAGGCTGCCGACAACATTCCCAGCCATAGGTACTTGTTTACCCTTTGCACATTTCTTCCAACATCGCCGTAAGGGAGTGCCGGCGGTCGTAATGGGATCAGGTAAGCTACTGTGCTGCCCTCCACTTTGATGGCCAAACCCATCCTGGTGAGATTGGTATTTGGCAAGCCTGGCTTAGGCGAACCGGTGGAGGCGATCAGGATATTCCCGGAGAGGTCAGCGATGAAAAATTCATGGGCTTGGCTGTTGCTATCCACGGATACCGAATCCAACAAGCTTTCAGCGCCAACAAATGACCCATTCTGCGAGTGGTAATAGGATAGATCTTGAACCAGCTCAGAATAACTGATTTCACGCATAAACCGGTAAAACTCAATGCGGCTGGCGATGGCGGCTGTAAGACCAATGATGGCAATACCCATAATGCTCACCCCGCAAAAGGCCAAGATCAATTTCACCATCAACGATTTCGAATGAAAAAAGCCCATCTTCTTAGCCTTCCGCTTTACGAGCGTTAAAACGATACCCCACGCCATACACAGTCTCGATGTAGATTGGCTCGCGCGAGTTTGGTTCGATCTTGGCTCGCAAATTTTTTATGTGGCCATCAATGGTGCGCTCTATCCCCTCAAACGCCACGCCCTGCACAAAATCAAGCAGCTGCATGCGCGAAAGGGTTCTACCGTGCGCGTTCATCAATGCGGAGAGAAGGTCGAATTCGGAGCGGGTGAGGTTCACTGGCTGCCCTCGCACGATCACGTTGTAGGCGTCGCGGTCAAGCACGATATCGCCCAACACCAGCACATCGCCAGCGGGTTGGCTTTTGCCAATGCGGCGCAGCACAGTGCGAATACGGGCGGTGAGCTCGCGCAAGCTAAAGGGTTTGGTAATGTAATCATCCGCACCCAACTCGAGCCCAACGATCTTATCGCTTTCCTCCAGTTTGGCGGTCAGCAATATCACCGGCTCGCTATTGGTACGGGTGTACTCTCGCATAAACTCAAAGCCGTCCAACTCGGGCATCATTACATCCAGCAAGATCAAATCGGGATGCTCGAACTGCACCTGCTCAAGCGCTTTCTTGCCATTCTCGGCTGTAACTACAAAGTAGCCCTCTTGGCGCAGGTACGCCTCAACCAGAGTGCGAATACGTTCTTCATCATCAACAACAAGGATCTTTTTTTGCATAGTTTTATTTCTTCATATTTATAAAAAATTCACCGTTACGGGTGGTCTGCTACAGCGCGCTACCCTGTGCGCAAATCATATCACAATGCGGAGAGTGAGGGGCGCGAACAAAAGCTGCCGCTACCCCTCAGAGATCATTCCGAACGTAACGCTTCCATTGGGTGCAAGTTCGAAGCCCGGTATGCCGGATAAATACCAAAGAACAAGCCAACCGCGAAGCTGAACAAGAACGAGAGCAAAATGGAGGAAAGGGTGACCTGCGCGGTGATCAATCCGGTAAGGGTCACCACCCCCGCGATCAGGATCCCCAGCAAAATGCCGATCACCCCTCCTGAGATGCTAAGGGTAACGGTTTCAATCAGAAATTGGAACAAGATGTGGTCTTTGCGCGCCCCAACCGCCTTGCGCAACCCAATTTCGCGGGTGCGCTCGCTCACCGAGACCAAGGTGATGTTCATAATTCCAATTCCGCCTACCAGCAGCGATAGAGCAGCCACCGCGCCCAAAAAGGCGGTCATCGTGCCGGTCACGCTGTTTAGCGTTTCTAGCAAGGCGGCTTGGTTCGATACCCGAAAATCATCCTCTTCATCAAGGTCCAATTTGTGGGTGTGCCGCATGATAAAAGTGATCTGCGCCGAAACTGAATCTACCACCTCAGCCGATTCCGCGGATACCGCGATAGCGCTAACGATGCGCTCGCCATTTCGAATGGCGTTGGTGCCAAACAACTGGCTATAGCCGGTTTCCAACGGGACCAATATCACGTCGTCGCTGTTATCAAAGCCAGTAGAGCCTTTCGATTCCAACAAACCAATGATGGTGTAAGACTTTCCATCGATCTTGATCTTTTGGCCAACCGGCGAGGCCGTGCCAAAAAATGTTTCGGAGGTGGTAGCTCCTAAAACCGCAACTTGCTGGCTTTTTTGGCGGTCGTTAGCGCTTATGTTTCGCCCACTCGCCAAGGTATAGCTGCGAACATTCAGGTAATCTTCCGTTACGCCAATGGTCGAGACGCTGTCGCTAGTTACGCCAGAAGTGATGGTGTAATTACCGGTATAGGCGGGCGAAATGCCCGAAACCTGCGTTAGGTTCTTTTCCAGTGCTTTTAAATCGGCATAGGTCAGAAAAGCTTGCGCCACCTGCGGGCCAGTAGGCGGGCGTTGGCTTTTCCCAGCTTGCAGATTGAGCAAGTTGGTTCCGCTACTTTGGATGCGGTCAGTGATGCTGCTGGTAGCGCCATTGCCAATGGCCATAAGAGCAACTACGGCAGCTACACCAATAACGATGCCAAGTATGGTGAGAGCGCTGCGTAATTTATTCGCTAATAGCCCGCGTATAGCAGTGAGAAAATTTTGTTTAAGTAACATTGAACCGCTCGCTTTTCATAGGTCTACCTCGCTGCGCCGAGTGCCAGCCTTGATCGGGTTTTCGTTGATCAGATCGCTGCTAATTTTGCCATCCGAAATGCGCATTATGCGGTTGGTATGGCGGGCAACAAACGCGTCGTGCGTCACCATGATCACAGCCTGCCCATTTTTCTGGTGCAAGTCCTGAAACAGCTGCATGATCTCGGCGCCGGTCTTGCTATCCAAAGCGCCGGTAGGTTCATCTGCGATCAGGATGGACGGTTGATTGACAATGGCGCGGGCAATGGCCACACGCTGCTGCTGCCCGCCCGAAAGCTCGCCCGGGTGATGCTTCATGCGTTCTTTTAGCCCTACAATTTCAAGGGCGTGCTCGGCCCGCTCCCGAATTTCCTTTTGGCTGATGCCAATATAACTCAATGGCAGCTCCACGTTTTCTAACGCGCTGGTGCGGTTGAGCAGGTTGAACTGCTGGAACACAAAACCGATCTTGCGGCCGCGGATATCCGCAAGCTTAGCATCGCTTAGGTTTTCCACTTCTTCGCCATCCAACAAATACTGCCCGCTGGTAGGAACATCCAGGCAGCCAATGATCGACATCAGGGTAGATTTGCCGCTGCCGCTGGGGCCCATGATGGCAACACTTTCACCATCGGCGATGTCGAACGTCACTCCATCCAAGGCGCGAACTTCATTCTCGCCCATGGTAAATACTTTGGTCAGGTCTTCAATATGTATCATCGGTTTATCTCGCGGCTGGCTTAGCCACCGCCTGGCCCCATAAAACCACCAGGTCCGCCGCCAACGCCGCTATCAGAACTGCTGCTGGTAGTGGTTTCCACCACCACATCATCCGCTTTTAGATCGCCCGTAGTCTTGATCACCACCATGCTGTCGACCAAAGTTCCGCTCACTACATCCACCCGCCGGGTGGTCTGTTTATCGCCGCTGCCACCGGTAACGACCAAAACATATTCGCTGGTGTTGTCACTCATCACCGCGTTGAGTGGAACCGCCAGCTCGCTGTGCGGCTCGCCGGTTTTGATCACCACACTGGTGGTGGAACCAAATAGCACTGGTTCAGAGGTGGGGTCGAGAGAAACAGTGACGGTATATTTCACCAAGCCATTCACCACCACACCAATCGGGTTGATCAGGCTCACTTTGCCGGTGAGAATGACCCCTTCTAAGCTGTCCATGGTCACCTCAGCGGTGTTGCCTACTTGCACAGCGGCGATACCGGTTTCATCCACCAGGGTATCGATTTGTAATGTGCTTTTATCCACCACCACAATGGCATTGCCATCCTTGCTGGCGGTATTGCCGACAATAGCCTGCACCGCTATCACATCCCCATCAAAGGGGGCGATGGCATACAAAGCATTAACGGCTGCCTGGGCAGAGTTCACCTTGGCGTTTGCCGATTGCAAGGTAAGCGGATCCGCGCCGTTTTTCACCAGATCTCGCTGGCGGCGGGCATCTTCTAACTTAGCGCGAGCAACATCTAGGTTCGCCTTTGCTTCTTCATAATCTTCAGGGGTGGCTTTGGCGGTCAAGTAATTATAGGTTGCCACCAAAGAATCGTAATTTTGCTTGGCGGTGACATAATTTTGCATTGCTGTCATTTTTTCAGGGTCGCCATCGGGGTGGCGCTCCACCTCTTTGTATTTGCCATACATCAATGCCGATTGTTTTTCAGCATCCCAAATTTTTACCTGGTAATCCTTCAGCACAACATCCGAGGCGCGCGGATAATCTAACCCGTTATAGGTGTTCTCCGCTTCTTCCACATCCACGCGCGCGGTGATCACAGCGGATACCGCTTCGGCCAAGGTTAGGCCCGATTTCGTAAGGTTATCCAGTTCCTGTTTTGCAAGGGCAAGGTTCGCCTGCGCGGTAATGACTTCAGAGGGTACGCTATCGGCCTTTAGTGTGGCAAGGATCTGGTCTTTCTTCACCTTGTCACCTACCTTCACACTCACCGATTCAATTTGCCCGGTAGTGCTCCATTTTAGTTGGGCAAGCCGGCCGGCGCTTAGGTTGCCGCTGGTCTCTATCAGGTCGGTAACCATGATCGATTTTACCGTGCCGTTAGTTGTGGCGGCGGTCGTTCCTTTAGAACTTGTACATGCGCTTAGAAATAGGGCAATGAGTAGGATAACGAACAAAAACCGTCGTAGGTGATGCTGAACCTTCATAGGACTCTCCAATAATAAAAAAATTCTTCCACTCTTCATTATAGGAAGGAGTGGAAGAAATAAGTGTGAATACTATAGGTAGATTATGTGTAAATTATGTAGATATTTCAGAATCAACCGCGTGGCTAACCGACCGGCAAGGTAATCACCAATTGGCTGCCATGCGCTTCTTCACTGACCATACGTATATCTCCGCCCATCCCTTGCATCAATGACCGCGCGATGGGCAAGCCAAGGCCAAAGCCGGGGATGGTGGCGGCTTCCTCCCCACGGTAGAAGCGGTCAAACAGGTGTTCCAGTTTTTCGGGCGTTATGCCCTCGCCGCTGTCGATCACGCGCATTTCCACAACGTTGCCAAGCTTCTTCGCTGTTACGCGCACCTCCCCGCTGGAGTGCTTGAGCGCGTTATCCACACCAATCAGCAGCACTTGTTTCACGGCGTCTTTATCGCCAATGGCAACCAAACCTTCACCGGCATCGCAATTGATCCCGCGGGCAGGGTCTAAAAGCCGAGCTTGGCGTGTGGTTTCTTCCAGCAGGTCGTTTAGGTTAAATGCGGCTAGGTTTAGGTTTCGGCCGGCATCAGCGCGAGCCAACACCAAAAGCTCGTTCACCAGCCGGATCATTCTGTCGCTCTCTTCGTTCACATCCGCCAAAATATCGGCTTGCTCCTCGCTGGGCAAGGGCGGCTGCCGCCGCAGCAAACCAATGTTGCCGCGCAAAGTGGTAAGTGGTGTTCGCAGCTCGTGGCTCACATCGGCAACAAATTCACGCTGCATTTCCAACGAGTGCGCCACCTGCTGATAGCTGGCTTGCAGCTTTTCCAACATCCCATTAAAGGTAACCGCCAACTCACTAATTTCATCGCGCGGACCGTTGTATTGCACCCGTTGGCTAAAATCTTTTTCATCGCCAATGGCCTGCGCGGTTTGGGCAATCTTCTGGATCGGGTCAAGGATGATCTTGGAGAACACCCAGCCAATGGCAAACGCGGTGAGCACGATGATCAGACCACCAGCAAAGAGGGTCGCGGCTAAAAACCTGAGAGATCGCGATTGTTCGGTAAGCGGCCGAGCAACCTGTATGATGTACAAAAGTCCCCCCTCCAGCATAATGGGGTGGTTGAGGACTAAGTAATTGAATTGATCAATGGTCACCGTCTCCAATCGATCGCGTTGGGTCTGCAAGGTGGTCAATCCTTCAGAGCTCAGGGGAATGATGTCTTCGACACTCCCTCGCGGGCTGGCGATCAGATTTCCTTTGCCATCTAAAATTCGCACCATCTCACGCTCGGGCAGCGCGCCAAGATCGTGATGGTCATCCAATTCTTCAAAAGGCTTGGGCTTTGGGGTCTCACTCGCCACGGTTGGCGCTAAAGCGAACGGCCCATTCGTGCTCAAAATAATGGAGATGGTATCGCTGGTGTTGATCAGATCCTTCTTTAGCGCTTCGTAGGTGGTGCGCGATTGAACGGTGTACAAACCCAAACCAAACAACGCCAAAGTGGCGGCCAGTATCAGGCTGTACAACAGGGCAAAACGGAGTCGTATCGACATGGTCCTTGCTACCCTCCGTCCGATCTTTGTTCACGTAAACAGTAACCCAACCCACGCACGGTTTGGATGACGCGGCTGCCGCCATGCTTCTCTAATTTTTTACGCAAATATCCAATGTAAAGCTCCAGCACATTATCATCCCCGCCAAAGTCGTAACCCCATACTTCATTTAAAATTGTTGCCCGCTGCAACACATGGCTCTTATTGCGCAGCAACAGCTGCAATAAATTAAATTCGGTGATGGTCAGCTGCAGGTCGTGGCCGGCGCGTTTTACTTCATGGGTGGCAGGCGTCATCTCAATATCGAGGAAGGACAAGCTGGCAGGCTCTTCGCTTTGGTCAGGCATCAGCCGGCGCAGCAAAGCATGCACCCGCGCCACCAGCTCGGCAGGGGCGAAGGGTTTTACCAGGTAATCATCAGCGCCGCTTTGCAAGCCATCCACACGGTTCTCAATAGCGTCGCGGGCGGTAAGCATCAGCACCAGCAACTTGTTGTGCTCGCCGCGCAGCTGACGCAGCAGCGTGATGCCATCCATCTTCGGCATGGTCCAATCGGCGATCAGCAAATGCGGTGACCCTGCATCGATCCGCTCCAAGGCCTCAAGGCCGTTGGTGGCGGTTTCTACATCGAACCCCTCGTATACCAGGGTGCGCTGCAGCATCTTCAACAATTTCTGGTCATCATCCACCACCAGGATCTTATGGTTCATTGGCTTCACTCCGTGCGTTTCATTCATAACAATATGATACGAGAAAAAGCTGTGAATTTGCTGTGAAAACCAAACCAAGCCGGGGATTTCACAGCGTTTACACAGGTACATCAATCATAATCGCTAATGCAAGTGGAAACAAACATCGTGAGAAAAAAAGTTCACAACAAGCTCCCAACAAAAGCAGAACAAGATCACGGCCAACTTGCCAAAATCGCGCAATAACATCACAAATTCGTCCGTCGGCAAACCCCGGCGGCATAAAAAGAAAGAGAGTTCAAATGAGCAACAAAACCAACCTTACCCTAGACCTGATCATCTTCGCCGCCTTTTTACTGGTAGCAAGCCCGCGCAGCACTGGCAACACCATCCACGAGTGGCTAAGCATCGCCTTCCTCGGCACCATCGTACTGCACCTGCTCTTCCATTGGAAGTGGATCGTGACCGTTACCAAGGATTTCTTCAAGAAACTATTCCACCAATCTCGGCTCGATTACCTGGTCGATAGCGTCTTCCTGATCGCCATGACCGGCGCCATGTTCACCGGCATCATGATCTCGCGGGATGTGCTGGCGCTGTTCGGCCTCACCGCCCCGCAAGGCGGCGTTTGGAAAGACATCCACAGCCTCACCAGCGATCTCTCCGTCATTTCCCTGGGCGTGCACATTGCCTTGCATTGGAAGTGGATCCTGAATACCTTTGATCGCACGATCACTCAACCGGTCAAAGCTATGTTCCAAAAAAGCCCCGACCTTGCCCCCGTGCCCGTGCGAATTGATGAACAGAAATAATTAAAAGGAAAGAACAGAGCAAACGACTATGAAAACACTCCTCAATACCCTGATCATCCTGGCGGTAATGGCAGCCATCAGCGGCGGATTTTACCTGGCCTTCAACAACACCACCCTCGGTTTCGAGGGCGGAGAACGCGGCGAGATTGGCGAAGACAGTGACCGGCCGGCACCCCCTGAAGGTTTTACAGAACGTGAAGGCGGCGAAGACGACGAAGAAGAAATGGGCGTATTCGGCATATTAGAAGCCTTCGGCACCCTGGTAAAAGTCACCATCGTTGGTGCCATTGCCTACTGGCTGCAAAAAGCTGTCCAAATCACCAACAAAAAGAAACAAGCCGCCGCCAGCCCGCAAGTTTAGCACAACCGAACTTCTCCTTAACTCCACCCCCCCTCCTGATCAAGAGGGGGGTGTGATTTAAAGCTCTAGTTTCCAATTTAGCCTGTGCCGCAAAGGCAACTCATCGCGGGTGAGTAGTATTAATCTCACACAAAGCCGGAAGTACCAAGACATTAATTTCGCGCGGAACGAAAGCCAGCAGAGGAAGACCTAGTTTTATAAAAGGCAGATTTCATACCAAACCACAAAGCGCCAAGTGCATAATGGCCAATTTCCTCTGATCCCCTACACGCATTCCCCCACCTCCCCGTCGTTCTGAGTCGGCAGCCCCACCGCCGACGTGAGAACCTTACCCTTCCAATCACCAAACCTTACGAACCCTCTACTCGCGCCGGTGTCCCCACCAAGTGCTTTCCCTTGACCAAACGTCACCGGTTGAATTCCCAAAAACCATTCGTCTAACAGATGGGGTTTGATTTTCAACAAGCCGAATGTAGGAATTTTTGGTTCAGAACAAGGGCAAAAAAAAATAAGGGTGCTCGGTCGAAGACCGGCACCATCAGAGAGTTTTTTACAGGGAGGGGTTGGAAAAGGTCGAAGGATATTGGTAAAAATTGCTCAGAATAATTCTGCTCAGGTCAGCTTATGAAAGGAAACCAGCCCAATAAGATGCTCTTACATCGCTGCCTTGTCCAAAAAACGAGGAAGACCCCGTCCTTGACCTTTCTTAGCGCTCTTCGCGCCTTAGCGTGAACCCGCCCTTTATAAAACAAAAAAACCTCAGGTCGATCTATAAGCCGCATTCTGTCCTCCCGCCCGAGGGTGGGATGGACGGTCATCTATCTATGCAGTCTACCCGGGATTCAGCGAGGCGAGCAGCCTCTCATCCCTGTTTGACCTTGCTCCTGGCAGGGGTTACCTGGCCGCGAACATTGCTGCCCGCGCCGGTGGTCTCTTACACCACCTTTTCACCATCACCCGCAAGCGGGCTGTTTGTTTCTGTGGCCCTATCCGGCAGATCTCTCCACCCCGTGGTTTCCACGGTGCCATGCTCTTCGGAGTGCGGACTTTCCTCGACGTGGTCAAACCGCGCCGCGACCGCCCGACCGGCCTGAGGTACCTTCATTATACCTTGTGTAAATGCCCCGCATCCTCTTCCACCTCGTCCTCATCCAGCGATACATTCAACAGATCAGCCAGATCCTCGATCTCGCGTTGCGTAAAAGTAAGCTCCTTGCCCATTTGCGTATGGTCCGGGCTCCATTCCCGCAGGTCATACTTCGGTTTAAACCCATTCCAGCTAACCAAATTTAATTCCTTGGTCCAGCCATCCTTGTTCACCGATATCGTTCCAAATTTCTTTACAACTTCATAAGTAACTTCACTCATAGCCTGCCTCCTTTTATGGCGCGAACGTGGTGTGATGTAAATAATTGCCGCATTGTTGTTCGTCTAGGTCTAAGACCAAGGTCCGTTCCAAGTGCTACCGCTCCTACCGCGCTTCACTTGAATCACTTCATCCCGTAAAATTGAATCCAATTCCAGCTCTAGTTGGAACGGGTGTTTGCGCGAAATACAGCCTTCTTCATTATCGAATTGGCAACGACCTACCCATTAGAAGAAACGTACCAAATCCTCATTCTTAAACAGACCGCTATTCTGGCGCAGCTTATCAGCTGAGAAGGGTTTCCCGTGCGCCGGGTAGATCACCTTAGCGCCCACATCCAGCATTTTTTGCCAGCTACGATAGGCATCCTCCATATCGGTCATGAAGACGGTACAGTAATGTGTACCTGCCCAAAGCAAAAAACTAGCCGCGGCATCACCACAGAAAACCTCACCGGTATCTAGCGCAAGCACAATATGGTCAATGCAATGCCCCGGCGTAACAACCACCTGACCGGCGATCCCTATCTCCCGCAGAATTTGGTTGCTGCTGGCCGCCAAGAAAATATCACTTTCTCGCGGAGTAAAGGGGGGAAAAGTCAGCGTCCAGTGAGGGTCGAAGCGCATTTTGATGCCAGCCACCAGCTTGATGAAGCCATTCACATATCCGCCGCCATGGGTTTTATCATTCTCACCACCTTGCAACAACGCGCTGGCAGCTTCGTGAGCGATGATGGTGACCTCGGTATCGCGGGTCAGTTCGTTGAGAAAACCGGCGTGGTCATCGTGGTGATGGGTGAGTAGTAAATAGCGAACGCTCTCAATGGTAATTCCAGCTTTTGCTAGATTCTTACGGTAAATGGGGTAGTCGTGTTGGTAACCCGTATCAACCTGCAGATAGCCGGCCGGGCAGGGAATAAGGAAAATACTGGACATGCTTAAAGGAATAATGATCGGTTTCATGGTAATTTCTCCAGATAATTCTACAGCTCTGTTCTATCGTTCGTTAGTTGCTACTAGTTAGGTAATTCATCTTTTCTTCGCCGAATGATGAGCTCATCAATCCACTAGGTCAGAATGAATCCAAAACCAGTTTTTTGGGGAGGGAACGAAGGCTAATTTCACTAGGCTTTCGTGCCATTGCTCCTAGGCTGCCTCCTTTTATGGCGCAAACGTGGTTGTGATGTAAAAACAGCTGGAGTATTGCTCGCCTTTGTTCAAGGACCAAGTACCATTCCAAGGGCTAATGCTTGAATCTGTCATCGCTTGCACAACCACATCATACGAACCAGCCGGCACGGTGTAGCGACCAATAGGACCTTTTTCTGGGCAGTATAACGGGCCAACCACCGAGTAGTTCTGGCAGCTGCCGCACGCTTCAAGTACTTCCACCCGCGATTCTGGGCCCGAAAAAACAATGCGCAGCTTCTCGGGGGAATCGTTCTGAATTTCCACCAGGGTCGAACCATCGCTGGTAAGCCCGTTTTGGTTCGGTTCCGGAATTTCTCCCCCGCCCTCTTGCCGTGCGTACGCCACCAAAATCCGCGCCAAAGCCGTTTCTACCTGAGCGTTGATCGGGTTTTGCGGGTATTCACTGCCGATCCGGTCGAGCATCGTAATAGCGCCCAACAGATCCGCATTGCGTTCATAGGTTAGCCCACACTGATAATACAGGCTGGGCAAGGTTTGCGAAGGCTGAGGAACCAACCCGCGCCCCGTAAGTTCCACAAGTTGATCACACAAGGCGGTGGTACCAAGCGTGCCAGCGTCGGTGTTCCTAAAAAGGTCTTCAACCCGTTGTTGAGCAAAGGGAAGCAGGTTGCTTTGGGGGTAATTATTTAGAAAGTCTGAGAAGATTAGAATGCCGCCGCTGGGGTCGCTCGCGCTTTTTTCAACACCAGGCAGAAACGCTTGGCAGTCTTGCATATCAGGACTGCTCCTTTCGACATAGCCGCCAAAATCGTACAATCGAAAAGCGTTTTGCAGTTCAACATAGGAGGATAGTGCCGATTCGCAATTGCCGGCCAGGTAGTCTTTGTTGGCGGCGGTATAGAGCTCCTGATCTTTACCGTTTTGGTAAAAACTAAAAACAGCCGCTACAGCAAGCAGAACAAGAAAAAATTTAGACCATCCAAAACCATTTTTTTTGGGAGGGAGCGAATAGAAATTTTGGTCCATGATAATCTCCGATCGAACGAATATTTGGTTGTTTTTAGATATTGTATTATATACAATATTATGAATATTGCTAAGTAATATTGATAAATTAGCATTAATATTTTACATATCGGTACCGAAGGCTAATTTCACTAGACTTTCGTGCCATTGCTTCATGAAAAAAATTCTGCTTCGTAGATTCAAGAATGAAGTGCAACTTTGAAGGTTAAAAAAG